>NZ_JBOFXD010000001.1:0-8948 GCF_051653945.1 Cetobacterium sp.
AGAAAGAATTTTAATGAAATTATAAGCAATTCAAATTTTGCAAACTATTTAGAAAACAACTATGTAGATGGAGATATTTTAAGACAAGAATTATATAATAATTTGAAGTTAATAGATAATGCAGATGAATTTACAAGAGCAACAAATAATATATTTGGAAATGATATATACCCAAATCTAAAGAAACAAACTCTTGAAATGTTAAGATTTAATAGAGATACATTAGTAAACAACGTATTTAATCAACCAACATCTAAAGAATTAAGAGTTATTGGTGGAGCAGATTATAAGAATATAAAAGCTGATAGCTCAAATTTAAGTGGATATAAAGAAGATATATCGTCAGTATTCTTAGGAGCAGATAAACAAATAAATGCTAAATTAAGATTAGGAACTATTGCTAATATAGGTACATTAAATGCTAAATTTGATATGGATAATGCAAAAAGAGAAGATACATTCGGTCAACTTAATATGTACTCAATCTATAAAAATAATGATATTCAATTAACAAATAATCTATTCTTTGGATTATCTTCAGGAGATTTAAAAAGAGATCTGAAATTTGGTGATGTTTATGGAAGCCAAAAAGGAGACTTAGATAATAAATGGATTGGATTAAATAATATATTATCTAAAGACTATTTTGTAAGTTCTTTCTTTATTAAACCAAAGATAGAGTTAAACGCAACATACTTAATGCAAGATTCTATTAATGAATCAGGTAATTATGGATTAGATGTAGAAAAGCAAAATGTATGGTCTGTAGAAGCAGGAGCAGGAATTGAAGTAGGAAAAGAATTTAATTTAAACTCTGTAAAAAGCACAATAAAGGCATTTGGAACATATTTACATGAACTAGCTAACCCGTATGACAGTATGAGTGTTAAATTGAATAATATAAGTTCTGATTCAGTTAAGGTGTCAAAGTATGAGAAGGATTCGTATAAAGATTTAGGAATTAAATTAGAACTTGAAAAAAATGGATTAACAGGATATGTGGAATATAAATACCTATTTGACGAACACTTAGGAACAGCAGGAATGATATATAAGTTTTAATTAGGAGGAAATTTAATGATGACAATTATTTATTCAATAGCTATAATTATATTAATACTAATAATGATCTATAATTATATTAATACTAGTATAGATCCACCAGAAGAAGAAGTAAAAAATGAAAAAATAAAAAAAATATTGAAAGATGTACCTACATTAAAAGAAGAAAAATTAAATGAATTAAATCTAGAAAGTTTAGAAAAAATTATAAATAGAATCGAAGAAAAAAAGAGAAAAGAAATAGAAAAAGAAATATTGCTAGAGAAATAAAAATATAAAGAAAAAATAACTTTGTTCCAAATTGAAGCAAAGTTATTTTTATAAAAGGAGAATGTAGTTATGGTTGAATTTATATTTTTAAACAGAGATTCATTTATAATAGTAGGGTGTCTTTTTATTATACTAGGCTTAACCTTAATAGTAATAACTGAAAAAATATCTCAAATAAAAACTTTTATTATAGGTTTTATTGCATTTTGCAGTGGAATAATTTTATTGGGAAGTTTAATTACAGTTGGTTTATTCTCAAAAGAATATACAGCTCTGAAAATTACTGAACTAAAGCCAAATCTAAAAAAAGAAGAACTGATGAAATATGATATAAGGTTTTTAGAAAGTGTATTGAATGAATTAAGAGAAAAAAAACTAAAAGAAATACAAGAGAAAAAAGAAAAAAAGATACAGGAAATCATAAATTCATAAAAATTAAAAGTAGGAGATATAATGATGGATGAAATGATCAGAGCTACGATTCAATCGAATTTAAGTTTACTGAAATTTTTAATAATGTTAATTGGGGGTTATATAATATTTGTATTCTTATGTTTAAATAGTTTTTATAACACTCGACAAAACTTGATCTTTGAAACTCGAGAAAAAGAAATAGATGAAAAAACTAAAAAATACTTAAATTCTTTAGAGAAAATTGAAAAAGTATTGCTAATATTGTCTAAAAATGTGGCAATACCAATGTTGATAGTTCTTTCATCATTTGTAATTGCAAATTATTTAAAACTTTGAGAGTAGAAAAACAAAGCTAAATAATTGAATTGTGAAGAAAAGTTTACGAAAAAGATTACAAAATTAAGAAATTAGGAGAAGGAGTACTTCTCCTTTTTTTAAAAATTATAGAAAAAAGAGATTGAAAATAAAAACTAAGAGGGAAAAATATGGAAAAAAGATTATTATTGTTAATCGGAGGGATGATTGTACTTACTCTATATAAAATTAAATATCACTATTCTTTAAGAAATAAATATTTAAATGGAATTTCAAAAGAAGATATAAAAAAATAATAGAAGAAGATAAAAAATTAGCTGAAAAACAAAAAAAATTTAAAAAATTTGAAAATTGGAGGTAAAAATGAATAAAATTTTAATTAATTTTGTAGTTATATTAGTGATAGCTATTATAGGAGTATTATTTATAACATTTGAAGAGTTTATTGTAAAAAAAATAGGAGTTAAAAAAGTTGACTCATTTTGTAATAAGAATTATTTTTTTAAATCAAGTTTTTTAACGGGAATAATTTTTATGATAATAGTTTCAAATAATTTATTTTTTAATATGTTTTCTGAAACATTTAGTTCAATATTATTTATGTTACTAATGTTGAGTTTATGGTTTACATGTATATTAATGGTAGTTTCAACAGAAATACAATCGCCTTATTCTGATTATGAGTTAGAAGTTATAAAGCCACGAACTTTTATAAGATCAACAAAACTATATTGCTTGGAACAAATGAATATTAATATAGATTTAGAAAAATTAAAAGATTTAGAAATAGAGAAGTTAAGAGAGGTAATTTTCGAGTTAGACACAGATATTTTAATAAATAGAAATACAGAATTTAACGAGGATGAAAAAAAACAATTATTAAAAGAGTATGGTGTAGAAAAAAGAGAGCTTTATCATAAGTTATTAGGGGAGAAAGAACGAGAAAAATTAAAGCAATATAGTGAAAATAATTTAAAAAATTGGGTGTAGGAGAAGTTAAATGAAAAAAAATTTATTTGTAAGTTTAATAATGATTGGAGCAGTAATTATTTATAAGAACATAAATATGTTAAAAATAGTAGAACCAACACTATTTAAAAAATATGAAATACTAAAAGAAGAAGATAAAGAGTATGCGGTAATATTAACTCTTCCTAGTATGGGAAATTTTTTAACAGTAGAAGCAGATACAGAAAATAATGAATTAAATTTATATTGGAAAAATCCAAAAATGATAACTATGACAAATAGAGCAATAGCTTATAAAGAGTTTAAAAATGTTAGAAAAATATTAAAATAATTTAAAAAGTTGAGGACGAAATAATGGATGATTTAAGCAAATATGGAAGAAAAGAAACTATAGCTCCAGATATTTTTATTTATAGAATACGTGGTGGGTATAATCTAGCTTATTATGAAGAAATAAAAGATAGATTAGTAAAAGAACCTCTTGAAATAGATGATAATTTATATATTACTCCTGGTAATTTGGTAAAAAGATGGGGTAAAGAAAAATCAGAAATAAGAACGCTAGAATATATAAATCCAATGAAATATTTAGGTTATATTCAAGGGGAAAAGCATAAGCATTTATTCTTAACCGCTGATGGAGTTTATTGTTCTGAAGTTATATTCATAGGTAAAGATACTCTAGTTAATATAATGGGTGGAGAAGGTGTTATTGATATTAGAAATTTAGCTAAGAGTGAAATAATCTAAAGAGAAAATATGGGAAGTCAAAATATGAAGAAAGAACGAATTACTACAATTTTAAAAGAAGAAAAAATAGATAAAATAACAACAGAAGATATGGAAGTAGCATTAGTAGAATATTGTAGATTACATAATAAAGATTATTTTTGTACTAAAGGAGTTTCAAGTACTTTAGGGCATGAATGTGATTTTGTTTATTTATCAAAAGGAACTCTTTATGCGAATGAAATCGAAATAAAAATCTCTTTAGCAGATTTAAAAGCTGATAAGAAAAAGAAACATGAACATGACTCTAATCTTGTAAAAACTACATCATTTATAATACCAAAAGTTCTTTTAGAAAAATCAAAAGAGCATATAGATGAAAAATATGGAATATACACATGTGAGAAGGTTGAAAGAATCCTAAAAATAGAAGAATATGACGATTGGAATAAATACGCTAAAGAGATTGATCTAAAAAGAGAAGAATGTAAAAGCTATGAAGAATATAGAGAAAAGCGTGAGGTTGAATATAATCTTCAGAGAGAAAAATGGAAGAAAACAAAGAGAGTAAAATATAAAAAACAAATAAAATTCTTTGTGAACCAAGTTAGAAAACCTAAAAATAAGAAGGCAAGGAAATTAAATTATGAGGAAGCTTTTAATTTAGGAAGGTTATGTTCATACAAATATTGGGAGTTAAGAAAAGAATATTATGTAGAAGATTTAATGAGAACTGAAGAGTTAGAAAATTTAAAAAGTCTAAGAAGCTGGAGAGAATATGTTTAAATGTGAGTGTGGAAGTATGGACTTTGATTATATGAATACTAAAGAAAATATAATTATATGTAGCAATTGTAAAGAGAAGCAAGACTTGAATAAGATTCAAGATACTGAAGAAAAGAGGCGAGAAACAGCATGAGTGGTAAATATAATTCAAAGATATTTTTATCAAAAAGAGAAAAATACAGAATAGTAAATTATACAGCAAATGACGAATTTGAAAAAGAGTATTCTGTTGTATGTATAAGTTCTTATTATTCATTGGAAGAAGCTAAAAAAATATTAGAGAAAATAAAAAAAGATAAAAAATTAGAAAATATAGAATTTTTAGAAATAAAAAAACTGGAAGCATACTTGTGTCCAGAAGAAAATTATTGGTACACTGGAAATTACATAGAAGGTAGTATAGTTGAAAAATATTGGATGTGTATTCCTGAAGAGTTTGTATATCCAGCCTATATAATTTTGAAAGACATAGTTTAAAAAAGTTATCATAAAAGTGTAGAAGAGCAGTAAAATATATGCTATAATTCTTATAGAAATTGATGTAACTTTATAAGAGGAAAGTCGTGTTTAAAGCCGTAGCCCTGCAAAAATAAATGCTTAATTGAAGTTAAGTGCTTATTTTTGTGGGGCTTTTTTTATTTAAAACTTAGGAGGGAATTATGAAAAAAATAATTATAGTTATAACTTATTTTTTTATTTGGAAAAATATATTTTAAAATTCAATTAAAAAGTTATAAAAAGTGTAGAAAAGCAGTAAAATATATGCTATAATTTTTGCAGAAATTGATGTAACTTTATAAGAGGAGTCGTGTTTGAAGCTCGTAGCCCTTTTATCTAATTGATTTCCAATAGAATATTCAGTAGGAAAGTCGTGTTTAAAACCGTAGCCCTGCAAAAATAAACGCTTAATTAAAGTTAAGTGCTTGTTTTTGTAGGGCTTTTTTTATTCAAAAATCAGGAGGAAATTTATGAAAAAGTTTTTAATGTCAGCTCTATTTACATTTATGTTTGTTGTAAATGTAATACCAAGTTATGCCTTAAAATTCTATCCTTTAGGCTATGACAAAAGAATAGACAAAGGGGATGGTTATGGTGAGTTTACAATAGTCAACACCTCTAAAGAACCTATGAGGTGGAAAATAAGTGTTAGTAATACTGGGGAAAATACTGATATATCAAGGTTAGTAACAATATATCCTAAAGTATTAACAATTGAACCTTTATCAGAAAAAAGTTTTAAAGTTTATGTTAAAGAAGATTCTTCTTTAAAAGAAGGGGAGTATTCATTTAATTTAAATGTTAATCCTTTAAAATCTCCAAATGTTCAAAAGTTAAAATCAGGGAAAACAAATCAAACATTTGAAATGAAACAAGCCTTAGAACTTGAAATGTTTGCCTATGTGGGTGATTTAAATAAACCTTTTGAGTTATCTAAACAAGAGTTCTATGAGGTAAATGGAAAGAAAAAGTTTAGATCACACGTTAAAAATAATAATAAAAGAGGATATGAACTAGCAGTAGGATTTACAGATAAAAATAATGTTTTGTTACCAGATCTTTATCCAATATCAAGATTATTTGATGGTGTTGAAACAAAGATAGATGTTGAAATACCTAACCATGCAAAGAACATAGTATTTTATGATTTTAATAATATAAAAGTATTAGATCAAGTTATAAAAATTAAATAATAAGGAGTGAATAGATTATGAAAAGACTTTTATTAATGGCTCTTATAGAATCTAAAAAGAAAAAAAGCTAAGTAAAACTATTTAATATAGTTTTTTAAATAAAAATAAAAAAGAAAACAGGAGGAATTAAATTATGAAAAAGTTTTTATTAGTATCAATTTTAGCATTAGGGTTAGGAACTGTAGCAATGGGTGCGGGAGGTTCAAATCAACAAATGGTTGACTCAATGCTAACGGCAACAGCAGTAGGAGATACAGTAGGTGCAGGAGTTCCAGTAGAGGTAAGAGTTAATATTGTTCCAAAGGGTCCCGAATTGGTGATTGTAGATGAAAATAATGATGTATACGACACTATGGTATTTGATCATGGAACAAAGTTAGCAGGAACATTAAATAGAAGTGTAGTTGAAAGAACAGCAATTTTAAAAAGAACAGATAATCATCCATTCTCTGCTGATGGAGTAGGAACAGTTGGAACAAAAAAATATACTGGTAAATTTGAGTTAGTGTCAAATGGAAACTATAATCCTGCAACTAATGTATTAACTCTTGATAAATTATCAGCAGTAGGAGATACAGCTTCTACAAAAATGACAATGGACACAGAATTTAACTTTATTAAGCATGAAAGAGAGATTAAAGCTACAGATAATCAAATGAGAACTTTAGTTCAATCAGTTATTCCTGCGGGAACAAAAGCAGAACCAGGAATGTACATTGGAACAAATACATTTAAGGCTTCTCTAAAAGTTAAGTCTCTATAATTATAAAAAATAATAAAAGTTAGTTAGATTTATTAAGTTAGGAGCAAGGATTTTTTCTTGCTCCCTATTTAATAAATTTAAAAAGTAAATGGAGGGATTACATGGAGAAATTAAAAAAATTATTTTTATTTTTTATTCTTGGATTTAAAACTTTTGCATATATGCAAGTAGCACCAATTGTATTTGATAAGCGAATAGACAAAGAAGGAGCTACGCAAGAGTTTTACATTACAAATCCAACGAATCAAGAGGTTGGATATAGGATTTATAAGGAAAAAAGTGATAATGGGCTAGATATGACACCATATATGGAATTTTATCCTAAAAGTTTAAAACTTAAATCAGGGCAAAGTGAAAAGATTAGAGTGTATATAGAAGCTCCAAAAGAAGCAAAACAAGGTGAATATACAGCAATAATGGGGATAAAAGAAATAAATATTCCTAGTGTTAAAAAATCAGGTAATGGAAATGTAATTATTTATACTGATTTAAAATTAGAATTAGCAGGATATGTGGGCGATTTAAAACCAAACTTAGAAATAAAAGATTCAAAATTAAAGAACAATGAACTTAGTTTTAAAATCTCTAATACTGGAAATATTAGAACAAAAGTAGAGGTCTATTTAGAAAGTTCTTCTTTAAAAGAAGCTAAATATTTAGATAGCTTTAGACTTTTAAAAGGTTATGAAAATAGCTTTAATCAAAAGCTAGATATAGCTAATTTAAAAAATCCAAAACTTGCAGTGAGGGATATGGAAGGTAACAAACTATTAGAAAAGGAGATTACAAAATAATGAAAAAAAAGCGAAGTATTATTATTTTAGGAGTAATAGCACTTGTCCTTATTTCAGCTAAATATACTTCTAAAAACAATAAAGAAAATAAGGGTGTAGAGCAAATTATTAAACCAGTTATTGAAGAAAGCCAAGATAAAAAATTAATTGTTCCAATTGAAGAAGTTCAAGAAACAGATCAATTGCAAAATGAGAAAAAAGAAGAGAATAAAGCATTAGAACTTTTTAAAGAAGATTCACCAGTAAAACAAGAGCAAGAAACTAAAACTCAAAAAAAGAGTATTCCAGTAGTTCCACAAAGACAAGCAACAGAACAGGAGCTAAAAGAACTAATGGAGAAAGGAATCATAACAGATGAAGAATTTATATTAGAAAATGGGGGTGAAATAAACACAGATGGAATACATCTATACTCACTTTATATAAATGGAGAAAGGAAAACAGAATCTTACTCTACATTTATAAAGGATGAAGAGGTTTATTTCCCCCTAATTTCATTTTTTGAACTAATAAACTTTAGAAACTTTGAAAGAATAGAAAATAATGTAAATGCCAAACTAGGTGATAGCTTAGAAGATGTAATTATTGACACAAAGAATAATAGAATTTTAAAAAATAATGAGGAATTAAAATTAACTTCTGACAGTATCAAAATCTTTGATGGAGAGATTTATTTAGAAAAAGATGTCTTTAGAAAATTATTTTTAACAAATTTAGCTCTTTCTAAAGAAAAAGAAAAGATTAATATGACACTAAACTTTTCAACGCCTGAAGAGATAGGAATAAGGCAAAATAATAATGAGCGATTATTAAAAGAAGGAAAAACAACAAATGATATTCTTTATTCAAATGATAAAAAGTTATTTGAATTAGGTTATTTAAGAACAGAGCTTAATCAAATATTTAAAAAGAGTGAATATGAAAAAAATGGAGATTGGCAAAGTAATTGGGAAGCTAAACTTGAATATCAAGGAGCTTTTCTTTATGGAGAAATAACAACAACATATGATGTTAGAAATCATTTATTTGAGGATATAAAGCTAAGGTATGATGATGTGTATAAAGGGCATACTTTAGAGCTAGGAAATTATAAGTACATGGATGATGGAGCTAGAGAGTGGGATATATCTTTTAAAAAGGATAAGGGATATATAG
>NZ_JBOFXD010000002.1:0-17083 GCF_051653945.1 Cetobacterium sp.
GAGTTTCTGGTGGATTCTCTGCTAACCTTTTAATCGGTACTACTGACCCATTACTTGGAGGAATTACAACATCTGCAGCACAAATTGTTTTACCTGGATACTCTGTTACTCCAACTGCAAACTTCTTCTTTATGTTTGCTTCTACATTCTTTATAACAGCTGTTGGAGCTTGGATAACTGATAAAGTTGTTGAACCTAGACTAGGAGATTACAAAGGTCCTAAAGTTGATATTAACTTAAATGATCAAATTAGTCCTGAAGAGAAAAATGGATTAAGAGCTGCTGGATTAGCTACAATTGGATTTATTCTTGTAATTTTACTTATGGTTATTCCTGAAAATGCTATTTTCAGATTAACTTCTGAAGAAATTACAAAGTTCATAGCCGAAAATAATAGAGAACCTGGAACTATGGAGATTTTAAAGCCTTTCTTCAGTGATTCTATCGTTTATATACTTATGTTAGCATTCTTTATTCCAGGACTTGCTTATGGTATTGCAGCAAAGACTGTAAAATCACACAAAGATGTTATTAAGTCAATGACTAAAGCAATGGCTTCTTGTGGACAAGTTTTGGTTATTATATTCGTTTCTGCTCAATTCGTATATGTTTTCTCTAAATCAAACATAGGAATTGTTATCGCTGTTAAATTAGCAGATATTTTAAAAGATCTTGGAATATCTGGAATTTGGGCAGCTGTAGGATTAATATTCTTAACTGCGTTTGTTAATCTATTTATTGGTGGAGCTTCTTCTAAGTGGTTAATGCTTTCTCCTGTTTTCATCCCTATGTTTGTTGAATTAGGATTAACTCCTGAGTATACTCAACTAGCATATAGAATTGGAGATTCAACTACTAATATAATCTCTCCTCTAATGTCATATTTCCCTATCATAGTTGGATTTGCATCTAAATATGAAGAGAAAGAAGGATCTATGGGAATTGGAACTATTATTGCAATGATGCTTCCATATTCATTAGTATTCTTAATCGGATGGTCAATTATGTTTATTGCATGGACTTATCTAGGATTACCTATTGGACCTGGAGTTAGCATGTTTATGTAAAAAATAAAAGGATGAAGAAAAATCTCTTCATCCTTTTTTATATGTCTTTTTCTTCCCCAACTTCAATTAAATCTATATATTTTTTCATTTCTTTTCTAGAACTCTCACCTTTTGAAAAAATAGTTATTACCTCAGTTGGATTTAATGTTCTTATAAAGCTATTTAGCATAACTAAATCCATGCTTTTTTCTCCACCAAAATAACTATTTTTTATATGTCCTATATTTGCAATCATAATATCTATAGGATAATATATCAACGTTTTTATTATATTCTCCTGATAAATTGTTTCTCCCGTAACATAAATTCTCTTTATTTTACCAATTTTATCAATTATAGTTACAAGATATCCGTTCGCTTTTCCCAATACAGGATTTGATAAAAATCCACCACCTTTATAAGTGGGAATAACTTCAACTATTATTTTATATCCTTTTATCTCTAAATCTATTTTTTTAAACCAATCTACAAAATAGATGTTTGCATTTTTTTTATCTCGTAAATATTTTCCACACTCCTTCCTTGAGATAATCTTAGCTTCATCTTCTATAACCTTAACTCCTTCTTCGTCAAAAGAATCTGAATTACACTCTGTAATTAGCCAAAGCTTTATATTTTTAAAAGAATCATCCATAGGAGAGATTAATTTAATATCACTATTTTTTTTTAAAATAAATGATGGATTACAACCGATTTTAAATTTTTTATCAACTTCTAAAAACCAACAAGTTTTACCTAAAAATTTAAACTTAAACTCCATAAGACCCTCATCCTCCCCAAAATTTACTTATATATTTTTTCTAAAAATATCGTAGTATTCCTTTTAAATAAAAAAAGATATCTTGAGGATATCTTTTTTATTTTTCTGTTTTTATAACTCCATTTGCATACTCTATTTTTATAATTTTATCAGTGAAAGGAACTTCTTGAGTAATAAAACCTGTAAATAACTTATCTTTATAATACAACTTAGTTCCTTTTAACTCTAAATTTTCATCTCCAAATTTAACTTCTTTTTTCATACAACCAATCAATGATAATACAGCTATAAATAATATTAGTTTTTTCATTATCTGACTCCTAACCATTTTTTTAATTTTATTATAGCATATTATTTATTTAAATATTATTGAATTTTCTATTTAATTAAAAAGGATTTCATTTTTTTGATAGTATTTAATATATCATACTTATTTTAATTAAATAAATTTTAAAGGTGGTGTTATGAGTACTGATTTCGCAATATTAGCATTTTTTAGCTTAATGTTAACCTATCTTTTAATTTGTGAGATATTTACTATTTTATTTAGACTTACTGGACTTACAGAAGAAACTGCTCGTTTCCAAGTTATATCTATGTTAACAACTTGTGGTTTTACAACTGCCGAAAGTGAACTTATTACATCCTCTAGAAAACGAAGAAAATTGGCTTTTGTAACAATTCTTTTTGGTTATATATTTTCTGTTACAATTGTTTCGATGGTTATAAATTTTTTTATGAGATTGACTGATGGAAATGTTTTTCATTTAATTGTTAAAGTTCTTATAGCAATAATTGCACTTATTATCATCTGGTATTCTCTTTTAAAAGTTAATTTTGTAAAAAATAATTTCGATCGCTTTATAAGCAAAATCGGTATTAAAGCAATGTTTAAAAATCAGCATAATCCGATAATGATTCTTGGAGTTTTTAAAACTGAAGTTATTGCTGAAGTTACAATCACAAATCTTCCTGAAGAATTATCTCAAGTCCAATTAAAAAACTCTAACATTCGTTTAAACTATACTCTCCAAATTCTAACTATTATAAAAAATGATGATATATCTATCGGTGTAACTGGTGAAAGTATTTTAGAAAATGGTGATAAAATAATTATTTTTGGAACTTTAAAAAATATAAAAAAGCTTTTTGTAAAAGAAAAAGATTTTTTATAAATTACTATTGATGTTTTTTTATTTATGAGGTATGTTTATAGTAACCCTAAATTATTTTTTAAAGGAGGCATTATGAAAAATATAGTATTTGATATTGGTAATGTTCTGCTAGATTTTCAGCCACAAGAATTTTTAAAAGGATTAGGATTTGAAAAAAATATCGAAGAGAGATTATACAAGTTAATTTTTTTAAGCGACGAATGGAAAGAGTTAGATCGTGGCTCTATCGATTATGAAGTTGCTGAAAATATTTTTAAGACAAAAGCTCCAGATTTAAAAAAAGAGATATCTACTATTCTTGATAAATGGCACGAAATGCTTGTTCCAATCGAAGCAAATGTCAATCTCTTAAAATCATTAAAAGATTATGGATACAATATTTATTATCTTTCTAACTTTCAAAAAGATATTTATGAGAAAATGTACAATAAACATGATTTTTTAAGAATTGGAAATGGTGGAGTAATATCATATCAAGTTAATACTTTGAAACCCGATCATTTTATATATGCAATTCTTCTTTCAAAATATAATTTAGACCCTAGTGAAACAATATTTATAGACGATAACTTTGATAATATTGAAGAAGCCAAAAAAATAGGTTTCCATAGTTTATTATTTACAAATTGTGATGAACTTGAAAATTCAATTAAGCCATTACTTTAATTTTAAAATATAATAAAAAGAACTCTGATTTTTTAGAGTTCTTTTTTATTATTTTATTACCTTCACAATAATTTGGATTAATATAGGATAAAAACTTACAATCGATACCAATCTCATCAACTGTATAATTGCAACTTTTGGAGTATCTGCTCCCATTTCGCTTGCAATAATGGAAATATCTGATACTCCTCCTGGTGCTGCTGAAAAAAGGGATGTTGCTATATTGAAATTACTTGATTTATAAACTATTAAACCAATAATAATATTCATAAACAAAAAACCTACAATAACAATTACAACTAGATGCAATAATTGTCCCATTTCTAAAACATCATTTAAAGATACTTTAGTTCCTATTAAAGCCCCTCCAAACATCTGAATTAATTGTCTCAAAGGAATTGGCATAACTCCTCTATTAAAAAAAATATTAAATATTCCAACTCCAACCATAGAAAAACTTAATGCTCCTGCTGGTACTTTTGATAAATATCCTATATATCCTATTACAATTCCAACAACTATTGTTAAGATTATATTCTCTAAACTATTTTTCTTATTAATTTTATTTTTTTCATAGATTTTTATTACTTCACTCTCACCTTTTTTTCTTATTATTTTTTTCAAAAAAATGGGAATAACTCCAATTACAGATATTAATCTAATTAACTGAAACATTACAACTTTAGCTGAATCAGCATTTAATTCATGAGCAATTAGAGTCATATCCATCATCCCACCAGGAGCAGTTGCAAATAATGCAGTCGTTAAATCCAATACTGAATTTTTATATAAAATATATCCTAAAATAAAGTTCATTACCGCCATACAACTAACTATTAATATAGCAGGTTTAAATACTTCCTTTAATCCCAAAATATCATTTTTTTCTATTCTTGCACCAATAAATGCCCCTGTTGCTATTTGAGTTAGTATCTTATATTCTTGTGGCATCACAGCTTTGCCTGAAAATAAATTAAATATTGAAACCAAAATCATTGATCCAATCATAGCTCCTGCTGGTATTTTTAGTTTTAAACCAATTTTCCCTCCAACTACAGCTACAATTATAGTCATTAAAAAACCCATTATTCCCTCCAAACAATATTGTTAAATTTATCTTATCATACTTCTTAAAAAAGATATATTTTTTCTTAGCTTATTCTATTGATAATTAGTTATTTATGGGGTATACTCGCAATAATAGATTTCTGTTATCATTACAATATAATTTATAGGGAGGTATATATTTATGAAAACGTCATACAATGAAAAATTATTGAGAATCAATCTAACAACCAATGAAATAAAAGTAGAGACTTTAAATTTAGAAACTGCTAAAAAATTTATTGGTGCAAGAGGGTTAGGTAGTAAAATCCTTTTAGATGAAATCAATCCTACTATTGATCCTTTATCAAGGGAGAATAAATTAGTTATTATGACTGGACCTGTTACTGGAGCGTCTGTTCCAACAGGCGGAAGGTACGTTGTTGTTACAAAATCTCCTCTTACTGGTATGATTGCTTGCTCTAACTCAGGTGGTGAATGGGGAGCAAAACTAAAGTATTCAGGATTTGACGGTATTATTATAGAGGGAAAAAGTAGTACTCCTAAATACTTATATATTAATGATGATAAAGTCGAGATTTTAGATGCACATCATGTTTGGGGAAAGACTAGTACTGAAACTAATAATTTTTTCAAAGAAACCTATCCTCAAGCCTCTGTTTTAAATATTGGTCCTGGTGGAGAAACTCTTTCTCTAATGGCAGCTATTATAAATGATAGTGATCGAGCTGCTGGAAGATCTGGGGTAGGAGCTGTTATGGGATCTAAAAATTTAAAAGCGATTGTTGTTAACTCCTCTAGAAGCTCAATACCTGTTAATGATCCTGATGCTCTGAGAAAAGAATTAATTATAGCGATGAAAAAAATAAAAGAAGATGGTGTGACTGGTACTGGTCTTCCTACCTACGGAACTGCTGTTCTTGTAAATATTATAAATGAAACAGGAAGTTTTCCTACAAATAATTGGCAAGGATCATATTCTGAAACTGCAGAAAATATAAGTGGAGAAACTCTTACTGAAAAATATTTAAAAAGAACATATAACTGCCATCGATGTCCAATAGGTTGTGGACGAGTTGTAGAACGAGAAGGCAAAGAGATTGGTGGGCCTGAATATGAAACTTTATGGGCATATGGGGGTAATTGTGGAGTCTACGATATACCTACAATTAATGAAGCTAATTTTTGGTGCAACGAGCTTGGATTAGACGCAATCTCTGTCCCTTGTACCATAGCTGCTGGAATGGAACTATATGAAAAAGGTCTTATTTCTGAAAATGATTGTGAAGGTATTCCTTTAAAATTTGGAAGTAAAATTGCTGTAGTTGAATGGACAAAAAGAATTGGATTTGGAGAAACTTCTCTTGGTAAATTAATGGCTTTAGGTTCACAAAGATTATGTGAACATTATGGTCATCCTGAGTTATCAATGTCTGTAAAAAAACAAGAGCTTCCTGCATATGATGCTCGTGGAATACAGGGAATTGGTTTAAATTATGCTACTAGTAATCGTGGAGGATGTCATGTTAGAGGGTATATGATATCTCCTGAAATTTTAGCTCATCCTGAATTATTAGATCGAACTGTTACAGATAACAAGGCATCTTGGACTAAAATATTCCAGGATTTAACTGCTGTTATTGATTCTATGGGAATGTGTCTATTCACTTCTTTTGCTCTTAATGCAGAGGATTATACTAACTTCTTAAATGCTGCTACTGGTACTGAACACACTATAACATCACTTTTGGATACTGGTGAACGAATCTATAATTTAGAAAGAGTTTTCAATAAAAGAGCTGGAATGAAACCTGAAGACGACCAACTTCCTAAACGTCTTTTAAAAGAAGCTATTGTAGATGGCCCTTCTAAAGGACTTAAAAGTAAACTTGATATAATGCTTCCTGAATATTATAAAGCTCGTGGCTGGGAAAATGCTTTTCCAACAAAAGAAACTCTACACAAGTTGGGATTAGAAGAGTTATGCTAGAGATTCGCTTTTTTGCTACTCTTAGATATGGCAGAGAAAACATTATAAAAATACCATTTTATCAAGATATTACAGGAACTCAGCTTCTTAAACTTTTCAATATTTCACAAGATCAAGTATCTATATTTTTAATCAATGGCTTTCATTGTTCTCTAGATACAAAACTTTGTGATGAAGATGTTATTTCAATCTTTCCACCTGTTGGTGGTGGCTAATGGAAAAAAGATACATTAAAAATTTTGACTCATTAAGTGAATTTGAACAAGATATTATAAATCAAAAAACTATTTTAGTCATTGGGATTGGGGGACTTGGTGGATTTGTTTTAGACTCTTTAGCTCGACTAGGAGTAAAAAAGATTAAACTCGTAGATTTTGATAATTTTGATACCACTAATTTAAATCGCCAACTTTTATCAACAGAAAAAAACATTGGTTCCTCTAAAGTTTTTGAGGGGAAAAAATATATTAACTCTATTAATTCTTTAATCGATATAGAAATTTTCAACTATAAATTTGAAGAGTGTTGCTTCAATACTATTTTTAAAGATACAGATATTGTTTTTGATTGCTGTGATAATATAATTACTAAATTTAATATTGAAGAACAATGTCAAATTTTCAATATACCTCTTATTTATGGATCAGTCGCAGGATATTTTGGACAAGTTAGTTGTATTTTACCTAACTCTCCCCTATTAAAACAAATTTATCCAAAAAAAAATATTAAAGGAGTGGAAAACAAAACTGGAAATCTTTGTTTTGTAGTATCAACTGTAGCATCTTTACAAATAAATCTTTTTCTTAAATTAATTTTAAAAAAAGTAATAAAAACTCATGGTTTTTATTATATAGATATGGATATTTTTGAAATTCAATGGATTTCTTTTGAAATTAAAAAGGAAAGTTGAACCATTTTCAATAAATTAATTTATAGATATCAATATATTTGGAGGTTTTTATGAAAAAAGCACTTGTTATTTTTAAAAGTGGAGATGATCTTAATTTAATAATTGAAAGTTGTCTTTCATTAAAAAAAGAATTTGGTTTTGAGATAACTCCTGTTTATGCATTAAATGTAAATCCTTTTATTAACAATTCTGAAGACTCAGCAAATCTTCTTGAAGATTTTTCTGAGCTTCAAGATGATTTTTTAGACAAAACAAAGGAAAAGTTAATTGAACACAAGTTAAATGCTCATCTACTAACTATTATTCAAGTTACTACAGAAAATTTAAAAAATCTTTTAAGATTAAACGATCTTCTTGTTTATCAAGAGGGACTATTTTTAGGAGATCTTTTTTTAGAAGTTTTAAAAACTATCTATAGACCAATTATAATCTTAAGAGGAAAGCCTTTAAGTTTTGAAAATATCGGTATTGTGTCTGATGATGGAATAAAAGTTAATAAAAGTGTATATAATTTTCTTACCTTATTTTCAACTACAGATATTGAAAAATTTGATGTTTTTACATGGAATTATAAGAAAAATGAGCATACTCTACTTGAACTTATTCATGATAAAGGAGTGCTACCAAATTTAAGAGGTTTCTCTTCACCTTTAGATGATATTGAGGATTTTTATTTTGAACTTAATAAAACTTCACTTTTAATCATGGGAAATCTTAGTCACTCCTTCTTCTTTGAAAAAATAACTAATCGTATGGGATTAAACATTTTAGAGCATGTTAATACTCCAATTTTTATAGCTTAAAAGTAATTTAAAAAGAGACTTACCAGTCTCTTTTTTTTATGTTATAATCTACCTCAGCGTAAAAATTTTAAAAGGAGTTAATAATGAAATTTGGTTCAATTGATTTAGAAAAAGATTCTATAAGTAGGTTATTTTTTAATTTTTCTTTTCCTGCTGTTATGGGAATGTTAATATCAGCTTTCTATGTTATTGTTGATGGTATTTTTATTGGTAGAGGAATTGGTGGAGATGGTTTAGCTGCTATAAACTTAGCTTATCCCGTTATCACACTGACTATCGCTTTAAGTTTGATGTTTGGAACTGGTGGTGCAACAGTTATTTCTATAAAGCAAGGAGAAGGAAATTTAAAAGAAGTTAACCGATACTTTTCGCATATGATTATTTTAAATATCATCTCATATATTATTATTTGTTCATTAACTCTTATTTTTCAAGATAAAATAATTTTCTTACTTGGAAGCAGTGAGAAACTCTTCTATTTAACCAAAGCTTATTTAATTCCTGGAGTTATTTTTAGTATATTTTTTATGCTTTCTATATCCTTAAATGCAGTTGTTAGAAACAATAATAGTCCAAATTTCGCTATGGCTTCTATGGGAATAGGAGCGATTGTTAATATCGCACTAGATGCTTTATTTATAATTAAATTCAAGTGGGGAATGTACGGTGCTGCTTATGCTACTGGAATTGCTCAAATGTCATCTGCATTATTTTTACTTTCATATTTCTTCAAAAAAGACTGTAATATAAAATTTATGAAAGAAACTTTAAACTTACAAATTATAAAAAGAATCTGTTCAAACGGCTTCTCATCATTTATTTTAGAGTTTGCTGTTGCTATTATTACAATTTTATTTAACTCTACTTTAATGATTTTAACTGGAGAAATTGGGGTTGCCGCTTTTAGTATAATTGCATATATTTTTTATGTTTTTAGAATGATTTTTAATGGTTTAGCTCAGGGAATACAACCAATTATTAGTTACAATTTTGGTGCCAAACATCGAGATCGAATTAAAGCAACTCTAGTTTTAGGACATAAAATCTCTTTAATAGTTGCTTTATCAATCCTTTCTTTTGTTTATTTTGAAAGAAATTTTATTATAGAATTCTTTAACGGTGATATAGAGTTAATTACTCTTGCTTCTAGAGGTCTTTTAATCTATTCCTCAGCCGTTATTTTCTTGGGAGCTAACTTTATAAATATATCCTATCTTCAATCTATGGAAAAATCTACTTTTGCTAATATTCTATCTTTTGGAAGAAGCTTTGTATTTATTATTATTGGCATATTTACTTTACCTGATTTTATAGGAGTTGATGGCGTTTGGCTTTCTTTACCTTTTGCAGACTTCATGACATTTATAACAGGTGCTGCAATAACATTGAAAAAGAAAAATAGAAAAATCTTATAATTTTTTTTAGTTAGAAAAAGAAATTAACTTTTATTTAGTATATATTTAACATAATACTTTTATAATAAAAGGAGGGAAATCTATGCTACACTTTGTACACGATTTTGAATTCTTAGGATTAGCGAAGAAAAATTTTACTGATGATTACGGAAACGAAATGAGTCAATTATACTATATATATAAATGTAAAAAATGCCATAAAATTAGAATCAAAGAGTTTATGGTGTCTAAAGCTGATGAATCTGATGGAATTCCTACAGTATTAGGTCTATATCGCAATGCTCTTGATTGTGATGTAATTAAGGCTATTGAAATCTCTTAATCTTGCTGTAATTAAGGAGGCTATTATGTTTTTAAAGGAATTTAAAGATTTTGCTATAAAAGGAAATGCTGTAGATTTAGCCATTGGTGTTATCATTGGTGGTGCTTTTGGAAAAATTGTTAGTTCTATTGTTAATGATATTTTAATGCCCATTATTGGTATATTCTTAGGTGGAGTCAATTTTAATAATTTGAAGTATGTTATTAGTCCTGCTCAAGGAACTATACCTGAAACAGCTATACGATATGGTAACTTTATCCAGTCGATTACTGATTTTACTATAATTGCATTTTGTATCTTTTTAATAGTTAAAGGAATCAATCATCTTCGTAAAAAAGAGGAGGCCCCTCCTGCTTCTGGTCCTAGTAAAGAGGAGATTTTATTAACAGAAATCAGAGATCTTTTAGCTAAAAAATAACTTTAAACATAAGAAAAGGATTGTCGTAGATATGACAATCCTTTTCTATTATTTATTGTTATCAAACTCTAATTTTATTTCATCCAATATTTTTTCACTTTTTAATATTTTTATCCCTGTTAAAGTAAGAGCTAACACGGCTTCTTCCATCCCTTTATAAGCTCCCTCTTCAATTGTACATTGTGCTAATTCTCTACTATGACTAATCACTTCTTTATATAAAGGTAAATATGGATGAATTGTTGCACATACATGACTTACATCCCCCGCATCAGTAGACCCACTATCTTCCGAATCTTTCATTTCAGTTATTCCTATATCTTTCAAGCTTTCCTCATAAAGATTCATTAAAGTTTTATTTGTTATTAAATCTAAAAAACTTGTTTCATAGTTTTCTATTTCTAATTTAGTTCCTGAAGAAATTGCAGCACCTTTAGCACAATTTAATACTTTTTCTAAAAGGATATCCAACTCATTTTTATTTCTTGATCTTACATAAAAATTAGCCACAGCTAAATCTGGAATTATATTAGCAGCTTCTCCACCTTTTGTTATAATTCCATGTACTCTATCAGTTGGTAATATCTGTTGTCTCAATGCATTTATTGTATTAAATAAAGTAATTACACCATCTAAAGCATTTATTCCTAAGTGAGGAGATCCCGCTGCATGAGAAGTTTTTCCTCTAAATGTAAACTTTAGAGCTTCCATAGCTTGACTTGAACTGCTTCTTAGATGTAAATTTCCACTTGTGGGATGAACTATCATAGCAACGTCAATATTATCAAATGCTCCAGATTTAACCATAGCTACCTTTGCACCATCTGTTTCTTCAGCTGGTGTTCCAACAACCAATACTTCTCCACCATATATATTTACAAACTCTCTTAAAAGTATCCCTGCAGCACTACTAGTTACTCCTAAAATATTATGACCGCATCCATGACCTATCTCTGGAAGTGCATCATACTCAGCTAAGTACGCTATTCTTGGTCCAGGCTTTTCTCCTACATAATTTGCTAAAAAGGCTGTCTCAACTCCACAATAACCTTTCTCTATAAAAAATCCATATTTACTTAAAATTTCACAATGTTTATCTCTTGCCTTAAACTCTTTTAAACCTAATTCTGGATTTTCAAAAAGATAACTATTTAAATCTTTTAATTCTTCAAAAATATCCATATATCTTTCTTTTAATTCTAATATAATTTTTTCCAAATTCATCCCTCCTAGTTTATTTTGAAATTTTTATTTAATACAAAGCTTTTATTTTTCTCTTTTTTATTAATAAACATAGTTTTAGCCAGATAAATAGCACTAAATCCAGCCACTAATTTTCCTGCAATAAAAGGCAGTATATTATCAGGAGAAACTCCTGCTACAAATCCTAATTGTCCTCCAAAAACATATGAACCTGCTACTGCAAATGCACTATTTATTATTTTACTATTGTTATCCATTTTATTAAAAATTCCAAACATTGGTATACTACTCACTAAAGAAGCCATAAAACCAGCAGTTCCACTCTCATCTATTCCTAATAAAGAACCCATTTTTTTTAAAGTTTCTTTGAAATATTTCTCTATAAAATATAACAATGGATAAGCTCCGCTTAAAGTCAAGGCAACTCTTGTAACTATCTTCATACTTTCGTCTATAGGATTTAATCCTTCAATTATTGAATATCCAAACATAGTTTCTATAATAGTTAAAACTAATCCTAAAGTTATTACTATTGTCATTCCCTTACCAAATCTATCAAATAATTTACAAGTTTTCTCTGGAAAAAACCACAGTCCCATACAAATGATTCCTGAGAAAATCATTACTGGAATTAAATTATGAATAATTAAAATCATATCAAGACCCATAATCACTCCTGCCACAAAACATCCTAAAGGAATTGTAGCTACTCCACTCAATATTCCTTTAGAAAAATTTTCTTTTGATAAATCATCAATAATTCCAAAAGCTACAGGCATTGTAAAAATTACTACTGTTCCTAACATTGACCCTAATATTATTCCTGAAAAATCAATTAACTCTTTATTTATTGCTAAATCTTTCGCTAAAAAATATCCACCCATATCTGTTGCTAAAATTGAATTTATATATATTGAGGGATCAATTCCAGTTAAAAAGTAAAGTTTTTCAACGAATGGCTTTGAAAATTTTGATATCAATGGGCTTATCGATAAGATTCCTAACATAGCTAGTATTAGAGGTCCTGCTGTGCATACTCCCTCTTGAAATCTTTTTCCATATCCCAATTTATTTCCAAAACATCTATCTAATGCTCCTAAAACCGCAAAAAAAGTTAGAATAAAAAATATAACTTTCAACTTTAATCCTCCTAATTCCTATTTTTATCAATTGATTATATCATGAATAATAAAAAAATCTAGTACTAACGCACTAGATTTCTATTTATTTTTATGTTATTTTATAACTTTACTTCTAAATAAATCAAAGACTTCTTTTACTGATAAAATCTCATTAATTTTCCATGCATCTTTTCCTGCAAAGAAAATTCCTTCTAGAGAATCCCCTTCATGTCCTTTTATTAAACTATCTTTTACACAAAACTTTCTACTACATTTTTTTAAACAACTTGTACATTTTTTAGGAGTTAGTTTTTCTTCATTAATAACCCTTTTTACATATGGCGATACTATAGCATTTGCTGGAAGACCTGCAGAACTCATAATCTGAACCACATCTCCCTCTTTTGAATTAACATATATCTCTTTAAATTCTTGACTTACCTCACACTCTTCAGTTGCTATAAATCTACTTCCCATTTGAACTCCATCTACACCTAAGGCCATCATTCTTTCTGCATCTTCTGGTGTAATTACCCCTCCTGCTCCAAAAACTGGAATTGAAACACCTTTTACAATCTCTTCAACTATATCCCAAGAATCTTTATCTGTTCCTAAATGCCCACCTGCATTTCCACCCTCAACTACAATAGCATCTGCACCTAATTTTTCAGCTATTTTAGCTAGTTTTAAACTTGAAACTATAGGAATTATTTTTACTCCTGTTCCTTTTACAGTTTCAAATATATCTCTTGAAAATCCTGCTCCACAAATTATCATATCAACTTTTTCTTCTATTGATACTTTTACTGCTTCTGCAAAATTTGATGCGGCAACCATTATGTTTACTCCTAGTGCTCCGCCTTTTTCTATTATCATCTCTTTCGCTTTTCTTATTTCTTCTCTAAACTCCTCTGCTGGAATAGCTGTTCCTGATATAACACCAACTCCTCCTTGATTTGCTACTGCTGATGCTAATCTTGACATTGATGCTCTAATCCCCATTCCTCCTTGAATAATTGGTACCTCTATATTTAAATCTCCTATTTTCACTTAATTCACCTCCAAGTATAATAACACTTGTTATAATAACACATGTTATCAAAAAATGGAAACTTTTTTTATTTAAATTTCACCCTTGACTTTAAACAATATATAGAGTATATTCATATTAATGTTAAATAATATAACAGGACACTTAGATAAGGAAATGAGGTTTAATTCCTCTACGGCCCCGCCACTGTAATTTGGACGAAAGTATTTTTATACCACTGGATTTATTTCTGGGAAGGTTTACGAGTAGGATGAAAAGAGTCAGGATATTTATCTTTAGTGAATTATCTTCGAGGGAGGAACTAAATATGATGAAATTTTGGCATTTTTTTCCTTAAGTCTATATAAATATTTTTAATAACATCAATTTTTTTGACTATAAGGAAAACAAACTAAAAAAACTTTTATAAAAACAAAACAAACTTTTAAACAAACTTTTAAAAGCTCTCTAATCTAGAAATGTTGTCTAGAATAGAGAGCTTTCCTATTTTTTAAATCATTTTTTCAAAAAAGACTTTGTACGTTCTATAAGTTTCATATATATCTAATTTTGATGATACTTCAAATGGTGAGTGCATTGCTAATAGTGCTGGACCCACATCTATCGTTTTTATTCCTACTTCAGCTAAAAACATAGCAACTGTTCCCCCTCCACCTTCATCAACTCTACCTAATTCACCAATTTGCCAAGTAATTCCATGAGTATTTAATAGATTTCTTATGCTCCACACATACTCTGCATCTGCATCATTTGTTCCACTTTTACCCCTAGCTCCTGTAAACTTGGTTACAACAATCCCATAATTTAGTTTTGCTGCATTTTGAGGTTCATGAACACCTTTAAATACAGGGTCCATTGCTGCATTTACATCTGATGATAATGCATTAGAACTCCAAAGAGTTTTTCTTAAATCTAAATCATTATATGTTCCTTGAATTTTACTGATTAAATCACTTGTAAAATACTCTAAATAATTAGATTGTAATCCTGTTGATCCATGAGAACCTGTTTCCTCTTTATCTGCTAAAAAACAAACTGCTGTTTTTACTGGAGTTCCACTTAAGTCTAATATTGCTCTCAATGAGGTATAACCACAAACCCTGTCATCTTGACCATAAGCTCCAATAAGAGATCTATCTAACCCTACATCTTTAGCTTTAAAAGCTGGAACTAATTGAAACTCTGCTGATATGAAGTCCTCTTCTATCATATTATATGTTCTGTTTAGCTCTTCTAAAATTTGATATTTTATTAATTCTTTAACTTCACTATTTTTAACTTCAGTTGGTATAGATCCGACTATAATCTGTAACTCTTCACCTTTTATGACTTCTGAAGTTTGTCTATCCCCTTGATATTTTGCTGCTAAATGTGGTAACAAATCTGGTATTGTAAACACAGGATCATCCTCTTTTTCTCCTATTACAATATCCCTTCTTTCTCCATTAGCTAAAATAACAACACCATGTAAAGATAAAGGTATTGATGCCCATTGATATTTTTTTATCCCGCCATAATAATGAGTTTTCATATATGCTAGCTCTAACTCTTCATATAATGGATTTTGCTTTAAATCTATCCTTGGAGAATCAATATGAGAAACTACATAATTTATCCCTTTCTTTATATCCTCTTTTCCTATCACTACTAAAACTAAATTTTTTTCTCTGTTTATATAATAAACTTTATCCCCTGCTTCCAATTTCTCCTTTGTACTAGCACATACAAAGCCATTTTTTTTAGCTAATTCTAAACCAAATCTCACATATTCTCTCTCTGTCTTTCCTAAATCCAAAGAAGTTTTATATTCTTTACAAAAATTAAATATCTTCTCCCTCTCCAAATCCCTGTTTTTCCACCCATTCTCTTTTTTTAATAACATTTTCTCCTCCTTTTATTCATCATAAAAATTTTCAAGATTGTCTATTTGTGAATAAATAACTGCTGCCAACTTATATGAGAGATGTCTAATTCTTTTTTCTGAATCTATTTTTATCAAAGGCTCCTTTATCACTTTTACTCTCATTTTTTTCAATCTTTCTTCATCTAATTCTACAAGTGTACTACCTTCATCACTATACCTTTTAAGTATCTCTTCAGGGATATCCACAGAATCAACTATCACCTTATCAATCATATCAAACCCTACGTGCCTATTTATTGACTCTATATGATCTGCAACACTATAATTTTCTGTTTCCCCCATTTGCCCCACAGCATTGCATATATAAATTTTTTGTGCTTTTGACTTCTTTAAAGCCTCTTGCATATTTTCTAAAAGTAAATTTGGAATAATACTTGTATAAAGACTTCCTATTGAAAATACAATTAAATCAGCCTCTTCAATAGCTTCTATATTTTCTTTTGGACTATTTACCTTTCCATCATAAAAAACTCTTTTTATTTTTTCTCCTAAAACTGGTATATCTGATTCCCCAAATACAAATCCTCCACTTGTTTTTTCTGCTATCAACTCTATTTTTTCTAAAGTTGCAGGAAGTATTTTTCCATTAATGTTAAAAAGTTTTCTAAGTCTTCTTAATGCGACTTGTACATCTCCCGTAATCTCTGTCATTGCTGTTATCAATAGATTTCCTAATGGATGAGCTCCTATTGAAGAGTCTTCTCTGAATCTATACTGAAAAACTTCCTCTATTAAAGGCTCTACATTACTCAATGCTATCATTACATTTCTTAAATCGCCTGGTGCTGGTATATTAAATTCTTTCTTTAAAATACCACTACTTCCACCGCTATCTGCAACAGAAACAATGGCTGTTACATCTATTGGAAAGTGCTTTAACCCTCTTAATACTACAGAAAGTCCACTTCCACCTCCTATTACTACTACTTTTGGATTTCTCATTACTATTCCCCTTTTTATTTTTAATTATATCTATATTTTATAACATTCTTTTGCAAAAAAAAACTATATTTGTTAAAATAGTTATATATTTTAAATAATGGAGGGGTTTTATGAAAAATAATCATGGAGCAAATCTTCATCAACTATCAGAAAAACTAGGGATTAATGAAAATCAACTTATTGATTTTAGTTCAAATATAAATCCTTTTGGGCTTAGTCCTAAAGGGTTAAAAAAACTAAAAGATAACTTA
>NZ_JBOFXD010000003.1:0-3486 GCF_051653945.1 Cetobacterium sp.
GATTTTTTAAACTACATGAACATCCAAATGGGATATTTAAAACATGAGGAGTTTAAAGTAGTTTTTCTAAATAGTAGCAATCAAATAGTTTTAAATGAAACTCTATTTTGTGGAACTATAGACCGCAGTGTTGTTTATCAAAGACTAATAATTGAAAAGGCAATTCTATCAAAAGCTAAAGGAGTTATCTTTGTACATAACCACCCAAGCGGTAATCTAACTCCATCTAAAAAAGATATTGAACTGACACTGGAGATGCAAGAACTTCTTGATAAAGTTGATGTAAAACTACTTGACCACTACATAATCTCAGAAACAGAAAACTTTAGTTTTTATGAAAATGGTTTAATTGATTATTTGTAAAGCTTGAGGGAACTCCCTCAAGCTACTTTTAAAGATGGAGGTACTATATGAAAAAGTTTGATATTATGGGGAGCATTAGAAGAGAGATGAATCTAAAAAATTTAAGCAGCAGTAGAGTGGCCAAGAAGATTGGAGTTAGTGAGATAGAGATGACAGAGTTTTTCCTGGAGAAAAATGTAAGTCTAGAGTTATTGGAAAAAGTTATTGAAGTAGTTTTTGAAAGCTGTGAGTTCCAGTACTCTTTTAAAGAAAACCCACTGAGAAAGTTTAGTAGTAAAGAATTGTTGGAGGAATTGATAAGAAGAGAAAAATAATGAAAAGGAGAATGGCATAGACTAGACCATTCTCCTTTTTCTGTACTTAAAACATAATGAAGCTATATTTTGTTTCACTTATATTTTAACATCTTTTTTAATTTTTAGTTATTTTTATTTTTAAGACCTCATCATCTTTTTTGTCAAAAGTTACATCCTTAATTTTGAAGTCATACTTTTTTAATTTTTCATCTATTTCCTTAGAAAATTTTCTAATTAATCTCTCTATTTCTAAATTTAACAAAATTAATCCCCCATTAATATTATTTTTTATTTTTTCTTCTAAATTCCCAAGGTGGTGTAGGATTTTTCTCTTTCCATAATCCTAACCCTTCTAATTTTGCTTTTTCTTCAGCTGCAGCAAACTCTAAATTTCCTTTAGAATATTGCTTATACCACCAAGCATTACCAGTTTCTAGCATATAGAGATTTATATTTTTCCCCTTATAATAAACCTCACCAACAACTCTACCATATTGGTCTTTATCTTTTACATCTATCTCAACTATTTTTCCATCTATCATTTTTTTTAAAACATCTAAAGATTTTATTCCATACTCCTGCTTCTTTTCTGGGGCATCAATCCCATAAAATCTAACTCTTACTTTTTCTCCATCTTTTAAAACTGTTATAGTATCACCATCTGCTACTTTTATTACCTTTCCTGAAAAAGCAAAAGATAGAGTAGTCAATAAAAAAGTTAAAAATAAAACAATTAATTTTTTCATATTCGCCTCCAATTAATAATTTTAACTACAATGTTATTATACACTTTTACTTATTTTTCTTCAAACTCAGTTTTTACAAAAAGTTCGCCGGGTGAACTTTTGAAAAGTCTTGACTTTTCAAACTACCAAAAGTTATAATTAATTATTAAAAGTTTTAGGAGGAAAAACATGGCTATAAAGCGTGGAGGCACTCGTGAAAAAGCAGGGAAAAAAAGAGTATTTGAAAATCCTGTGGATATAAATGCAAGACTTGAAAAATCAGAACTAGAAATGATTTTACAACTTGTAGATGGGAAGACAAACTCTGAAAAAATACGTTCTATTATCAAGCTTGGTTTAGAAGCTCTTCAAACTCAGCAACATAATTAATTTGGGAGGATTATTTTATGAAAATTATTGCTATTATGAATCAAAAAGGTGGAGAAGCTAAAACTACAACTGTTAGAAACTTAAGCTACATCCTAGCACAAAAAAAGAAAAAAGTTTTAACTATTGATATGGATGCACAGGGAAATTTAACAACAAACTCTGGGATTTTAAAAAGGGAGGTTAATACTATTGTCGATGTTTTTAATGGGGAGAAAAATATCAACGATATCATTATAAATATAGATAAAAACTTAGATCACATTGCTAATAATATGTCGATGTCTGAGTTTGCATTGTTTTTAGAAAAAAACTCTGGTTGGACAAAAATTCTTAGTAACTCTATAAAAGAGATTGAGAAAAAGTATGATTACATATTCATTGATTGTCCACCAGCATTAGATTTTTCTACTTATAACGCTCTTGGTGCAGCTGATGGAATTATTATTACTCTTCAAGCAGAGGAAAACTCAGTTGAAGGAATCTCTGACCTAATCAGATCTATAAATATGATTAGAGAAAAAGATAATGAGGATTTAAAGGTATTGGGGGTTGTTATAACTAAATTTAAAAAATCAACAAATTTACAAAATCAATTTAAGGATCTTTTAGTTGAGCACTTTGGTGAGTTAGTGTTTAATACAGTTATTAGAGATACTATAAAAATATCAGAAGCTAACTATAATCATAAATCCATAGTAGAGTTTGATAAAAATTCCAATGGTGCAAAAGACTATATCGCTCTTTCAAAAGAGTTATTAAAAAGAATATAGGGGGATTTTATGAGTTTAAACAATAATCATTTAATGGGATTTGGAGAGATTAATAAACCAGTCCTTGATAAATCTAATATTGCTAAATATAGTGATTTTCAAAACATTACTTCTAATTTAATTGAAAATATTAATTATTTTGATAGAACTTTTATTAATAGACTTGATGACGAGGAAACTATTTTAAAAGATGAAAATTTTGCAGGACTTTTAGAGTCTATTAAAGGAATGGGATTATTGAACCCTGTTTACTTATTAGAAGTTAGTAAAAATAGTTATATAATAATCAGTGGTTGGAGAAGACTTCTTGCCCTTAAAGAATTATATAAAGTTAATAAAAATAAAATTTTTTCTCAAAAAGCTATTATCTTTAGAAAAGATACACCTTTAGAACTTTTAGAGAATATCTCTATAGACGAAAATACTAAAAGAAAAGATTTAACGATTTTAGAGCTTAGTTATAAGTTTAATAAGCTTTCTACTACTGAGGGAGTTACTCTTGATGATTGTTTAAAAAAATTCAATATTGGAAAAACTCAGTTTCATGCAATAAAAAAAGCTATTAATTTTCATCCATTTATAAAAGAATTTATTCTTGAAGAATCAGGACCTTTAAAGGCTGATTTTTTAAATAAAATTTTAGAAAAATTGATGTTAACTTATGGACAAGATGAAGCTCAAACTCTTGTTAAGAGTTATATGAATAAAAATAGAGAAGATTTAAAATCTATTTTAAAAGATTTAGAAAATGATTCTTTAAAAAATAGAGATATTTTTGAATTTAAGAAAAATAAAAAGATGACAACTTTTAAAATTAAAGAATCTCTTTCAGATGAAGATTATCTTAAAATTGAAGCTTTTATAAAATCTTTATTAAAAAAATAATAAATTTTAGAGTGAAACGATTTGTTTCGCTCTTTTTGGGGTTCCGTCAGGAAAACG
>NZ_JBOFXD010000004.1:0-26039 GCF_051653945.1 Cetobacterium sp.
GCAGCCCCCTGGGAGGATAGGAAGTTGCCAATCTTAAAAAAGTGCTTCTTTAGCTCAGTTGGTAGAGCGCACGACTGTTAATCGTGTTGTCGCTGGTTCGAGCCCAGCAAGAAGCGCCATTTTTTTATTTTTTGGAAAATGAAGAAGCTACATCAATAGAAAATATTTGACATGAAGATTTAAATAGTGTATACTGTGTTTGAATGATGTATAAATTGAAAGAGATTCTAGTATTTAATATTTAAAGGTCTTTACATAGGTACCTTATATTAGTTGGATTGAATGGAGATTTATTACATGAAATCAAAATTTTTTATGGAGGTATCAGATGAAAGGTACAGTTAAATGGTTTAACCAAGAGAAAGGATTTGGATTCATCACTGGTGAAGATGGAAAGGATGTATTCGCACATTTCTCTCAAATTCAAAAAGACGGATTCAAAACTCTTAACGAGGGAGAAGAAGTAACTTTTGATGTAACTGAGGGAGCAAAAGGACCTCAAGCTACAAACATCGTAGTAGCAAAGTAATTTTAAGGAGTCAATGACTCCTTTTTTTTTATAAAAAATAATATTGATTTAAAAAATATATTTTTCATTTTTTGTTCTTTATGATAAAATTATTTCATAAAAATTTAAATAAAGGGGGAAAAATGGAGATATTAAATTCATTAATAAATTTTTTTAATGATATTTTATGGAGTTATGTTCTTATTGTAATGTTATTATTTGTGGGGACATATTTTACTTTGAAAACAAGATTTGTTCAAATAAGATATTTAGGACAGATGATAAAAATCTTGGGTGATAGTGTTGGTCATAAGGGTGGAGTTTCATCATTTAAAGCGTTTTGCATAAGTACTGCTTCTAGAGTTGGAACTGGAAATTTAGCTGGTGTTGCAATAGCGATAGCTTCAGGGGGACCAGGTGCTATATTTTGGATGTGGTTAATAGCTATTATAGGAGGAGCATCTAGTTTTGTTGAAAGCACTTTAGCACAAATTTATAAAGTAAAAGATGGAGAAGCTTTTAGAGGTGGACCAGCTTATTATATGGAAAAAGCTCTTAATAAAAGATGGATGGGTGTTGCGTTTTCAATATTAATATCAATAACTTTTGGATTAATATTTAACTCAGTTCAGTCAAATACAATATCTTTAGCTTTTCATGAGGCTTTCAAATTAGATAGAACAATAGTAGGTATTATATTAGCTGTTGCAACGGGAGCTATAATTTTTGGTGGAGTTCAAAGAATTGCAAACTTTAGTGCTGCAGTAGTACCAGTTATGGCAATTCTTTATATATTAGTTTCGATGTATGTAATTGTAACTAATATAAGCATGGTTCCAGAAATATTTAGAGATATAATTGAAAATGCTTTCGGTATTAGACAAGCAGTTGGTGGAGGAATAGGAGCTGCTATTATGACAGGAGTAAAAAGAGGTTTATTCTCTAATGAAGCAGGTATGGGATCAGCACCAAATGCAGCAGCGGCGGCAGAAACTTCTCACCCTGTAAAGCAAGGATTTGTTCAAACTTTAGGAGTATTTACAGATACGATATTAATTTGTTCATGTACAGCTTTTATGGTTTTAATATCAGGAGCACATAAGACTGAAGGATTAACAGGAATTCAATTAACTCAAAATGCTTTAAGTTCTCAAGTTGGAGGATGGGGAAATATTTTCATTGCGTTGTGTATATTGTTATTTGCTTTTAGCTCAATAATTGGAAATTACTATTATGGTGAAACAAATATAGAATTTTTAACTCCAAATAAAACTTGGTTAAATCTATATAGAGTTGGAGTTATCGGGATGGTAATGTTTGGTTCTATAGGGGAGTTAGCTCTTGTTTGGAATATGGCTGATTTATTTATGGGATTAATGGCGGTATTAAATCTTATAGCAATATTCTTACTAGGTAAAGTTGCTTTTGAAGCTTTAGGTGATTATAGTAGCCAAAAAGAGAACGGGTTGGATCCTAGTTTCAATAAAAATGATATAGATATGCCATATGGTGAAAGAGTTGAATGTTGGGATTAATAAAAGTTGTTGACTTAAATCTTAAAATGCTGTAAAATCTCTTATAGTGAGCCTCCATAGCTCAATTGGATAGAGCATCTGACTTCGGATCAGAGGGTTATGGGTTCGATCCCTGTTGGGGGCGCCAGCATTTTACTCCAACTTTTAATTTTATAGATTAAAAGTTGAAGAAAATTATTGTAAATATATAGGTTCTATTTATAAATAGTGTAAATAGAACCATTTTTTATATTTTATAAAAAGAAAAATTAGGTTATAATAGTAATATAGAAGTAAATAAAATTTAAATCAAGAATTAGGAAGGAGGTAGAACTATGTCAATTGTTAATTTTAGATTATTTAAACAAAGAAAAAAAGAAGAAAAAGATAAGCCAAAAGATCTTGTATTTTCAAAAAAATGGGAATTAGTAGGAATAAAAATAGATAATCTTTTAGAAAAAGATATAATAAATTTAAAAAAAGAATATAATCTATCGACATTACACAGTTCTCAATCCAAATTAAAGTGTCTAATAAGATTAAGTAGTGAGTTAGATATCACTATTACTAGTATTGAATTTACTCCTAATTTAGATGATGAAGATTATTGTGAAATTAGAACTTATTTAAAAAATAAGGAAAATATAAAATTAATAAATTTAATAAAGCAATTAGAAGAAGAAACAAATATAAGTGAAATAACATTTGTACTCGGGAAAACATATGAAAAATTTGCAGGAATTAGTATTTCAATAACAAATAATGGAAAATTTACAACAAATTATGATGTTGAAATAGAATTTTTAGATCTATTATCTTCGGAATTTTTAGGTGTACTAACAGGAAAATATAGATGCAAGGAATAACATTCTTTTTAATTATATGTATACTAGCTTTTTTTGAAATTGACATAGAAAGTTATTTAAAAGATATATTAACAAAATTCCCGATAATAAAACCAGAATACGTAACAAAATATATAGATGTGTTAAAACCAATTTTAATTTCAGCTGGAGTATTTTTGATTCAAAAAACAATTTATAACTTAAAATTCTTAAAAATGGGTGTTTTTATAACAATAAATCAAAAAAATAAAAGAAATAAAATTAATGAAACAGTTATAAACCAATGTGAAATATTAGAACCTATTAGAACAGTTGTGTTAGATATAAATTTAAACACAAAAAAAAGTTTAAGAAATTATTTGATAAAAAAATTTTTATATCGAAAAAGAGTTTTCTTGTGTGTCTTTTTAGAAGAAGAAGATAAAAATTATATTTCTTTAACTTCAGATGAGGGGATAGAGGATAATAGTGAAATAAAATTTGAGATAACGTCTTATTTAAGACAGATAATAAATTTAGAACTTCCTGGAAATGAGGAATATAAGTATATTATTGAGTTGGAACTGGAACCTAGTCAAGAAAAAAAGAAAAAAATAATAATAAATTTGAAACTATTAATAGATGATAAACCTTATGATGATATTAAAATTTTAGGTATTTTTAAGTTAAAAAATTTATTGAAACTTCAATATACTGAACATATAGTCGACTTAAATAAAGAAAAGGAGTAAATTATAATGATAGAAAAATGTCATATTTTAATGTTGAATCAAGATTTAACATTAGAATTAATAAAAGAGCTTTTAAAACTAGATTACACATTTATTCCTAAAAGTTTAAATGGATGTCCTAATGAATCAGAATACAAAAATGAAAATAAATGGTATGAGGTTGAAGAAATAACTGAAATATATGGAGTAAGATATTTTCAAGCAAAAGCTCAAATGGAAATATCAGAAGGAACACCATTTTATCATGATGGAAGTATAAAGCCCAAAGATAAAAGAGTTAATAGAATAAATACCTCAGTAATATTTCTAGAATTAAAAGTATCTGAAACTAAAAAATTTACTTGCTTATTGGTAGAAGGATCGAATACGTTACTATCAAATTTAAAAAGTAATTTATTAGGTGGAAAAAGAGAGATAAAAGGAATCAAAGAAAGATGGAATATATGTAAAGATTTACCATATCTTAATTTCAGTAGTGAATTTTTTATATGGACTTTATTGAAAAAAGAAAAAACTCTAAGTGGGAATATAAAAATTGAAGATATTAATTTTTTAGATGATATACATGAAGCATACAATAGAAAGCATCAAATGTATGGCGATAATGTTTTAAATGATATTTTAGCTAATTTAGCATTGGCCTTAGATCCTAAATTACTAAGTTTAGGTATGGTTATTTGTTCAAAAGAAGGAAGATTTAACTTTATATTAGGGTCAGATAGTAGTATTTATTTAAGTGATAAGACATATTTGTTATCCGACACACAAGAAGTTATTCCAATAGATGAAGATTCTAAAAAAATAGTTTATGTATATATATATGGTAATTTACTAAAACAATTGTTAAATATATTTTATTGTGAAAGTGGAGAAATAGGTTGGCTTAGTCATAAAAAAGATTTATTTCTTAGAGAACAAGGATTAAATAGTTTTTTCAAGTTATCTAAACACTTGGATTTCCATAATGAATCTATAGAAATAAAGAATTTAGAAAGTGATCCAAGAGAAGAAAAAGTTCGAGAAGCAATTATCCAACTTGCGAATAGTGTTATAAAAAAATATCAAATAAAACAAGATGAATTATTTAAACCTTCTAACTAATCTAAGTTAGAAGGTTTTTTATTAGAAAGATAAAAAAGTTGATTTTTATTATAAAAAAATATATGATAAGGTTAAAATACAAACAGAAAGGGGAGGAAATAAATCGTTATGGTCAGAAAAATAAAGAAAAAGGATAAAGAAAAAACTATTGAGTTTAGTAAGATATTATCACAATTAAGAAAAGGAACGACAGTTTCCGAATGTCTTTGGAATGAAGATGATTGTGATAATACTATTGTAAATGCACATTCAATTCAAAATAATAGGTATTTAAATAAAATTTCAGAAAATGGTAAAATTTATTCTTTAAAATTTGGAATAACAGAAGAATATGATTTAATGTGGAATTTTGAAGAGACAGGAAGAAATACATTTAGTACATTTAAGGGGTTTTGTAAAAAACATGATAAAGAATTATTCCAACCAATAGAGGATAGAGATTATCGTTATTTAAAAGAACAAAATTTTTTATTTGCTTTTCGAGCTTTAGCTAGAGAATATCATGTTAAAAAAGAGAGTGTAAATAACTTTGTAAAGCTATTAGATGAATTGAAAAATAATTCTAACTTTTTAGAGTATTCTTTAAAAAAAGGATTTTTTGAGCATGCATTAAATTTAGATAAAATAACTTTAGAAGTATATGAAGGTGAATTTTTAAAATTGAAAGAGCAAATAAAAGATAAAAATTATAATGGGATAAATACATTAACTTTAAAATTAGATGAAGAATATCCTATAGTATGTAACTCAACCTTTATTCCTTATAAAACGAATGAATTAGAAGATGTATTTAGTAAAGAAGATTATGATAGAATACAAATCGGTGAACTAAATCCATCTTTATTTTTAAATATTTTTCCTGAAGATGGAGGAACAGTAATATTAATAAGTTATCTAGAAGAATATAAAAATTATCTTGAAAAGTATTTGAAAACTTTTGAGAAGATAGATGAAATAGAGTTAAAAAAGAGAATTTCAACTATGGTGGTACAATATTGTGAAAATGTAGGATTTTCACCAAAATATATGAGAGAAAAATTTACAGAGGATGAAATAGAAAAAATAAAAAAAGTTTATTCAGAAAATATAACTAACACACTTTATATGTCAGGGACAGAAATTAATTTATTTAAATAAATTAATAGAAAAACCCTAGAAGATAACTTCTATATCTTCTAGGGTTTTTATTATTATACGATTTACAATTAAACAAAGGATCTCCTGGAGTTCTTCCATGATTTCATCAGTATTCTCCATAAAGAGTAATTCTTTTAAGTCTGAGATATTGTCTTCAGTAATTACAAAGTTAGAATTTTCTAAGATAAGGTTTTCATATTTTTTAATTTCTTGTTTAGAAAGATCAACTAGCTTCTTTAACTTTTCTAACTCTGGTTTTATAGTGGAAGCATCCAGTAAACCATCCATAAGAAGCTGAGTTATTTCTCTTTGTCTTTTCACTAAATCTTCTAACTTTTTATTTTCAAGTTCAATTTTATCTCGTAAATCCTGGAGTCTAAAAGTTGTATCATTGAGCAATTTTAGATGAGGATGAGACAGAATAGCATTTTTTATATTAATTTCCAATTTATCAACATTATAGAAAACTTTACATCCTTCACACCTATAATAGTAATAACTTTTAGTTTTTTTACTAACAATATTTCCTGCGAATTTCTTTCCACAACTACAATAGAGAAGCCCAGAAAATAAATATTTTCTTTTAGGATTTTTAAATTTTTTTCTATTATCTTTTAATAAAGCATTTATAAGATTAAATTCTTCATCAGTAAGTAGAGCAGGTAAAACTTTTTCACTGGAGATAAAAGGATCTTTATTTTTAACCTTTTTTAGTGTATAAGGGTCTTTAATAAACTCTCCGAACATTCGGTGTCCAATTAATTCAACTTTTCTTACTTGCTCTAAAAAGGTAGAATAATTAATGCAGTAAAGCTCTGCAACTTTTTTAAAACTTCTATATTTTAAAATATCTAAATACTTTTGTCTTTCTAAATCCCAGGTTTCTTCATTTTTAACAATTTTTTTCTCTTTATTAATAATTTTAACTTTAAAATGTGGTAGAAGACCACCACCAAGATACCTATCTGTATTAGCTAAGGCTGCCATAGAAACTTTAGTTCTTATCCTCATTTTTCTTCTTTCCATTTCAGAGAAGATAAGTCTTATTTTAGCCATTGCATCTGTATTATCGTCTCTAAAATCCAAAGGGCCTTCCATAACTGAAATTAATCTAACATTATGTTTTCTAAAATCGTTGAAGAAAAGAGTTCCATCTTTAAAGTCTCGTGATATTCTATCAGAGTTTTGAACAACAACACCTTCAAACTTTTTCAAAGGTAACATAGCCATTATTTTTAAGATACCATCTCTATCGGCTATACCTCCAGACATAACATCTTCAAAGCTATCAATTATATTAAGATTATTTTTTTTACAGTATTCATTTAGAGATTCTCTTTGTGTTTCAAGAGAACCTCTATCTTTTTGCATTTCTGTAGAAACTCTAAGGTATGTAACAACTTTCATTTATTAAGCTCCTTTTTTACATTTTGCTTTTAATTCCTTAATTTTTAATATAGCAGCTTTGATATTTTCTTTTTTCATAAGATCCTCCTTATTTATCAAATAATTCTAAGTTATCTTTATTTATTTCTTGTTCATTTTTTAAGTTTATTTCTTTTTCCAGTTCGGCTAGATATTTTCTTAAATCTTTGACTTCTTTTTGAATCTTATTTAATTCTTCTGGAGAAGCAGATCTAATTTTTTTTATAGATTTATTTAAGTTTGTATAGTTTAAAACAACTTTTTCACCTTTGCTTTTTATAGTTGTTATTCTATTTTCTTTTAAATCACTTATATTGGAAACTTTATTTTCTATATAGTATTGTTGCTCTTCTTTTGGAATTAATTTATGAGTTAGTATCTTTATATTTCTACCAGAAAGAGTAGAGATAAAAGCTTTATGATCAGGATAAGCCATGTATAAATCGGCTCTTTTTAAAAATTCAGAAACCTTATCTTTAGATAATCCTAATCGTTTGTACCATTCCATAAAAGATTGATTTTCATATTTTTTTAAAGTTTGAGAAACTTTATATATCGCAACACAAATTTCATATTCAGAATCTCTATACTTAACACCATTTTGTATAAGTATTTTTTCATTTGTTTTTATATTTTCAATATCTTCAGTTGAAACATTAAATTCTTTAAAATTGAATTCAGAAAGTTGAGCTTCTAGTTCCTTATTTGCAATTACTTTTTTACCAATTCTATCTAGAACACTACTCATGTAAAATCACTTCCAGGACAGAACCGATAGTCTCTTGAATTTCATTTATACCTTTAGCTTTAGATTCCCAAATAGTTTTATATTTACTATTCAACCCAGTAACTATTGCTTTATGTTTTATAGGATTACTTAAGAAAATATTACTTGTTAATAGCATATTTTTTAAATGTTCTAACATTATTTTTTCATCTTTACTACCTAAGAATCTATTGGGAACTATAGCTTTTATTTTGTTTATATCAGCTATATTATCAATCATTTTCTCAACACCATTACAAGTTACATTATCCATAAAAGTTGGAATTATTATTTTATCAGCGACTTCTTCAAATTCTTTATCAATCCCCATAACAGGAACAGCATCAATTAGAATATAGTCATATTCTTTGCTAAATTTATTTAATCTATCCTTTAATTTTTCTTTAAACTGCTTGGAAAAAATATTAGTTATTAATGGGATATAAAAGAGATTATCCCTTAATCTAATTAAATCTCCTTCGCCTTTGTTAACCCAATTTTCAAGACCACCTTTAATGGGAGCTTCTATTCCTAAGAATCCAAGGATGTCATTTTGTGAATCTGATGTAACTACTAAAACCTTATAGCCTATTTTTGCTAATCCGCTTGAAAGTTGGAGAGTAAGCCAAGACTTACCAACTCCACCTTTATTATTTTTAATTAAAACTTTTGACATTAATATACCACCTATTATTTTTTTCTATTTCGAGCACTGCTCGAAATGCAGTTTTTTAATTGATATTTTTTTAGAAAGTTAATTTTGCTTTTTTATTATTGAATTTCGAGCAGTGCTCGAAATGGGATAATTAATATTATCAAAATCTGGGCAACTCCAATCTCCAGGAATAAAAGTTCCATGCATACTGCAATAATTTTCATTTTGTTCTTCTTCCCAATAGCAATGCTCACAGTCCTCACAAATATTAGTAATTGTTTTTTCTTTTAACCAGATTAAGCTTTTAATTGATTTTTTTAAGTAATCCCTCCTAAGAAAAGCCACATTTTTACTTAAAGGATATTCCTGTGTAATTTCCCATTTATTTATTTTTGGATTGAATTTAAAGTAACAAACATGATAGAGAAGCATTTATCTTCCTCCTTTATTCATTTTATTAGCTTTTATAAAATCAATACACTCTTTAACATTTTTAACTTGAAGCTCCTGAGCTCTTTTTAAAATAAACTCAATCTCACATTTATCTAATTTTCTAATTTCACCATATGCGAGCTTAAAGCTATTTAAAAATTTATCAGCTTCTTCATATTCTTTTGGGATTTTATTCATCTTTCAACTCCTTATATTTTTTTTCTTTTGGAATAAAAAAGGAATTGTCTTTTCCACAGAAGCAAAGAATATTTAGAAAGCCAGTATCCCAATCAAAATTAAATTTTCTTTCATCGAGTATAAAACTATTTAAGACCTTATAACCGAGTTCTTTTTTACAGTTAGAGCAAGTAAAAACTAAATCTTTTTTTATAATAGTTTTTTCATTGGTCTCAAATTCCCTTTTTTTTCTAGCTCTTAGAGCATTAAGTTTATCTTGTTCAAAGTATATCCAGTAATCACTTTTTTGAAGTTCTACTAAAGAATTAACTTTAGCTAATTTAAAATAATACATCGCTAGTTTTTCAATATTGGTTTCAATATAAGGTTTTTTCTTCGCCATTATATATACCTCGGAGCTCTTTTAGGTTTAAAAGAAACAGGAGTTTGTTTACTTATAAACTTTTTACCTATTTGTGTTTTAATAATTTCAATTTTAGGTTGTTTTATGAGCTGCTCCTTTCTTTTTTCTTTTCGAGCTTTAGATCTACGTTTTCCATTTCTTCCCACTGCTACACCTCTTTCATTTATGCTATTAAAAATTGTTTTAATGTATTTATATATGTTTTTTTAGATTTATTTTTCATTGCATCAAGAACATCAGCTTTAATACCAACCGTAGTTATTATTTTTTCACGTAACTCTTTTTCAAGTTCTTGAGTTAGTTCAACATCTGGTAAAGTTTGTTTAGAAGCTTCTTCTTTTTCAGCTTCCCTGATTTTAATAAATTGTTTTTCTTTTTCTATAGAGTCACTTTTTTTATTTATTGGAGTAGTAGCAATAGAAGTATTCCAATTTTCTTGTAGAGCTTTAACTATATATCCGATTTCATTTTCTTTTCCCTTAGCTTTAGCATATTCAAAAATTGAGTTTACTTTGTCAAAAGTAAGTGAGTGATCCTTAACTGCTTTTAGAATATTTTTACAAGTAGATTTATTTAGAGATTTTTCTAAAAGTAATTGGTTAATTTTATTTAAATCATTATCAAAAGAATTATTATTAATTTTTTTAGTAGTAGATGACTTGAAAGTTGCTTTGTGCTTAATAATAATTTTATCTATTTTAACTAATCTATAATTAACTAATCTATTATTCGACTTTTTAGTCGATAGGGTATCTACTTTTTTATCGATACCCTTTCTACTTTTCTGTCGAGACCTATCTACTTTTTTGTCGATACCCTCTTTTTTCTTGTGTTTATAGGAATTAACATCAAAACCTAAAGTTTTTTCATCGGTTGAAACTAATTCACTATATTTCAGACCTAACTTTATAAAAGTTTTATTTCCACTTTTTTTATCTATAAAAGATTCCATAATTTCTGCTTTAACTAAATCCTTAACTAATCTAGAAACAACTTCTTTATTTGTAACTTCTAGGATTGGAAGATCACTTATTATTTTTTGGTATGAACACCAATACCAAACTTTTTCATCTATAATTTTATACTCCATTTCATTACTTCCCTGGAAATCTAAAAACCATCTAAGTAGTGTTAAATGTTTTAATGAGAGTTTGATATTTTTCTGATGGTTAATTTCATAAACTTTTAGTAAATCAAATCCCATAAGATATTTTTTTATTTTTACTTTTTCTTGATTCAAGATTCCTCCTAACATTTCGAACAGTGCTCGAAATAGTGTAAATTTTTTTGAGGGAGATATTTCTCCCTCGGTGCATGTTTAAACAAAAGTTTACTTGTACCCTTTAAAAAAGAGTTAAAGAATACAACCAAACAAATGTTTTGACTTTTTGTTGGAGCTAGTATATAATTTAAGTAAGACCTGAAGGGGTCAACCAAAGTGTATGTAAAATTTCAAAGAGCTTAGGCTCAGGTTCAGAATATTAGCCCTCAATATTTTGGGGGCTTTTATTCTGCCTTTGAACCAGGCAAGAAACATATACACTTTGGAGGTTTTAGGATGATTCAACTTAACATCAACACATTAACATTAGATGGTGGAGCAATAGCTATATGCTGTGCTTTCTTACTAATTTTGTGGGTTGTTAGAAAGTAACATCAAACCTTCCCCTTTGGGTTTTTATTTTTTTGTAAGATTCATCATGTTATATAGCTTGTGTCTTATAGCATCTTTTGTCCTATTAGGTAATAGTATTTCAAGAGTTTTCAGTTTAGGGTTCTGTAAAACTATTTCTTCCTCTTCTGGAGTCCATTTCTCACCTTTGATTCTTGTGTATTTTCTAGCTACCGTAGAAGGATTTAAACTAGATTTTCTTAAAATATATTCATATGAGTTTTGACTGACATTATGAATTATATAAGTTTTATTATTGATAAGGATAAATAGCTTTTCTTGTTGGTGTAAGTAACTACTAGATTTTTCAAGTAAATTAATAACATCATTGCACTTTGTAAGTTCCATAGGTTCCTCCATATTTAAATAAGATTTTTAAAATACTTAAAACAAGTTAAATATTTTAAAAATTTTATTTGAAGTTTAGTGATGAAGAAGGCTCATCTGAGCCTTCTCACTATTAATTAAAAATAGTTGCTATAAATTTTATAAGTCCATTGAAGAAAGAAACCTCAGCGTATTCAAAATTATTAATTTTCTTAATCTTCAAAACCAATCACCTCAAAATCAAACTCTTCTAAATTTTTATCTTTAGGGAACTGTAAATAAGAAGTTTCTAAAGTGAAGCCTGAGCCTACTTTGTTATTTCTTTCAGCTAATTCCTTTTTAGCTGTTTCTTCATTTACAAAACTATGAACAGGAACACCAAGATACATGATTATATAGATTTTTTTAGCTACAATACTCAATATAATCACCTACTTTTAAATCCTTGAATGCAACATCTTTGCCATACTTTAAAATCATTTTTTCAACAAATTCGTTGAAATTACTCAGCTTTTTTAATGCCATAAAAATTCCTCCTTGCAAGGAATCCAAAAATATGATACACTCATTTTAGGATTTCGGGTGTTCACTTTGGTGGATGCCTTTTTTTTTTATAAAATATTTTTTAAATCTAATTGGTTTAAAACCGCTTGAATGTAGTTTAAGCTAAAATGGTTTAAAAGTCAATTTTTTTTTTATTATTTTTTTAAAAAAATGATATTATAAAGAATAAAAGCTTGGAGGTATAGCGTGAACTCAACAATCGAAATCCTAAAAAAAATAATAGAAAAATATTCAATAAGTAAATCAGACTTAGCAAGAAAAATAGGTGTAACTCCTCAATTTATTCAATCAATATTTAAAGGGGAAAGAAAGCTCAATTATACCCATATTGATAAATTAAAAAAAAATTTAAATTTAAGTCAAAAAGAAGTGTTGGAATTAAAAAAATCAATAACAATTCCAGAAGATCCAGATGTGATGGAATGGCTTGAAAAAATGGAAGATTCAGCATATAAATTTGAATTATTATCTTCAAACAAGGCTTTAGAAGAGATAATTGATAATGTATATAAAATAAAAAAATCTAAAACACGTGAAAATATTTTAGAATATATTTTATATCAACTTTCAAAAGAAAAAGAGTAAAAAGCGAGTTAAACTCGCTTTTTATTTTTATTTCTTCTTTGATAAAAGTTTTGCAATTTTTTTTACAATTCTTAATTCCTTTTTCTTTATTTTCTTCTTTTGCTCAGCTGTTAGTGTAAAATTTTGTTTTTTCATATTTTTCTCCTTAAATAAAATTATTTGACATTTAAGTCATAATGGTTTATACTCTTTTCAAAAAGGAGGTGTCAACTTGTTTTTAATAGAAACGATAAAAAATAGCAAAAATATAAGAAATAAAGAGTTAGCAGAAATCTTAGGAACCTCCTACCAGTTCATACATTCTTTGACTAAAGGAGAAAAAAAAATAAATAAAAGCCATATAGATAAAATTTTTAATGCTATTGAGTTTTCAGAAGATGAAAAAGAAGAAATATTATTAGAATTTTATTTAGAAGATGCACCTTCTGATTTTAAAGAAAAAATATTTAATAAAATAAAAAAAGAGACAATTTAAGAAAAAGTCTCTTAGTTAAAATTTATCAACTGTGTTGGTGAGTTTTAGTTAGGAGGAAAATCTATGAAAAGAAAATTTAATAATCGAATAAAGAAAAAAAGTAAAACTGAAAGAAGCGGAGATACAGTATTGGCAACAGTCCCTATTGAAATTAGATTGGATGATATAGATCCAAATGCTTTAGCAATATCACTGATAAATAGAAGACGAACCGAATACAAAGAATCATCTTTTTTAACATTTATTGAAGCTCTTAAAATTAAGTTTAAGAATGAAGAGAGAAAAATACTAATAGATTTAGATGAAAATTTTGATAATTATGGAAATAAAATAGTTGATATTGAATAATAAAATGTCCCTCTTGCTTTTAAACAAGAGGGATAAAATTAAAAGTTAGCAAATTTTTTTGTTATGTCAGCAACATAAGTTTCGATATCGATGCCTAATTTATTCATATAAAGTAACATATCTGGAGTTTCAGCCAGGAGCTCTTCTAAATCAAAAGAGATTAGTTTTTGATTATATCTAAAAATTAACTTCCATTTAGAAAGTTCATTTTTTAAATCAGATTCAATGTCTATAAAAACTATTGAAATGGTTGAAATCTTTTCAAATTCTACATTAATTGATTCACCAGTATAAGGTGTGAAAGAAGATAGATATTCATTTCTATTAGAAGAATCATAAAGCATGTACTTTATTCCTCCCGTAAGAATATTGTTGCTTAATTCAGCAAAATTTTTTTTAGAAGGTAATAAGTAATGGTTATTAGGTGATTCTAAAAAGATTTCATTAATAGCCATTGGTGCTCTGTCAGTTTTTAATTCTATTTTTAAAATAAGATTTCCTTCTATAAAATTCCAAGTTCTAATCATTGGGATAAGTTGATTTTCATCAAAGTAAATTTTTAATAATTTTGTTGCAGCACCAGTTCCAGTAGTTTCTGCAATTCCTTTCAATAAAGTTGCAAATGGATTACTCAATATAACCTCCAAAATTTTTCTTTTTTATTCCTTGTCGGGTATAAAAATTATAACTTTTTTGGAGTTTATATACAAGCCTGTAAATACAGGCTCTTAATTAAAGTCCATTAATGACTTGGTGAGTTTTAGTTAGGAGGAGGTGAAAAAGAAGCTGATATAAGCTTCTTTAAATATGAATAAAAATGATTGGTTACAACTTATAGCAATATTGTTAGTGATGAATATTTATGGGATCGTTTTTATTTTTGTATGGCATTATTTATTCTGAAATTTGTTCACAACAAATATTTTTAAAAGCTTCCCCAAAACTAGTTAATTGAATCGCCATTTTTTGAATAGTTAAAGTTTGGTCTGGAAATCTATTTGATAAAGATTTAAAAGTATTTGAATCTAAATAGTGGTTGTATAGTTCAGAATTAGTTAGCCCAGATGGAATTAAGTTTATTAGATTAAGACGGATTAGGTTGTCAATGCTTATATTATTTGAGTCATTTTCACTAATACTGTCAGAAAAATATAAATTTTGATAAAGTGTGCAAATTCCTTCAAAATATAAAATTCCATCAGTAGTTCCTTTTTTTATGATAATATCTACTATTGGTTGTGGATTACTATCTAAAGTTGATAAAATTTTAGCGTCATAAGGGCTTAATTGTTTAATAATTTCAACAAAAGAGTGGTGTAATCTGCTATTGAAATTAGAATTCATAGATGAAGATATTAGATTAACAAATAAGAGTCTAATTTCTTTTTCTTCAATGTAAAATTTAGATGCTTCTAAAGCGGGGCCTATAACACTTAGTTTAGGTTCTTGAAATTTTTCAGACGGAATTTGAGAAATTTTATTTAAATATTCATTTTTATAATTTTCAATATCTTGTTGATTTTTAAATATTGATTTTTGATTCCAGGCTTCTAGTTTATTACCGATAGCAATATCCCAAATATTAATAAATGTCTTAGTATTTTTAATTATTTTTATTGCACTAGTAGCAGCCGCTAAAGTTATTCCTTGTTTAATGTCTGTGGAATTAGTAATAGTTTTTAAAGTATTTATAACCATATATCCTCCATAATTTTATTTTGTTTTTTCGCGATTATATTATAACTTTTTGGAGGTTTATATACAAGCCTGTGAATACAGGCTCTTAATTAAAGCTTATCAATTAATTGGTGAGTTTTGGTTAGGACTAAATAATTACTTGGAGATAAGATATATGTTTTCAAAAGGTAATTGAAAATATATATCTTAGAAAAATAGTACTCCAAAATTTTAAAAATAAATAAGTAAAATCTTAGATCTTTTCAAGTAAAAATGTAATTCAAAACTATTTTTCTAAGAGATACGGAGATATAGTCTAGTTGGTAGGACAACAGTTTGCTAAACTGTCGAGTTAAAACTCTCACAGGTTCAAGTCCTGTTATCTCCGCCATAAATTGGTTTAGCTAAGTGGTAAGGCAACTGACTCGTACTCAGAAAAACCGTAGGTTCGAATCCTACAACCAATAACAGAATATTTTTTCAATATTGAAATGAACTTACGTAGTTTTAATTTCATTCCAAGAGAGTATTTCTCTTGGTTTAAGCATGTATAAATATATAAGTTTAAGCAAGGAGAAATATATGGAGTATAAATATTTAATAGTTATAAGAGATGGAATAGTTGAGATTGAAGGTGAAATTTATCAAAAAATTTTAAGGAAAGAAAAATCAACTAGTTTAAAAGAAATAAAAAAAATGTTTAAAAGATTTAAAGAAGAATACCAAGGGAAAGAGATAATTATAAAAGAGTCTTTCAAAGGTAAATGGAAGGAAATAGCTATTTAAAGGAGCAGAGATGCTCCTTTAGCATTATCCCGTTTTTCTTAAAAACGTTATTTAATCTTTAAATAACTGTTTTAAGAAGGAGGGGAATTTTCTATGGGAAAAGAACTAAGGTGTGAAAAATGCCTAAAGCTCTTAGGGAAATTTGATGAAAAAGGGGAATTAGAAATAGTTAAACCAAAAGGTAAAATCAAGTTTAAGAAAAATGGAGTAAATGAGTTAGAATGCTTTTGTGGAAAAAAAACTGATATAAAAATTTGAGACTCATGAAGTCCTGGGCGATAGAGATATCGTTCCAGGACTTTTATTTTTTTAGGAGGTGTAATTAAGGTGAATGTTAGGGTTAGATAAAGCTATAGTAAATATAAAAAATCTAAAGATAGATGCTGATCAGTTAAAAACTAATATATTAAAAAAGTTTGAACTAGCAGATGATATCCATTCTAACAATGTTGATAGAATTTATCTAAATAGTAAAAAGAATAAAAATCCTAAGTATAGCTATATTAATTACATAGAAATAAAAAAAGTAAGATATGAGTTTTGTAGTTTAAGTATTGAGTTTAATTATCCACGATTTTTTAAAAAAACTAATTTTGAATTAGTAACTACTCAATTAGAGAAAGAACAAGTTGATTTTGCAATAAAGTTAATTTTATATGAAGTTTTAGGAATTGAAATAAATAAACTTAGTTGTAGTTATTCTAGTTTAGAGATAGCAGAGCAGATGAAAATAACAAAATTTTCAGATTATAACAATATTTTGTGGCTAGTCTATAGAGCATTATCAAATTCAGAAGTTTTTAAAAATAAAGGAAACAAATGTATTTATGGAGATTATTCTACTTTTTTAAAGAAATTTTATGTAACAGGATTTTCATTTTCTTTAGAGCAAGGCTTGGTTCTGAAAGTATATAACAAAACTTTGGAAAATAATAAGAAGGCTAATTGGGATGATGAAAAAGTCTACTCAACAGAATTAAAAAGTGAAATAACAACAACAGAGCAGAACTTAAAAATGATTGCTAAAACTGCAAATATGGATAGTCTAAGTTTACCGCATTTGAAGAAAAGTGTTAAAGATAAGTTAGAAAAAACAATAAAAGAAGCAATAAAAACTCAAATTTTATCAGATAGAGATGAAATTATAAAGAGGTTAAAAAGTTTGGAAAGAATAACTCCAACAACACTTCAATTGTTTGTTGTTGAAAATAATGAATGGATAATTGATTATGATTTTTTTAATCAAATTTTAACAAAAGAAATAGATGGATTGAAGTCAAAGCGAAGTTTAAAAGATTATAAAAAAATAGCTAAAGACACATTAATAAGAATTGAAAAAAGTAATAGTCCAGTTAGATCCAATACAAAAAATCTTAAGAGATTAGAGATGTTTTTAAAAAATTTACTAGGAATAACAATTGAAATAAAATTTACTGAAGATGGAGAAATCCAGATTTTTTAATCTCTAAAAGTACATAAAAACCTGTCCTTTTTAACATAGTAATTTTTTGAAGTGTTTAGTAAAATCAAGGCTTTAAAAAGAAAACCTCGCGTGTAATAAATAGTAAGACCTAAGAGTCCTGAAAGTGTAAATTAATATAAAAAACCTAAAAACGAAAATAGACGAAGTACATAAGAAAGGAGCAGTATGGAAAAGATAAAAATAGAAAATATTAAAATTAGTCCCGGAAGTCCAATAGTAAATACTCCAGAACAAATAGAAATCTATAAGAAGTTAAATCAAGAATCAATTAAGATGATTCCAGTAGTAGTTGATGATAAGAATGAGATTATCTTAGGAGAAGCTAAATATCTAGCTTTAAAAGAACTAGGAGAGAAAGAAATAGAAATCTACAGAATGAAAGATTTAACTCCAGAGCAAATAAAGTTATTGAGAATAGCAGAAATTAAAGGAATACAACTAGGAGAATGGGATAGTGAGAAGTTATTAAGAGAGCTTGAAGAAATAGGAGAATTTGCTGAATTAAGTGGATTTGATATGGAAACTATTCAAAAAGAATTAAGTGAATATGGTGATCCTTTGGATAAGATTGAAGAGATACCTATCCCAGAACTAGAAGAAGTATTTTTTTCAAGACCAGGTGATATGTATATCCTAGGAAAACATAAATTACTTTGTGGTGATTCAACTTCTCCAGAAGATGTGAAAAGACTTTTTGGAGATGAAAAAATGAATTTATTATTAACAGATCCTCCGTACAATATTGACTATGAAAGTGGAAATGGTTTAAAGATAAAAAATGACAATATGGGCGAAGAAGAGTTTTATAACTTTTTATTGAAATTTTATAAAAATGCTTTTGATTTTATGGAAGAAGGAGCAGCCTTTTATATTTTTTATGGAGACATAGAATCAGAAAACTTTAGAAAAACATTGAAAGAAGCTAGATTTAAATTATCACAATGCCTGATATGGGTTAAAGATGCATTTAATTTATCAAGGCAGGATTATAACTGGAAACATGAACCAGTTCTTTATGGATGGAAACCAGGAGCAAGTCACTTCTTTATAAAGGATTATACACAAGATACAGTGCTAGAAGAATCACCAAATTATAAAAAGTTTTCAAAGAATGAACTGATAGAACATATATATCAGTTGAAAAAAATCATGGAAGAATCAAGCTCCATAATAAGAGAAGATAAGCCTAGAAAGAATGAAAATCATCCTACACCAAAACCTATTAAGCTAATAGCAAGATTGATGGCTAATAGTTCAAAGAGAGGGTGGATAGTAGGAGATATGTTTGGAGGAAGTGGAAGTACTCTAATAACTGCAGAGCAATTGGAAAGAGAAGCAAGACTAATGGAATATGATCCAAGATATGTAGATGTGATAGTCAAGCGGTACATGAGCTTAGGAAAGATAGATATAAAGTTAATAAGAAATGAAACTGAGATTGGATATGAGCAGATAGCTGAATTTTTAGGTGATTAAAATGAGCAGTGTAGAGAAACTAACAGATAATCAATTAAAAGTTTTGTTTGTCTATGAAGAGATGGATTTAAGCAAAACTCCAAAAACAAAAACAGAGAGATATAAGCTGATAGGAACACAACTAGGAGTTCCACAGGCAACAGTAAGAACATGGGTAACTAGATATTATGAGAACTACTTAAATTTTAAAAAAGAATTACCAAAAAAAACTCAGAAAAAAAACTCAAAAAAACTCAATTTAGAGGGATTGACAGAATTAGAACTCAAATATTTGAAAGCAAGATTGTGCGGATTTAGTAAAGATGAAGCTAAAGACCAAGCGGGGTATAGTGAAAATACTAAAGCAGCAGACATAGAGAAGCAACCAAACCTAGCAAAGACTCTTGAAGAAATAAGAAAAGAGTTCTTAATAGATGAAAGGTATGGAATAGAAGCTATTGTTGAAGAAATAAAAAGAGTTAAAGCAAGAGCGGAAGAGTATAAGGCGGAAGATGCAACCACTCAATCATTTGTTACATCAGATGGAAAGAAAGTGGTTAGAACTATAAGAAAAACAAATATGTTTCACATAGAGTTAGCAGCCATGAAACTAATAACATCTATATTTGGATATGATGCAAGAACAGTTCTTCAGAAGCAGCAGAGAGTAGGTGGAGACAGTGGCGGAATAGTTTATATAGAAGAGGAGGAAATAAAGTGAAGAAAGAGCCAATAAGAAAACCAATAAATCCAAAAGATCCTGGGAAGTATCAAGGATAATAAAAAAAGGTACTGTGACAGGGGGGAGGGCTAGCTTGAGGGTCGAAAAGAGTCGCAAAATTTAAAAAAATTTAAAAACTTTTTTCACTTCCCTCCTTTTGCCAAGAAAGAATATGAGGTGAAAATGAAACAGGAATACAGAATAACTGAAGATGCATTAGTTAATATAACAGGGTTAAGTCCAAGGAGTATCAGAGCAAAATTTAGAAGATTTTTAATTGGTGGTAGAGACTACAACTATATAAAAATAGCTGAAGATGCAATAAAAGATAAGTATTCAAATAAAGATAAACAAGTTTTTATAGATCGAGAAACATTCGCAAGAATTTTAGGAGTAACAGAAAAAACAATCCAAAACTATGCCAATAAGAAGATATTAATTGCAGAAACTGATGGAACATATGATCTTATTCCAAATTTTGAAAGGTACAATAAAGAAAATAGTGAATACAATAAAATTTTAAAAGTAAAAAGAGAAAGAGAAGAAGTGAAAAAAGAAAGAGAGCTTCTTCAATTGGACATAGATGAAGGTAAGTATATACCACTTGAGCTTTATGAAATGATTTTAAAAGAAAATATAGTTGCTTTTAGACAAGAACTTTTAAGAACTGCAACAACTCTAAGTGTAAATTTAAAAACAGAGCCACAATCGCAATGGAAAAAATATATTCAAAATATATTAAATGGAACTTTGGAAAATCTATCAAAATTATCTGAAGAAGTGGAGGGCAAAATAAATGAGAAGATTGAATCTCTGGAGAGAACTGAAGCCTAAAACTGAAAAAAAGTTTATTGAAAAAATGACAAAAGCTATAAAGGAGAATATGGTGAAAAAATTATTAATGAATATAGTTTTATGGGCAGATACTTATAGACGATTATCTGGAGAAAGTTCTGCTGAAGAGGGAGATTTCAAGATAAGTAGAACTCCATATTTGAAAGAGCCATTAGAAAAATTTACAGAAGATGGAGTTGCGGGAATAGTTTTAATGTTAGGGTCACAACTCGGAAAGTCAGAAACATTAAATAATATAGTGGGATGGATAATTCATATAAATCAATGTCCAACGATGTTAGTACAACCAACAGAAACTTTAGCTGAAGAGTATTCGAAGGAAAGAATCACTCCAATGTTAAGAGATACTCCAGTATTAGCAAACATTATGAAAAATTCCAGAGATAACAGTATCAAATTTAAAGCTTTTCCAGGGGGATTTTTATCATTTAGAGGAACTGGAGCAGCAAATAAGTTAGCAAGTAAACCAATATGTATAGCTCTTTGTGATGAAATAGATAGATTTATAATTACAAAAGAGGGAGATCCAATAACATTAATCAAAAAAAGACTTCAAACCTTTAAAGATGATGCCAGGTTATTTTTATCTGGAACTCCAACAATAAAAGGGAGTTCACCTATAGAAAACGAATATTTAAATTCAACTCAAGGAGAGTGGCAGATTCCATGTCCAGAATGTGGAGAATACACTACTTTTTCATGGGATAGAATGAATTTTACAGAAGATGGTGAGAATGAACCGACAATGCAATGTCCAATATGTGAAACAAGAAATACTGAAGATATTTGGAAAGCTAACGGGCAAAAAGATGGGAAATGGGTGCATAAAGACCTTAACAAAAAAATGTATGGATACAAATTATCTGGGTTAGCAAGCCCATGGACTACTTGGAAGAAAATTGTAGCTGAATATCTTGAAAAAAAGAATGATATAGAGAAATTAAAAGCTTTTTATAATACTGTATTAGCCGAAACTTGGGATTTGGACTATAAAGAAGTTGTCGGGCATGAAGAGTTATTTAACAGAAGAGAAAGATATGACGAATTACCAGAAGAAGTAGCAGTGATAGCTCTAGCAGTAGATTGTCAAGATAATTGGTTTGAACTTGAATATGTAGGGTATGGTAAAAAAATGGAAAGTTGGGGATTGGGAGCTCATAGAGTAATGGGAAATCTGAGTGAAACTTCAACTTGGGAAAAATTAGATGCATATATAAACAAAACTTTTACAAATAGCAAAACAGGTAGAACATTAGGCGTTGAAGTAACTGTAATAGATACAGGAGGACACTTTACAGATGAAGCTTATGACTTTATATCTCCAAGACAAGACAGGGCAGTATATGGAATAAAGGGAATCGGAGGAAACAGACCAGGATTCAATGGGTCAAAAATGACTAAGTGTGGAAGAGTAAACTTGATATCCTTTGGAGTTAATACTTTGAAAAGTACAGTATATGGAAGGCTATTAATAAATAAACCTGGAGAGGGATATTGTCATTTTAGCTCAAATCCTAAAGACGGATATGATGAAGAATTTTTCAAAAGTCTTACAGGAGAAGCTAAGAAAATAAATAAATTAGGTAATATAGTTTTTGAAAAAATAAGAGCTAGAAATGAAAGATTAGATATTAGGGCATATATAATTGGAGCATTATTAGCAATTGGAATTGACGAACAAGAAATAGAAAGAATGTTGAAAATTAAAGAAAAACCAAAAGAAATAAAAACAACCTTTAAAAATGGAGTTGAAATATGAGTACAGGATTAACATTAGAAGAAGCTAAAATCCGATATAGAGATTATTTGAATGCAGAAGAAGCAGTTTTATTAGGGCAAGAATATGAGCTTGCAACAGGTGAAAAAGTTAAAAAAGCTAATCTGGAAAAAATTCAAGCAGGATTAAAACTTTGGGAAGAAAGATGCAATAAATTATCTAGCAATATTGGTGGAGGTATAAGTGTCATATCAGTAGCTTTAAAATAAGGAGTTTACAGTGGGAAGAAAAAAAATAACACAACAAAAAAGAGCTGCACCAAAGACAGCACAAGAATTTAGAAACTATAGGAGTTCTGGTGCTAGTTTAGTAAATAAAGCATTACTAGATATAAATACATTTTTAAGAAGTGCAGATGAGGATATATCGGACAACTTAGATGTTTTAAAAGCTAGATCCAGAGAATTATCAATGGGAAATTCTTTAGGGATTGCAGCTATAAAAAGAATTAGGACTAATACAGTAGGAATCGGATTAAAATTAAAATCTACGATAGACCATGAGCTATTAGGACTTGATGCTAAAGAAGCAGAAAAAATAGAAAGACTTCTAGAAACCATGTGGGAATTTTGGGCTGAATCAGTAGAATGTGATTTTAATAGAATGAAAAATTTTTATCAACTTCAGTCTTTAGCTATGGCTACGAAATTAGTAGATGGTGAATGTTTTGTTGTTATGCCATTTAAGAAAAATATAGGAGAAGCTTTTGAATTAAAAATAAGATTTTTAGATTCTACAAAGTGCGTATCTCCAAATGAAACAGATACTGAATCAATAATAAAGGGCGTTGAAATTGATAGAGATGGAGCACCACAAGCTTATTATTTTGGAAAAGATAAAGAAAATACTGAAACAGTAAGAGTTCCAATATTTGGAAAATTAACAGGTAGAAGAAATGTACTACATGTTTTTGATTTGGAAAGAATAGGACAAAAAAGAGGGGTTCCTTTATTAGCACCAATAATAGAAGAGCTCCATCAAATAACAAAAGTTGGAAGAGCAGAGCTAAAAAATATTGCTGTTTCAACCATATTTACAGCATTTATAAAAAATCAATCTACAGAAACAATGCTTAAAGGAGCATCAAAGTTAGGAGATGTCAAAAAAGGAGAAATACCAACAATTGAATTTGACTCTGGAAATTTTGGAGAGTTAGCTCCTGGACAAGATGTTGTATATGCTAATCCAAACAGACAATATACGCCGCTTGATACATTTATAGAAGCAATAGTGAAAAAAGCAGGAGCAGGAATTGGAATTCCACATGATGTTTTAATAAGTCACTTTAATAAAAGTTATTCAGCTTCAAGAGCAGCATTAAATGAGGCATGGACAACATATTTAGTTCATAGAGAGAATTTTTTAACAGATTTTTGTAAGCCTATTTATGCAGAATTTGTTGATTATTTAGTAGATGAAAAGATAATTGAGTTACCTGGATATAGAGAAAATTTACTAAAAAGAATGGCTTATTTAAGAAGTGAATGGATTGGAAGTAGCCCAGGACAAATAGATCCAGTTAAAGAAGTTAAAGCAACTGCTGAAAGACTAAGATTAGGAATAACAACTAAAGAAAAAGAAATGAAAGCATTAGGATTAGGAGACTATGAAAAAATTCAGATTCAATTAAAGAAAGAGTTAGAAAACGATTTGGAGTTAGAAGAAATAAAAAGAAAAGCTAGACAAGGAAAAGGCGGTGAGACAAGTGTCGTGGTGGCGAGCGGTAAAGAAAAAGAATAATAAAGCAGAAATATTAATTTTTGGAGAGATAGGAAGTTCTTGGTGGACTCCAGTTAATACAAGAGAAATAAGAGAGCAACTTGCAGGTTATGATGATGTAGATGAAATTGTTTTAAGAATAGACTCGCCTGGTGGTTCAGTATTTGCGGGAATAGGTTTATATAGTTATTTAAAAGACCATAAAGCAAAGAAAAAAGTATATATTGATGGAATGTGTGCTTCAATTGCTACTGTAATAGCAATGGCAGGAGATGAGATATTCATGAATGCAGGAGCTCAATTTATGATACATAATCCTTGGACAATAGCAATGGGCGAAGCAAAAGAGCTGAGACATGATGCTAAGGTTTTAGATGGAATAAGAGATTCTATTTTAAAAATTTATGAAACTAAAACAAAATTAACAAAAGAACAATTGATAAAAGCAATGGATGAAACAACATATTATCAAGCTGAACAAGCATTAGAAGCAGGATTTATTACAGAAATAACACATATGTTTGATGCCAAAAATTGTATAGCAAACGCAGAAAGTTGGGATACAACATATTCAAAATATGAAAAATATATAAATATAATTGTTCCAAAAACTAATGATATAACAAAAAATAATAATGATAACAAGGAGAAGAAAATGACATTGAAAGAATTACAAGATAACCATCCAGACGTGTATAACGAAGTGTTAAACCTTGGAAAAAATGAAGAAAGAAATAGAATGAAGGCTTTAGATGGACTAGCAGATAAAGTTAATGAGAATGGAAAAGAGATTTTAAATAAGGCTAAGTATGAGAACTTTGAAACAGCAGAAAAAATAGCTTTAAATTTAGCAATGGAGGGCGGATTTAATTCAGCACCACAAGAACAACCTCATAAAAATGTATTTGATCCTAAAAGACAAGATGCATCAGCATTAAATGGAATTCACGGAGAGGGAGATGGAACAGTACAAGATAATGATGATAAATTAGCAAAAGATATTGCTAATTATTTATAAGGAGGAAATAGAAAATGGTAAAAACAGAAAAGATAAATTATTTAAATTTAAAAGCAAATTTAGACTTTCCTTTTATAACACGTAAATTCTCAATAAAGGGTGGCGAATATAAGGGTGGAGAAATGTTACAACTTGGAGCAGATGGAGTATTGGAGCCATTAGTAGCAGGTGGAAATCCACACAGTGTACTAACTCAACCGTATTCAAGTACAGAAAATTTTAAAGGAATTGTTTATCTAACAGGATCATTTGATGCAACAAAATTAATAATACCACAAGATGAAGATATAAAAACATATGAAGAAAAATTAAGAAATAAATCAATATTTTTAGTTTATTAGGAGGAGAAATGTCAGAAATAAATTTATATAGCACAACAACACTAGGGAAAGTTTTAGATTTAAAAAAACCACCGATTTTATTTTTATGGAGAATGCTAATAGGAGCGGAACCTACACATACGACAGAAAGTATTGAAGTTCACTCAAGAATAGGTGATAGAACAATAGTTCCCTTTGTAGGAAGATATGAAGATGGGACATTCATTAGACAAAATGGATTTGAAGCAAAGACTTATACACCGCAATTATTAAAGCCATACACTGTATGTCAAGGTGAAAATTTATTAAAACAGAGATTTGGAACAACTAAGTATGCATCAGCTTTAGAGTCGGCTAAAAAAGTAGTAGGTGAAGAATTAAAAAAATTAAGAACAATTATAGCTAGAACTAAGCAATATCATTTAGCTCAACTCTTAACGACAGGAATATTACCATCAAATGAAGAGGATAGAGGAATTGATTTTGGAGATTTTGAAAAGGTTATTTTATCTGGAGCATCATTATGGACAGATCCAGCTTCA
>NZ_JBOFXD010000005.1:0-25085 GCF_051653945.1 Cetobacterium sp.
GAGCGTCAGCCTTCCAAGCTGAATGTCGCGAGTTCGACCCTCGTCTCCCGCTCCATAAAAAATGCGTCATTAGCTCAGATGGTAGAGCACACGACTTTTAATCGTGTTGTCACTGGTTCGAGCCCAGTATGACGCACCACTTTGGGGTGTCGCCAAGCGGTAAGGCAACGGACTTTGACTCCGTCATGCGTTGGTTCGAATCCAGCCACCCCAGCCATTTGCCTAGATAGCTCAGTTGGCTAGAGCACCCGGTTCATACCCGGGCGGTCGAAGGTTCGAATCCTTTTCTAGGCACCATTTAGAAATTTTAAGCACAGATTAATCTGTGCTTTTTTTATTTATCCAGATGCCAGAAATATTGGAAGGTAAAGATAAAATATTCTATCTGTATAAAAACTAAGAAAAAAGGAGTGTAACTATGAATTTAGGATTAAAAGATAAGGTTGTTCTTATAACGGGAACTAATAACCCCGAGGGTATTGGTGCTACTGCTGCATTAGCTTTCGCAAGGGAGGGAGCAAAGGTTGCTATGGTTTATAAAAAGCTTAATCATTCTTATGATAAAGACAAAATTGGTAGCAATGGATTTGATAGATATCTTTGAGTCAGTTGAAAAAGCGTACTTCCTTCGATTCCTCTTGGAAGAATATAGCAAATATGATTTTATTTTTTGCTTCAGAGAAAGCTTCATGGATAACAGGACAGGTAATAAAAGTATCAGGTGGACACGCATTATAGATATTAAAAAAGAGATAGCTTTTTAAAAAGCTATCTCTAAAAAATACAGATATTAGACTAGTTTTTATGCCAATGTTTAATCATGTTGTTAATTCTTTTAGTGGTTTCGAGAGTATTATCTGCACCAATCAATTCTGAAACAAGGCAAATAGATTTTGCTCCCATAGCGAGAACTTTATCTATATTATTTTCTTTGATTCCTCCAATTGCAACATAGGGTAGTTTAATATTTTTGTTTACAAAGTCCAAGTATTCTAATGTAACTAGAGCACCTATGTCCTCTTTAGTTTCTGTGTAAAAAATTGGCCCTACTCCAATATAATCGGCCCCATCAACAATAGCTTGTTGAGCTTCTTGGGGATTGTGAGTAGAGATTCCAATGATTTTATTATCCCCCAAAATTTTTCTAACTTCTTTTATGGGAAGATCATCTTGTCCAATATGAATTCCATCAGCTTCTGATAAAAGAGCGATATCAAGATAATCATTAACTATAAAAATTGCATTATATTTTAATGTCAATTCTCTTAAAGCTTTAGCTTCTTCCAAAAGAAGTTTTACATCTCTCTTTTTCTCTCTATATTGTATAATTTTAGCTCCACCTTTTAAAAGGTCTTCACAATATTCTAAAAAATTTTTATTTTTTCCAGATTTAGAATCTGTTATTGCATAAACTCCAATGGGTAAATCAAATTTTTTCATCAAAAAATCCTCCTATTATATTTAAAACTTTATTTGCCATGAGGCATGCGATAAACATAACTTTAGTTGAATATGTTTGGTAAGTTTTTATATCACTATAAAAATCACCAATCACAGTTAGTTTATCAAATGTTAAATTTTTTATATTTTTTAAATCTCTTCCACCGATACCATTTGCAGATATAATATATTTAGTTGAGTAACTCTCAATTAAAAGAGTTTTAAACTCTTTTTTATCAAAAGCTTCAATAATAATATCACAGTCTGAAAAAAAATCTAAGATATTATTTTTGTCAATTTTTTCTATAAAAAAATCAGTGTTTAAATTAAGTGAGTGAATAAACTCTTTAATTGTATGAGCAGAATCTAGAGACATAGATTTGCCATTAAATTTAAAATTCAAAATAAATTACCTCCTTTTTATTTTTAAGGTGGCTATTTTATAAAAAAAGCTATACCCACTAGAGTATAGCCTTTTAATCAGTTATATAATAACTTGATAAAATAGCTTCCCTACGTTGGTTTTAACCAAATCAGGTTCGAAGGGTTAACTTTTTTTCAAAGTCTCTCAGCCACAAAGGCACCCCTAGCAAGAACATTTTACATCAAATAAAAAAAAAATCAAATAAAATTTTCTTTTTTCCTTAAAAATGATATAATATTTGCAGTGAAATTACGAAAGGAAAGACTATGAAGCAAGAGATATTAAAGTATTTGAAGTTAATGTTGGGATTATTATTGTGTGCATTGGGAGTTGTAACTATTTTAAACTCAAATTTAGGATTATCACCGTGGGATGTTTTAAATCAAGGATTGAATAGAAGTATTGGAATATCACTAGGAGAGGCAAATCTTTTAGTAGGAGCTTTTGTTGTTTTATTTAGTATTTTTTTAAAACAACCGATTGGAAGCGGAACTATAATAAATTTTTTATCAGTAGGAGTATTTATAGATATGTATATCTATTTAGATATAATACCCAAAGGAGATATATTATTAAAAAAAATATTAATTTTAATAATAGGGATACTTATATTTAGTTATGGTTGTTATGTTTATATATCTACAGGTCTTGGATGTGGTCCAAGAGATGGATTGATGGTAATTCTAACTAAAAAATCAAGTCATCCCTTATGGAAAATAAAAACGTGTATAGAAATTGTTGTTTTAGGTCTTGGATATGTTTTAGGAGGAACAATAGGTGTAGGAACAGTAGTTTCCTCATTGTGTGTAGGGCCTTTGATTCAATATTTTTTTAAGCTTAATAGTCAAGATATAAAAAAATTAGAACATAGAAGTTTAATATCAGAGTTTAAATTTTTAAAAGGGAAAGTATTAAAATAATGAAAGAAGGAAAAGTTAAACTTTTCCTTCTTTTTTCATCCACAGTAATATGTCTTCATATACTTGGGTTTTATTAAGTTCATTTAAAATTTCATGTCTACAATTTTTATATAACTTCAAAGAGAGCTTGTTAAACCCTAAATTTAAATAGAAATTATAAAGAGCCTTAACTCCTAAGCCATAAAGTCCAATAGGATCATCTTCACCAGAAATAATTAAAATAGGAGTTTCTTTATTGACAAAATTAAAGCTATCCTTATTATAAAGTTTAGATAAAAAATCTAAAAAATTATAATAAAACTTTGGAGTATAGCTAAATCCACAGTGGGGATCATCTAAAAATTCTTTTACAACTTTTGAATCTCTGCTTAACCAAGATGAGCTATTTTTATCTTTATCTTTAATTTTTGAATTAGTTCCTAGAAAAATGATGTTATTAAAAATTTTTTTAGGATTATCTGTTAAAAGAGATATAGATTTAAAAAGAGCTTTACCAACAAAAGTCATGAATTTTCTTTCATAACAACTGCCCATAAAAATATAGTTAAATTTCTCTTTAGAGTATACTTTCATATGTTTCTGAGCTATAAAGGATCCCATACTATGCCCTAAAATATAGAAAGGTATATTAGGGAACTGCTCTTTTAAATTTTTACTTATATTAACTTGATCAAAAACTAAAATATCAAAAGAACTACTAAAAAGTCCTAAGGTCCCATTTTTAAGAGCATCTTCTCCGTGTCCTCTATGATCAGATAAGACAACCATATATTTATTTTTATTTAAAAAATCTGTAAAGTTCAAATATCTTTTAGAGTACTCACTCATTCCATGTATAATTTGAACAATTCCTATAGCTGGATCATCGTTATTGTAGATTACTTTAATTTTAATCTCCTCCTTTTCAACTCCTATTTAAAAAGAGAGTATAAATAAGTTGAGTATACTGTTAAAAATAGAAGACCATGAACTCTATTTAATCTATAATTTCTTAAAACAAATGTTAAAAGAAGAACTGAAGCAACCATATTTAAAATTAAATCAATAAATGCACTATTAGGAACATCGATAGGAGTAATAATAGAAGATACTCCTAAAATAAGAAATGTGTTAAAGATATTAGAACCCACTACATTTCCTATTGCAATATCAGTATTTTTCTTAAAGGCAGCAACTACAGAAGTTGCTAATTCTGGTAAGGATGTTCCTAAAGAAACAACTGTTATGGAAATAACTCTTTCAGAAATTCCAAAGTTTCTAGCTAAATCAACAGCAGAATCAACAATAAATTTTCCTCCAAAAACTAGAAGAATAAAACCAAGTGTAGTTACACCAATAGCGATAGGTAGAGTATAATTTTTTACTTCTAATTCACTTTCCTCTCTATTCATAACTGTTAAATAGGCATTATACATAAGAAATAGTATGAAAAAACCTAATAGTATAAATCCATCAATTTTACTTAAGATTCCATTTTTAGCTAAAACATATGTTAGAACTGAAGCAAAAAGTGCTATAGGTATTTCAAATTTAACAGTATTTCTTGCAACTGTCAAAGGATAGATAATAGCTGTAATACCTAAAATAACAAGAATATTGATAACATTACTTCCTATAACATTTCCTAATGTGATAGCAGTTTTACCATTTAATGCAGAAATAACATTTACAACAAGCTCAGGAGCAGAGGTTCCAAAAGCTACAATGGTAAGTCCAATAACAATATTTGGAATATTAAATCTTTTAGCTATGACAGAAGCTCCATCAACAAGAGAATTTGCTCCTAAAACCAGAAAAATAACTCCAACAAGTAAAATAATTAAAGATATCATAAAGCCTCCTAAATTAAACTAAACTTCTAATCCATTTATATGACATAACACGTGGATATGTTATAGCACATTTAATAAGTTCTTCTAAACAGATTATAAAGTATAGTGTTGTTATAGATAATCCTGGGATAAAGTGGATAGCAGCAAAGGCCATTGGAATTCCTATAATCCAAATTCCAATCATTTCAGTTGCAATTGCATAGACAACATCTCCACCACCTCTTAAAGTACCTATTACTTGTATAATAGCATAAAATCTTGCAGGAATAAAGAATGCCATTATTTTTAAAACAGTGATTACATTTTTAGCTGTTTCAGGAGTTATTTTAAAAACTCCAACAAAAAGAGGAGAGATAAAGTAGAAAATAATTCCAATAACTACTCCTAATAAAACTCCAAATTGAGATATCTTTATTGAAAGAGAGTACGCCTCATCTTTTAAACCAGCTCCAATTTTATTACCAATTATTATAGCAGAAGCAGCTCCGATACCTATACCAAATATATTAAACATATTATTAACAGTAATTGCAATTTGCATAGTTGCAGTGGCGTTAACCCCAAGTTTAGCGTAGGCGATAGAATAAGTTGAAATCCCTAAAATCCACATAATATCGTTAAAGATAACTGGAGAAGCAATTTTAAAGAATTCTTTCAATTTTTTAACAGAAAGTTCTTTTAAACCATGGAATTTTGTTGCAATTACATTATTATAATTGTAGATCATAAATAAAAGGAAACCAAGTTCCATAGCTCTAGAAATAGTTGTTCCTAAAGCAGCACCAGCAACTCCCATCTTAGGAGCACCGAATTTACCAAATATAAATAAATAATTTAAAAGACCATTGAAAGCAATTCCAACAAAACTTCCATACATGGGTAGTTTTGTTTGAGCAGTACTTCTTAAAGCCATTGAATAAGCTAGAGTTATAGATGATAAAATATAACTTACAGCAACTATTCTTAAATAACTAACTCCTAAAGATGTAACAGTTGGATCGTTTAAAAAAATATGAATTATATTTGCTGGAAAAATTAAAGCAATTGCAGCGAAGAAGATTGAAACCCCAAGTGAGATTAAAAGAGATAAATCTAAAAATTCATGAATTTTTTTGACATCTTTTTTACCCCAAAGCTGAGACATAAAAATAGAGGCTCCCATGCCTACACCAGCTACTGAATAGAAGAAAATCATATAAAATTGATTTGATAAACCAACTGCAGCAATTTCACTTTCTCCAAGTTTTCCAACCATAATATTATCAAGAAGATTCAATGATGCAGTAATTAAACTTTGCAAAATAATAGGAATGGCTAAAGCCATTAACATTTTAATAAAACTTTTTTCGAATTTAAATTTTTGAAACATACGACACTCCTTTTGTAAATTAAAGAGCAGATGGGTTATAAGCTGCCCATCTGCTCTTTTATATTGTATTTTATTTTTTCTTTTTAACTTTACCTTTAACCTTTTTTCTAGGTTTTTTATTATTTTTTTCATCATTGTATTCTGTATAAGATTTTATATGTTTATATTTCTCTACTAGTAGAGGATTTTTAGCAACAGAAAATCCGAATTGACCAATAGGTTTTTTAGACATTGGAAAATATTCACCATGACAATAGTTAATTAAATTTGCCCATTCAAAATGAATTTTGCCTTTTTCATCAATAATATTTTTATTGATGTGTGAACCAACAACCTCGGCTAAAAATAGATCATGTGTTCCTAATGGGATAATTTGTTTAACTTTACATTCGATATTTATAGGAAATTCTTCTAAATATGGAGAGCTAACGTGCTCGCCAGGTTTAGCTGTAAGCCCTAGATGTTTAATTTTATCAACATCTCTTCCAGAAATAACACCACAATAATCAGTTTCTCTTACTTGGAAAGTATTTGGTAAGTTAACTGTAAACTCCATTGTTTCTTTAATATATTCATATGATAATCTTTCAGGTCTAATAGAGATAGAAAGCATTGGAGGATTAGTACAGATAGTACCCGTCCATGCAACGGTAAATGCGTTATTTATTCCATCTTTATTTCTAGATGTTATAACTACAGCAGGAACAGGATTTAAAACTACACTTCCTTTAAATAGTTCTTTTGTCATTATTATAGCTCCTTACTTTTCTTTTGTTTTATCTTTCTATTATACAATATTAATTATTTAATGTCTATAAAATCAAAAAGATGTTTAGAAAAAATCTTGTAAAATTAAAAGAAAAAATATATTATTATAGAATAAAGTAAATAAAAGAGGTGAAGAAAAAATGGCAAGAAAATTAAGATGTGATGTTGGATTTGGAGATAGTTTACTATTTTTATTAGGATGGACAGTTTTAGTTGTAATAACTTTTGGATTAGCCTCTCCATTCTTTTTATTTTCTCTTATAAAGTTCATGATAAATAGAACTATTATTGTAGAGGAATAAGAATGAAGATAGAAATTACTAAAGAAGTTTTAAACTATTTAGAGAAGAAAAATATCAAAGATGTAAGAATGTATTTAGAGAGTACAAAGGGCAGTAAGTGATGTCCTGTTATTTTTAATGTTCAGGTTGAACTTTTAACAGAGATACAAAATAAAAATTTTGGTGAAAAAATAATTTTTAGTGGAATTAGTATTTATATAGACAAAAGTGTTCCTCAAAATAAAAATTATAAAATTTTTAAAGTGTTAAAAATACCTTTTTTTCCAATGATAATAGATGTAGAAGGGGTTTGAAATTATTAAAAGTGACATAAGAAAGGAGTTTATATGAAAAAATATCTAATATTATCAGTTTTATCTGTAATACTCTTATCAGGATGTTCCAATGTTGGATCAAATACAATTGGGTCAACAACAGTTGGAGCAGGAGCAGGAGCTCTTTTAGGACAAGCAATAGGTGGAGATACAGGAGCTACACTTTTGGGAGCGGGGATAGGAGCTGCAGCAGGTGCATTAGTTGGTTCAGTTCAAGATCAAACTCAGGCTATAAAAGATACAAATCAGCAACCGTATTATAATAATCAGCCACAATATAACCAACCACAATACAATCAGCCACAATATAATACGAATCAACAATATAACAAACCTTATTATAGTCAACCTTATAGCTCATCATATTAAAAAGACCTCCAATTGGAGGTCTTTTATTCATTACATAGGACTTTAAAAAATATTTGTATGAAAATAAAAATAAAAGAGGTTGGAATTGAGAAAAAAAGTGATAGAATGGAAGAGGAAGGTTTTATAACTAGAGTAGTACGTGTAAGAATAACATTAGATGTCTGCTTCATTTCAAATGATGAAGTAATACACTTTTGAATGAGGAGATGAAAAATGAACAAAAAAATTAATATTGAATTAGATTATCCTTTAGGAGAGAATAGAAAAACGTTACATGATATTAAAATCTCTTCAGAAATATTTAACCTTCAGGAAGAAGCAGATGAAACAGCAGATCAACCGACTATAAAAAGAAATTTTCAAAGAGCTAGTGAATTAGTAAAAATCTCAGATGAAAGAATATTAGAAATTTATAACTCTTTAAGACCGAATAAATCATCTAAAGAGGAACTTTTGGCTATAGCGGATGAACTTGAAAATAAGTATGGTGCAGTTGTAAATGCAAATTTTGTTAGAGAAGTTGCAGAGATTTATGAAAAAAGAGGAAAGTTAAGAAAAGATTAGCAGCAATTTAATGGAGTTTTTAAAAGAAAAAATTAGATAAATGTTTAAAGAATATATAGTTTTCTTCAGAAATAAAAATGTAGCTTTGAAGCTACATTTTTTTTATTTTATTTATTATTGTAGTTTTGTTTTTAAACACAAACTTTTAAAAGAGGTTGACTTGTGCATAATCATTATGTATAATTATGATAAATATGTATATTGTTTATGGTTCAATAATTTGATTAAAAGGAAAGTTGAGTGAAAATCTCACACGGTCCCGCCACTGTAAGGAGGACGAAATTAGACTAAGCCACTGTAGTTTTTATGGGAAGGCCTAAGAGTAGGATGAATCTGAGTCAGGATATCTGCCATGAATATAATAGAGAAATATAAAATCTGCGGTGAACAGATTTGTATTTAGAACTGTCAAATTCAATTCTAATTAGCAATATTCTATTCATTTTTGCATTTTTATATTTCCGCTAAACTTCACAATTTAGGAGAAATGATATTATGAAACATAAGAACATAATGGTTGTTGGGACGTCTTCAGGAGCAGGGAAGAGTATAACAGTTACAGGCTTATGTAGAGCATTTTTTAAAGATGGATACACTATCTCACCTTTTAAATCTCAAAATATGGCACTGAACTCTTATATAACAAAAGATGGACATGAGATGGGGCGAGCACAAGCTCTTCAAGCAATGGCATGTGAGATAGATGCTCACTATACAATGAATCCGATTTTACTAAAACCCACGGGGGATAGAAGGATTCAAGTAATTGTCAATGGTAAGTCTATTGGTAATATGGGAGGACTTGAGTACGGAAATTACAAATCAAAGTTAAAAAAAGATATAATTCAAGCTTATAATACAATTAAAGATAAGAATCAGATATGTGTTATAGAGGGAGCGGGAAGTCCTGTAGAGCTAAATATAAAACAAGACGACATAGTAAACATGGGATTAGCTGAAATGGTTGATGCTCCTGTTATTTTAGTTGCGGACATTGATAGAGGTGGAGTTTTTGCATCAATTTATGGAACGATATCTCTTATGGAACCAGAAGAGAGAGCTAGAGTAAAAGGTGTAATTATAAATAAGTTTAGAGGAAATGTCGATATATTAAAGCCAGGATTAGAAAAAATAGAGGAACTGACAGGAGTTCCAATTTTAGGAGTTATGCCATACTTTGAACTAGACATAGAGGATGAGGATGGAGTAACAGAAAAATTTAACAAGATTAAATCAAAAACTGCAGATATAACAGTTTCGGTTATAAAATTAAAACATATATCTAATTTTACAGATATTGATGCTTTACTAGCAAATAAGGATGTAAATGTTAATTATGTGACATCATTTCATGAGTTAGGAGATGAGGATTTAATAGTTATACCTGGATCTAAAAATACAATAGATGATTTAAAAGATATAAAGGAAAAGGGAATCGCACAAGAGATTATAAAAATTTCTAGAAAAGGAACTCCTATTATTGGGATATGTGGAGGATTTCAAATTTTAGGAGAAAAAGTATTGGATCCCTATGGAATAGAGGGAGATATAAAAGAACTTCCAGGACTAGGTCTTTTAGATATAGAAACTACAATGGAAAAAGAGAAAGTAACAACACAGTACACAGGAGTATTAAAAGGAGAAAGTGGACTACTAAAGGGATTAGGAGATATCCAGGTTAAAGGTTATGAGATTCATCAAGGGGTAACAGAGGGAAAAGAAAAATCTATAACTTTAGATAATAGGTTAGTAGCTACAGTAAAAGATAATATTTTTGGAACATATTTACATGGAATTTTTGATAATAGGGAGTTTACTGATTTTATTTTAAATAATATAAGAGAGAAAAAAGGACTGGAAAAGAAAAATAGCACAATGACATTTGATGAGTATAGACTTCAAGAGTTAGATAAGTTAGAAAAAATATTCAGAGAAAATGTAGATATGAAAGCTATTTATAAGATTTTGGAGAATAAGCAATGAGCTTCATTTTAAAAATATGGATAGTTTATTTGTTAGATTTAATTTTAGGGGATCCATATTGGTTTCCACATCCAGTCAGGTTTATAGGAAAATATATAACTTTTATTGAAAGTAAGATCTATTCATTGAGAAATAAAAAAGTATGGGGAGGAGTATTAGCTTTTACAGTGATACTTTCAACAGCAATATTGTCATACCAAATAGCTAAAATATCTGAATTTTTGGAAATTTTCTTTCTATATACAACTTTAGCAACAAAAAGCTTAGGTGCTGAAGGGATTAAAGTTTATAAAATTTTAAAAAGTGGAGATTTAGAAAAGGCACAAAAAGAGCTTTCTTATTTAGTTAGTAGAGATACATGTGAGATGGACGAGATACAAGTTGTAAGAAGTACAATGGAAACTATAGCTGAAAATAGTGTTGATGGAATTATAGCACCTATGTTTTATGCATTTTTAGGAAGCTTTATAGTAGTTGATGGAATTTCGCTGGCATTGCCTTTAGCAATGGGATATAAAGCAGTAAATACTCTTGATTCAATGGTTGGATATAAAAATGATAAATATATAGATTTTGGTATGGTTTCAGCAAAAGTAGATGATTTCTTTAATTTTATTCCAGCGAGATTATCTGGTCTAATAGTAATTCCAATTGCAACATTTTTATTAGGAATGGGAATAAAAAAACCATTAAAAATATTTTTTAGAGATAGAAAGAATCATTCAAGTCCAAATTCAGGTCATCCAGAGGCAGCTTTTGCAGGAGCTATAGGTGTTCAATTTGGTGGTAAAACAAAATATTTTGGAAAATATTTTGAAAAACCTACAATAGGAGATAAATTAAAAGAGTTTCAATGTGAAGATATAAAAAAATGTTATAAGATAATGTTTATGACATCTTTTATAGGAATAGTTTTGTTTACAGCATTTATTAAACTAGTATAAGACAATAGGAAGTGAAGTAATATGGATTTACATGGTGGAAATATATATAAACTAAAAAGAGATAATGGGATAGAAGTTTTAGATTATAGTTCTAATATAAATCCCTTAGGAGTTCCAAGTAGCTTTAAAAAAGCAGTTATAGAAAATTTTGAAACTTTAGAAAAATATCCAGACATAGACTATGTAGAGTTAAGAACAGCTATTGGAGATTACAATAGTTGTCCTATAGATAATGTAGTTGTAGGAAATGGTGCTACAGAGGTTCTGTTTTTATATATGAAGGCAGTAAAAGCTAAAAAGGTCTTAATAATTGCACCAACCTTCGCAGAGTATGAAAGAGCTGCTAAGGCAGGAGGAAGAGATGTTAAATTTTTTCCATTGAGCAAAGATTTTTCTTTAAATGAAAATATGTTATTAGAATTTATAACTGATGAAGATGTTGTTGTTATGTGTAATCCAAATAATCCAACAGGAAAGTTTCAAAATCTTGAAAAAATAAAAAAAATAGCTGATTTTTTAGAAAGAAAAAATAAAAAATTATTTATAGATGAAGCCTTTATAGAGTTTGTTGATGATTGGAAAGATAAAACTGCATTTTTGTTAAAACATAAAAATATATTTATTTTAAGAGCTCTAACTAAGTTTTTTGCACTTCCAGGAGTTAGGTTAGGATATGGATTAACTTATGATGAAGCAATATTAAATGAGATAAAAAATATTAGAGAACCTTGGAGTGTGAATGGAGTAGCTGAAATAGCAGGAAAAACTATGCTTTTAGATACTTTGTATATACACAAAACAGAAAATTGGATAAAAAAAGAAAAGTTATGGTTTTATGAAGAGTTATGTAAAATAGATAATATAGAAGTAACTCCAACAGAAACGAACTTTATATTAGTAAAGTTACTAAACGATAATGCTAAAAGTTTCAGAAAAAAAATGATAGAGAATGGTGTTTTAGTGAGAGATGCTTCAAACTTTATGTTTTTAGATGAAAGTTATATAAGATTAGCAATAAAAGATAGAAAAAAAAATGAGCAAGTTTTAGAGGCTTTAAGGAGAGTGCTGAGATAATGAAAGGATTTGTTTTAGCAGGAACAAGAAGTGGAATAGGAAAAACTACAGTATCTATGGGACTAATGGCTACTTTTGAAGATGTGGCTCCATTTAAAGTAGGACCTGATTATATAGATCCTAGTTTTCATAAATTTATAACAGGAAATAAAAGTTATAATTTAGATTTATTTTTAATGGGAGAAGATGGAGTAAAGTATAGTTTTGAAAAGCATGGTAAAGAAATATCTATTGTTGAAGGTGTTATGGGGCTTTATGATGGTTTAGGAAATTCTTTAGATAATTATAGTACAGCTCATTTGTCTAGAGTTTTAAATTTACCAGTTATATTAGTAGTAGATGCAGCAGGAAAAAGTACAAGTATTGCAGCAGAAGTTTTAGGATATAAAAATTTAGATCCAAGAGTTAATATAGCTGGAGTTATAATAAATAAAGTAAATAGTGAAAAACTTTATGAAATGTTAAAAGATGCTATAGAAAATTATGCAGGAATACCATGTTTAGGATATTTAAAAAAAGATGAAAATTTAGGAATTAGTAGCAGACACTTAGGATTACTTCAAGCAGACGAAGTTGAGGATTTAAAAGAAAAAAAAGAGATTTTAAAAGAAGAGATAAAAAAAACTATTGATTTAAAAAAGATAGAAGAGATAGCTAGTTTACAAAAATCAGAAAAAACTATAGATATTTTTAAAAATATAGAAAATCTATATGCAGGATTAAAAGTAGGAGTAGCTAAAGATAAAGCATTTTCATTTTACTATGAGGATAATTTAGAGCTTTTACAAAGAATGGGAATAGAGCTTATAGAGTTTTCACCTATAAAAGATAAAAAAATACCTGAGGTTGATTTACTGTATTTTGGTGGAGGATATCCAGAAAATTATTTAGAAGATTTATCAAATAATAAGGAGTTTTTAAACTCTTTAAAAGAATTTCATGAGTCTGGTGGATATATCTATGGAGAATGTGGAGGATTTATGTACCTTAGCCAAGGAATAAAAACCTTGGAGGAAAAAAGTTATTCTATGGCACAATTAATTGACTGTAGTGTAAGGATGACTGGAAGACTTTTTATCAGCAGATTTGGATACGTAGATGTATCTTTTGGTGAGTTAAATGGAAAAGCTCATGAATTTCATTATTCGACTATAGATGAAATAGGCATTGATGAAAGAGTATTTAAACTTAGAAAAAGTGATGGTAGAGAGTGGTTGTGTGGTTATAAAAATAAAAATCTTATAGCAGGGTATCCACATTTACATTTTTTTAAAAACTTAGATATATTAAAGCAGATGTTAGAAGGAGCAAAGAGATGTCATATATAAAAAGACCACAAGATATTGAAATAAGAAGTTTTGAAATAATAGAGGAGGAGATGGGAGAAAAGGCAAAAGAGTTCTCTTCAACTCATTTACCAATAGTAAAAAGAGTTATACATACAACAGCTGATTTTGAATACGCAGATTTGTTAGAAATTTCAGAAGGAGCAGTTGAATCGTGTTTAGATGCCTTAAAAAAGGGTGGGAAAATATATTGTGATACTAATATGATAGCAAATGGTTTAAGTAAAATTACTTTAGATAAATATGGATATTCAGCTTACTCTTTAGTTTCAGATAAAGATGTAGCAGCTGAAGCTAAAGAAAGAGGAGTGACTAGATCGATAGTAGGAATAGAACATGCAGCAAAAGATCCTAATACAGATATATATTTAATAGGAAACGCACCAACAGCACTATTTAGATTAAAAGAGCTTATTGATTCTGGTGAGGTTCAAAAGCCCGCTTTAATAGTTGGAGTTCCTGTAGGATTTGTGGGAGCAGCTGAATCAAAAGAGATTCTACCTGGAAGTGGAATACCATATATTATTGTAAAAGGTAGAAAAGGAGGAAGTCCTGTAGCTGTTTCAATACTTCATGGAATTTTATATCAGTTACATAAGAGAGAAGGATTTTAATGGATAAAGAATTAAGATCGGGATATACAACTGGAACGTGTGCGTGTGTAGCGGCATTTGTTGCATTAAATCTTTTGATAGAAAAAGATTTAGGAGAAAGAGTTGAGATAACGACATTAAATGGAGTAACTTTAGATATACCAATATATTCAAAAAAAAGAGGAAATAATTGGGCTAGAAGTGTTGTTTTAAAAGATGCAGGAGATGACCCAGATGTTACAAATGGAATAGAAATTTGTGCTAAAGTAAAAATTGTAAAAAAATTACCCAAGATAGAAAGAGCTCATAATTTTGATAATATGCTAATAGTAGGTGGAAGAGGTGTAGGATTAGTAACAAAAAAAGGACTTAAAGTTACACCTGGAAAATCAGCTATAAACCCAGGGCCACAAGAGATGATAGTAAAAACTTTAAATCCACTCCTTGAAGAGTATGGATTAAAAGTGATAGTAACTATATATGTTCCAAAGGGAAGAGAGAAAGCTTTAAAAACTTTTAATGGGAAGTTGGGAATACTAGGAGGAATATCTATTTTGGGGTCTACTGGAATAGTTAAACCCATGAGTGAGGATGCACTTACTAAATCCATGTTTGCTGAATTAAAAGTTTTAAAAGAGAATAGTCCTAGAGAATGGGTAGTATTTGCTTTTGGAAATCATGGGAAACAATTTTGTATAGATAATAATATAGACATTGAACAGATGGTTGTAACAAGTAATTATATTGGATTTATGATTGATAGTGCAGTGAAATTAGGATTTAAAAAAATAGTATTAATTGGACATATAGGAAAAGCTATTAAAGTAGCAGGTGGAATTTTTAATACTCATAGCAGAGTTGCTGATGCTCGTTTAGAAATAATTGCAGCAAATGCTATTTTAATAGATGAACCTAGAGAGAATATTTTAAAGGTTTTAGAAGCAAATACAGCTGAAGAGGCTACAGAATATATATTAAAAAAAGAAAGCTTATTTAATTTAATTGCTAACAAAGTAGCTAAAAGAGCAGCTGAATTTTCAAGAGATAGCATAGAGTTTCAATCAATTCTTTTTAATTATAGTGGAGATATATTGGGATATAGTGATGGATTTTATGAAATGGTAGAGGAGTTAAAAAGTGAGTAAAGAGATATCAGTGGTGGGACTTGGACCAGGAAATATAGATTATATGACAAAAGCAGGAATAGATAGAATAAAAAATTCTGAAATTGTTATAGGAGGAGAGAGACAGCTAGAAGAGATTGACTCTCTTTTAAATAATCAATATATCTATACTATGAAAAAACTAGATGAAATGAAGGAGTTTGTTTTAAGAAATCTAGATAAAAATATAGTATTTATTGTTTCAGGAGATACAGGTTATTATAGTTTACTTACATATTTAAAAAAGAGTTTTCCTGAACAAAAGTTTAATGTTATTCCAGGAATATCCTCTTTTCAGTATCTATTTTCTAGGATAGAGATGACTTGGGAACATTATCAACTTTGTAGTGTTCATGGAAGAGAAAATGATTATGTAGAAATATTTAAAAATAGTAAAAGCGGAGTAGTACTTCTAACTGATGAAAAAAATAATCCAATTGAAATAAGTAAAACACTTGTTGAAAACAATATTTTAAATGCTGAAATAATTATTGGAGAAAGACTTTCGTATAAAGATGAAGTTATTACAAGATTTTTAGTATGTGATTATAAAAAGTATAATAAAAAATATGAAATGAATGTAACAATTATAAGAAAGGTTTGAAAAATAATGGGACATATTTATGATAAAGAGTTCGTTCAAAAAGAGCTACCTATGACAAAACAAGAGATTAGAGCAATTTCTATAGCGAAATTACAATTGCAAGATGATTCTATTTTAGTAGATGTAGGTGCTGGAACTGGGAGCATTGGAATAGAAGCTGCAACATATTTAAGAAATGGAAATGTTTTTGCTATTGAAAAGGAAGAAAAAGGTATAGAAACCTTGAGAGAAAATATAAATAGATTTAAATTAGATAATATCGAAGTGGTTGTAGGAAGAGCTCCTGAAGCAATACCAACTATTCAATACGATAGAATGTTTATAGGTGGATCAACAGGTTCAATGAGAAATATACTTGAACATTTTATTAAATATTCAAAAGCTGATTCTAGAGTAGTCATAAATGCAATAACTTTAGAAACTTTAGCAGATGCTACAAAGCTTTTAAAAGAGTTAAATTTTAAAAATATAGAAGTTGTAAATGTTGTTGTATCTAGAGGAAAGAGTATAGGACCATACACAATGATGTATGGGGAAAATCCAATATATATAATAACAGCAGATAAGGAGGAAACAAAGTAATGTCAACAGCAAAGTTTTATGGAATAGGAGTTGGAGTTGGAGATCCTGAGATGTTAACGCTAAAGGCTATAAAAGCTTTTAAAGAGCTAGATGTAGTGGTTTTACCAGAGGCTAAAAAAACTGAGGGTAGTACAGCATATGAAATAGCTAGAGAGTATTTAAAAGAGGGTGCAGAAACTTTGTTTGTTGAGTTTCCAATGTTAAAAAGTGTAGAAGCTAGAAAAGAGTTTAGAAAAAGAAATGCAGATATGATAGTTGAGCATTTAAAAGTAGGAAAAAAAGTTGGGTTCTTAACAATTGGAGATCCAATGACATATAGTACATATGTTTATATTCTTGAGTACTTAGATGGTATGATACCTGTAGAAACAATTCCTGGAATATCATCATTTTCAGATATGTCTTCGAGATTTAACCTACCTTTAGTTATGGGAGAAGAATCTCTAAAAGTTGTATCATTAAATGGAGAAACTGATATTGTTGCTGAAATTAATTCAGCAGATAACATTGTATTTATGAAAGTATCTAGAAATTTTGATAAACTTAGAGCTGGATTAGAAGCTACAGGAAATCTGGAAAATATAATAATGGTTTCAAACTGTGGAAAGGAAACACAGGAGATAAATTTTGATTTAACAAAAATGGAAGAGGAAAATATTCCTTACTTTACAACATTAATACTAAAAAAAGGTGGTATCAATCAATGGAAAAAGTTTATTTCATAGGGGCAGGACCAGGGGATCCAGAGTTAATTACAGTAAAAGGGCAAAGATTAGTAAAAGAAGCAGATGTAATAATTTATGCAGGATCTTTAGTTCCAAGACAAGTTATAGAGTGTCATAAAGAGGGAGCAGAGATTCATAATTCAGCTTCAATGACTTTAGAGGAAGTTATAGATGTAACTGTTAAAGCGATAAAAGCAGGAAAAAAAGTTGCCAGAGTTCATACAGGAGATCCAGCAATATTTGGAGCACATAGAGAACAGATGGATATGTTAGATGAGCACGGAATAGAGTATGAGGTAATTCCAGGAGTAAGTTCGTTTTTAGCATCTGCAGCAGCGGTAAAAAAAGAGTTCACATTACCAAGTATTTCTCAAACTGTAATTTGTACAAGATTAGAAGGAAGAACTCCTGTGCCAGAAAAGGAAAATTTAGAATCATTAGCTTCTCATAGAGCTTCAATGGCAATTTTCTTATCGGTACATATGATTGGTGATGTTGTAAAAAGATTAGCTACACATTATCCAATGACAACTCCAATCGCAATTGTTCAAAGAGCTAGTTGGGAGGATCAAAAAATTGTTTTAGGAACATTAGAAACAATTGAAGAAAAAGTAAAAGAAGCAAATATAACTAAAACAGCTCAAATTTTAGTTGGAGATTTTTTAGGAGATAAATATGAAAAATCTTTACTATACGATAAGCATTTTACACATGAATTTAGAAAAGGAATTGAGAAGTAATGAAGTTAGCAATTTGGACTGTAACAAGAGGAGCAGGGCTAAATGGAGTGGAGATTAAAAATAAAATTGAAGGAGTTGATCTATTTACTCTTTCAAAATTTAAAATAGATAATAGTATTCAGATAGAAAACTTTACTGAAGAGTTAAATGGAGCTTTCAATAGATATGATGGTCATATTTTTATAATGGCAACAGGAATTGTTATTCGTAAAATTGCATCTTTAATAAAATCTAAAGATGTTGATCCAGCAGTAGTTGTAATAGATGAAGGAATGAATTTTGCGATATCTCTTCTCTCTGGGCATCTAGGAGGGGCAAATAATTTAACTCAAAACCTTCATGAAATATTTGGATTAGTTCCAATCATAACAACTAGTTCAGATGTAACAGGAAAAATTGCAGTGGATACTTTGTCTCAGAAATTAAAGTGTAATCTAGAATCATTAGAAGCTGCTAAAAAAGTTACGTCATTAATAGTAGATGGAAAAAACGTTGAATTAAGTCTTCCTAAAAATATATGCAATGAAAATCCAGAAGGTGTTATAGTTATTTCTAATAAAGAAAATTTAGAAATTGTACATTTATACCCTGAAAATTTAGTTATAGGAATAGGTTCAAGAAGAGGAATTGAAAAAGAAAAAGTCTATGAGTTTTTAGTAGAAACATTAAAAAAACATAATCTTTCACTTAAAAGCATAAAGCATTTTGCAACAGTAGATTTAAAAGCAGATGAAAAAGGAATTGTTGAAACTGCTAGAGAGCTTGGAAAAGAGTTGAAAATTGTTACTAGAGAAGAGATATTAGCAGTAGAAGATATGTTTCACGGGTCTGAGTTTGTAAAAAAAGAGATAGGTGTAAAAGCTGTTTCAGAGCCATGTGCATATTTAACATCAAGTAAAGATGGAAAATTTATAGAGATAAAAGCAAAAAAAGATGGAATGACAATTTCCATTTATGAGGAGAGATTTATTTATGAAAAAAGGTAAAATATATGTTGTAGGAATTGGTCCTGGAAATATGGATGATATAACAGTAAGAGCGTATAGAGTTTTAAAAAATGTAGACGTAATTGCAGGATATATAACTTATACAGATTTAGTGAAAGATGAGTTCGCTGAAAAAGAGTTCTATGTATCAGGAATGAAAAAAGAGGTTGCTAGATGCGAGCAAGTATTGGAGATTGCTAAGTCTGGAAAAGATGTAGCACTAATCAGTAGTGGAGATGCAGGGATTTATGGAATGGCTGGAATCATGATAGAAATAGCTCAAAAAGAGGGATACGAAGTTGAGGTTGTTCCAGGAGTAACATCATCAGTAGCTGGAGCAGCAGTTGTAGGAGCACCATTAATGCATGACCATGCTACAATAAGCTTAAGTGATTTATTAACTGATTGGGATGTAATAACAAAAAGAATTGATAAAGCTGCAGAGGGAGATTTTATTATATCTCTTTATAATCCAAAAAGTAAAGGAAGAACAACTCAAATAGTTGAAGCAAGAGAGTTAATGTTAAAGCATAAAGCACCAGATACTCCAGTTGCACTATTAAGACATGTTGGAAGAGAAGATGAAAATTATACTTTAACAAACTTACAAGATTTCTTAAATCATGAAATAGATATGTTTACAGTTGTTATAATAGGAAACTCAAAGACGTATGTTTCTAATGATAGAATGATAACTCCAAGAGGATATCATATATGATTTGGGTTATAGGTGGAACAAAGGACTCTAGAGATTTTATAGAGTCCTTTCCTTTTAAAGAAAAGCTAGTTGTAACAACAGCAACAGAGTATGGTGGAAAATTGCTTGAAAATATAGAAGATATAAAGGTGTTTTGTAAAAGATTAGATTTAGAAGGAATGAATAAATTTATAGAAGAAAATAATATTGAAAAAATTGTTGATTTGTCTCATCCATATGCAGAGGAAGTTTCTAGAAATGCCATTGAATGTTCAAGAATAAAAGAGATTGATTACATAAGGTTCGAAAGAGAGAATTTACTTTCTGAAGATGGAGTTATAGAATTTTCTGAGCTTGAGTTTATGATAAAATATTTAGAAAATTTAGAAGGAAATATTTTAGTAACCTTAGGAAGCAATAATCTTCATAAATTTCAAAATATAAAAAATAAATTAAATATATATTTTAGAATACTTCCTAAATGGGAGATGATAAAAAAAGCTGAAGATTTAGGGGTTTTACCTAAAAATATTATAGCTATGCAGGGACCATTTTCTAAAGAATTAAATGTTGCAATGATGAGGCAACTTAATATAAAATATATTGTAAGTAAAAAAGGTGGGAATACTGGTGGAGAAAGAGAAAAAATAGAGAGTGCAAAAGAGATTGGAGCTACATCTATAATGTTATCTAGACCTAATGTGGAATATCCAGTTGTATTTTCTCATATAGAAAAACTTATAAAATATATTATTTAAATGCTGAAGGGGGAAATAAAATGATATTTGTTGGGATATTTGGTTTAAAAGATTCAGAAGAAAAATTAAGAGAAGTTGATTTTGAGTGTACAGGATGTTTATCAGAAAAGGTTCAATTATTCGCATTGAGAAGAGTTTTTGAAATTTTTTTTATACCGATAATTACTTTAAAAAAGAAATATATAATAGCTTGTAACTCTTGTAACAGTACATATAAGCTAAAAGATGAGAAAATGGAAGAGGTTTTATTAAAGGGAAAAGTTCGTTACGAAGATGTAGAAAAAATAATTAAAGAGTACTAAAAATAAATTAAATGTGATTTAACTAAACATAAATAAAAAATATGTAAACTATTTATTTTGTAAATAGTTGTATCATTCATTATTTATATAATGACATTGACATTTTATATGAAAAGCTGTATATTTACATTATATGAAATATATGGAGGCAGATTAAAATGAGTAAGAAAATTGTATATATTATAGTAGGATTGTTATTAGCAATGAATATATATGCAAGAGGTTTAAAAAGCAAGGAAACTGAGAATAACCAATCTTCTTTAAAAAATTCTGTAATCACTAAGACACAAGAGATATTTAATTATGAGAATAATATATCAAAAGTTATGCCTATTGATGAAGAAGAACTTGCAGAGATAAGTGGAAAAAATGTTAATTTTGTTATAAATAAAATGAGATAAACTATTTTAGATAAAGTGTGGATAATAAAGTGAAAAAGAGAAAAGACTGAGTAGACGCAGTCTTTTCTCTTTTTTTGTTTAATTTATCTATAGAAATAAACTATCTGTCAGGCTTATAATTGATTGGAGAGCTTCTAAATAAAATATTTCTTTTCCTAGCTTCAATTTCAACTCCAAGGAGTTCTTGAGCTATATGTGTCATATTTCTTAAAATATGAGGTTCAAAAATCTCTTCAACTTCAATATTTTCTTTTTCTTTTAAGTTAACATAGTTGGCCCATAAGCATTTTTTTATATTTTCTAATTCCGCTGGCTTTCTTAAAAGGTCTAGAATAGAGTTTTTAAGAAAAGTAAAAGTTTCATCAGATATATTTTCATTTGAATTTATAATTACTCTTATTTGATCTCTTATTTTAGTTGCTTCTTCATCATGCAACTCATACAAAACGTATTTAACTTTGTCCCAAACTTCTTTTAAAATATCAATTGAGTTAATATTTTGCTCTTTAATCCAAACAAAAGCAACCAGTCTTCTTTTCCAATCCCACCATCTGATAGGACTTTGTAGATCAATTGAACTAATTAAAAAAATATTTCTTTCTAAAAGTAATGCACCAAAGACTCCTGGCGGGTTTCCAAGACGCTGATTTTTTAAGCTTGTTCTATAAACTCCACAAGAAGGGCTTCCCTCCATAAATATATAAGCATCAATATCTGCTCTTTCTAAAGTTTCAAGACAAGCGATGGCACCTTTTCGAACCATTTCATTTCGATTTTCCCCCTCTTTATTTTTTATATTTGCTTTTCCATTCCAAAAATCAAATCCATTTCCTCCTGAAAGTTTAATACTTGGTCTAGGAACTCCCATTCCACTCATAATTTCAGGACAAACAGGAGTCCAAATGAATTGTCCACGATCTCTTCCTAAAGATTGAGTTAAATCTATTCCTTTTCCATTATATCTAACTTTAGAACCAAATTGGCATGCTGCAATTCCCAATCTTAATTTTCTATTTAAAAGATTTTCCATGTTGCCTCCTTGTATATAGGGTTTAGATAATATATACTATTAAGAAATATAGTTCCTTTAATAAAAAATAAAAAAGAGGAGAATTAAAATGGAAACTAAAGATAAGTACAGCAGAATTGCAAATATTTTTGATAAATTAGAAGAAAGAATGCCTATGAATAGTCTAAAAAGAGAGGCTGTTCAAATGTTAAAAGGTAAAATCCTTGAAATTGGAGTAGGAAGTGGAGCATGTTTAAAGTATTATGAGAAAAAATCAGATGTAACAGGTATAGATTTTTCTGTTGGGATGTTAAATATAGCAAAGAAAAAAGCTGAATTATTGGGTTTAGATAATGTAAAACTGTTAGAAATGGATATTGAAAATATGAGTTTTGCAGATGAAACATTTGATTCAGTATTTTCATCATGTGTGTTTTGTACTATTCCTAATCCTGAAAAGGGAATAAGTGAAGTGTATAGAGTTTTAAAAAAAGGAGGGAAAGTCGTATTTATAGAACATATGAAAAGTGAGAACTTTATAATTAATATGGGTTTAAGAGTTTTGAATATTTTTACAAAATTAGTTTTAGGAACATCACTTTTAAGGGAAACAGAAAAAACTATTAGAGAAGCTGGATTTTCAAAAGTTATAAGTAAGAATGTTATGTTAGGTGATGTGGTTAGATTAATTATAGCTGAAAAATAAAATTTAAAGAGATAGTTTTACTATCTCTTTGAATTAAGGTTTAGTTATTTGTTTAGTATTTTATAGATATATATTAAGCTATCATCATCTTTGAATCGACTATAAGTTTCTTTATATACAACGTTGTATTTTCCATCTGAATTTAAATTTGAGTTTTTAGATAAAATATAAAATTTTTCAGGAAGATTAGCAGTGTCGTCTAAAAAATGTATATCTTGTCCAACACTCCAAACATCTTGGATTGTAAAATCATTTGAGTAAATGTGAAATACCTTTTTATTTTTTTGTAAAGTTTCTAATGGAATTAAGTTGTCTTTATTTTTATTACGAATTTCGTTCTCGATAATCCATGTTAAATTGCAGTTGACTATTAATAAGAGAAATCCACTTAAATAAATAACCCTCTTTTTTAAAAGTTCTTTATTTGCTAATCCATCTTTAAAAAGGTAGATTAATAAAATAAAAAATGGAATAGTTAAATAATAAAGATTCGGTTTTTTCCAAATTATAAGACCAATACTTCCAATAGATAAAACTGTTATAAAAATAGTCTGTATATAAAGTAAAATTTTATCGGATTTCTTTAAGATATTCCAATCACTATTTAGATAGTAATTTAAGATAATTCCAACAGGTATAGAAGAAACTACATACATAGGGAAACCATATCTCTCTTTTTTCATTTTTATAAGTGATAAAAGTAGAAAAGTTAAAATAGACCAAAGTATTCCAAATTTAAAAAGTCTATTTTCATCGTCGTTTTTTAAATTCCATTTTTTGAAGAAAGTAACGATAGTAAAAAACATCCAAACACCCATGAAGTAAAAATAATTAAGGTAAAAGAAGAAACTTTTAACATGCTTACTTGTCCAAGTATTCTTTTCTTTATTCATGACGGACAAAAAAAGTTCTTTATTCTCTATCATCATAGCAATAGGCCAAATAGATGCTAAAATTAAACCAATTAAGATATAAAAAAGAATTCTTTTTTTATTTTCTTTGATTTTTTTAAATTTATAAACCCAAATATAAGATATAGTAAAAGGTAGTAACATCCCATAAATAGCAACAGGGCCCTTACTTAATAAAGAAGCAGCTAAAAGTATAGAAGCTAATGAAAGACTAAAATTACTTTTAGAATTTATGCTTTTTAAAAGATAAGTTATTGATCCAAACATAAAAATATATGGGTACGCATCCCAAGCATTTTCAGCTCCGACTTTTGTTAGCATAAAAGTAGTTGCAGCAACAAAAGAAATTAAAAACGGAAGATTTTTATTTTCAGATATCTCTTGAACGAATCGGTATATAAAAAATATTAATAGAACAGAAACTAAGGCTACAGGTAACCGAAGTACCCATTCATCAGAAAAATTATTAGAAAGTTTCATAACAATTGCTGTAAACCAAGTTGGTAATGGTGGTTTTTCAAATCTATATTGTCCGTTTAAAGTGGTAACAAGCCACTCATTATTAAAAATGATTTCTCTAGCGGTAATAAAATTTCGAGATTCCATTAAATCTGCTTTTCGTATCCAAATTGTGCTAAAAAAAGAGATAAAGCTTAATCCCAAAATAGATAAAAGTTTTTTATCTTTAAACATGAGTAAGTCCTCCTTGAGTTAAAAAAAGTATAGTATAAATTTTATAGACTAAAAAATATTTTAACAGTTGTTCCTATATTGGAAGTGCTGGAAATATTTATATCTAGATTTAAAAGATTTACAATTCTTTTAACAATAGACATTCCAAGACCATGTCCCTGTATCTCTTTACTACGAGATTTATTAGCTCTAAAAAATCTATCGTAAATGTGATGTAATTCATCAGGAGACATTCCTATGCCGTGGTCTTCAATAGTTAAAATAGCTTGATTTTGTTCATCATTATTTATAATTGTTATATCAATTGGATTATTTTTACCATATTTAATAGAGTTTTCCAATATATTTTTTATTAATAGTTTCATTAACCCCTCATCAGATTTGACAATTGTGTACTCAGGAGTAAAATTAATATTAGATTTAGGATACTGATGTTTTAAGCTAGAAATACACCCTAAAATAATTTCAGATAGTTCAACTTCATTTCGTTCACTTTTTATTTCAGATTCTTTTGCAATAAATAATAATTTTTCAATAAGCAAATTCATACTTTTAGTTTCATCTTC
>NZ_JBOFXD010000006.1:0-11474 GCF_051653945.1 Cetobacterium sp.
CATGGTTGGTTAAATAGATTTGATGAAAAAGGAAAAGAACAACCAGAACTTCTATATAATTTAGGAGTAAAAATAGGACATCCATTTTTTAGATAACTATTAGGAGGAGTTTCATGCTTAAAAAAATATTAACTCTTAAAGAGTATCAACATTTTTTTTATATAAAAAAAATAGAATTAAAAAATGGATATTTACTAATAAAAAAAGGAAAATATAGACATATAGTTAGTTATATAGGGAATAAAAATGAGAGTATTATTTTAAGAGAAGGATACTTTAATTTATGTCCACAAAAGCTGATTTATATTGAAGGATTTTTACTAGATCCAATTATACCACAAAAACAAATGAAAGCTTTTTATACTCAAAGTGTAAGTCATATAGAATTAACGATGAAAGAGGATGGAAAAAATGCAAGTTCGTGGAATAATGATTTTCCTAAAGAAATTAAATTTTTGAATATAAAAAAAGAAGTTATTTTAATAATAAAATTTAATGAATTTGGTTTTCCAATAGAAATCATGGATGAATTAGGAAATATTATTTTGGAAGATGAAGACAGGAAAAAATTAAATACCAAAGAAGAAATTAGTGTTTATATAGAAGATTTGAAGAAATACATAAAAGAATATAAAAAACAAATGAAAACTTACGAAAAATAAAATTTAAGAAAAAGTCTGAAAAAATAAGATTCAGACTTTTTTTATTTTATAGATTTGAAGAGAGGGAATAAATGAGTGAAAGTTTGAGAACAATAGAAAAAGAACTTCAAGATAAAATTAACAAAATGGTCAATGTAGAAAGAAAAGTAGAAACCCATTACCTTAACGGACAAATTAAAGAGCAGGGACAATTGGTAAAGGGCAAAAGACATGGTGTTTGGAAGGAATATTATGAAAATGGAAATCTGAAGCTTAAAGAGCAGTATATTGCTGGTGGATTAAATGGAGCGAGAAAAGAATATTTTGAAGATGGAAAAATGAAGTCAGAGTTTAATTTTAAAAATAATAAGTATAACGGCTATCAAAAACAATATGATAACCAGGGGAAATTATTAATAGAAGGAGAGTATATTAATGACAAATTACATGGTGATGTTAAATACTATGAGAATGGAGAGTTATATTTAATTGAAAAATATGATGAAGATAAAAAAATAGAGGAACAAAAGATTCGAGATATTAAGGAAAAAGGAGAAGAAAAGTTGGCAGAGAAAGAAAAGAAAAATGAAATTGAAAAATTAGAAGATGGAAAATATAAAGTAGAACTTTGGCATAATGAGACAGCTTTTGAAAGATCAATTTATCCTAATGAAAACATAAATGATTATAGACCGTTGGAACGAAAAATATATGAAAATGGAAAGCTCTATTCAGAGACATACTTTAGTTATGAAAAAAACGAAGAATTAAGTACTGTGTATAATGAAAATGGTGAAAAAAAGCTAACAACAGTTGTAAAATTTAATGATGGAATAAGAATTTCTGATAATTATTTTGAGGGAACTGAACAAGTAAATAAAAGAGAATATTTAGATGTAAACACCTTTGAATTAGAAAAACAAGAGATTTTTAATATAGAAGGAAAGTTATTAGAGACATCAAATTGGGATGAAGGGGAGCTGTTATTTAGTAAAAAATACTGGATGAATGGAAATCTAAAGGAAGAAAAAGAGCAAAATAATGAAGAAGGGTATTTTAAAGAAAAAAAATATAGGGAAGATGGAAGCGTAGAAGTAGAAGGAACATTTAACTTAGAAGATGAAAAACATGGAAAATGGAAAGAATATGATATAAATGGAAATCTAAAATTGGAAGAAACATATAAAGATGGAAAATTAGATGGAGTGAGTAAGAAAATAATTACTTTAGGTGGAGTAATTAGAGATATACAAACAACTTATGAAAATGGAGAAATAAAACAACAAGAAGAAAAAGAATATGATAAGGATAATAAATTAGCTATTAAAGTGGTGAAGGATTATCAAAATAATAGGCTTGTTTTTAATGAAACAATTCAATATAAAGAAGAAAAAGAACACTCTATAGAAAGAATTAAATATGAATATGATGAAAATAATGTTTTAAGAAAAGAAGAAAAAAATATATTTGAATATGATCCAAGTGAACTTGAAGAAATTTTAGTTGGAGGTTATTTAAGAAAATATAATGAAAAAGAAGAACTTCTTCAAGATATTCCATTGTCTTTAGAAGAGGAAGAATCAACAATAAAGAGAGAAGAAGCATTATCAATAGAAAGAACAGTTTATCCAAAAGATGGAGTGAAATACTTTTATTTTTTAGAAAAACAAGGTGAGTCAATAGATATATATAGAACAGAGCATAGTTTGGATAATCCAGATTTATTGATAAAAGAATCAAATTTAGAAAATAGAGTGTACGTAGGAGCAGTGGACTCTTTAGAAGCAGGGGTAGAGTTAATTAATCAAAAATATAAGGATGATAGAGAAGAAAATTATAGTAAAGTATTTGATAATATGAAGAAAGCTTTAACTCCTGAAGATGTTCAGGTGGCTAAAGAGTTATTAAAAAGACTTTATCCTGATGATGATTTAGAGAAAGAAAGTAAAGATTATTTAAAGCAAAATTATAGAAAAGTAGAAGGGTTATACATAAGAAAAGAAGAAAAGGTAAAAAATGAAAATACTGTAATAAAAGATTATTTAGAAAATGGTGTGATGTATGCTTTATTAAATAATATAGATAAAACTATAGAAAAAGCAGAGCTAAAAATGCCAGTAAATTTAACAGATAAAGAGGTAACAAGAGTTGTTGAAAAGGATGAAAAAAACAATATAAAAGAAGTTAAAGTTTTGAATAAAATAACTGGAGAAATAGAGAGTGAAAAAACATTATTTTATGATAAAGATAATAACTTATATAGAAGCCATGAATTTAGTAATGGAGTTCAAAGAATAAAAGAATATGATAAAGGAGTATTAAAATCTGAAGTAATAAAAGATAAAGAAAATGAATTAAAGCAAAAATTTAACGAAAAAGGAGAGTTAATTGAAAAAACGTTAGTTAATTTAAAAATGAAAAATAATAAATTAACTCAAAAATATGAGAATAATATTTTAACTTCAGAAACTTTAAATCTTGGGAAAAAGAAAAGCTTCTTTAATGTAGAGTACTCTAAATCATTTGATAAAAATGGAAATATATTAGATGAAAAATATAGAGAAGGCAACACTATTAAAGATATAAAAGATGATGTTAGAAATAAGATTAATAGTGTTATAGATAAAATAAAAACCTATGCGTACATAAAATTCTTTGGTAAAGAGTTAGCAGATATAATTGTAAAGCACCAAGAAGAAAAGAATAAGAAAAGTTTAAATTTAGAAGAAATAAAACTAAGTAATTATGTATCAACTAAAAATATAGCTGAAAGGTTTAGTAAATTAGCAATGGTCGATACTTATTATCCAAATGATGTAAATAAATTTAAAAATGTTCAATCAGAGAAAACTTATAAAGAAAATACGCTAGTAAATGAGGAGATTAGCGAAAAAGGCATTAGAACAATTAAAGAGTTTAAGCATAAGGATAATATATTAGTTGGTGAAATATATAAAGAATATAAAGGTCAAGAATTACTTTCAAAAGAAGAGATTGACTTTGAAAATAATAAAAAAAGCATAAAAACTTTTTTTAAAGATGGCGAAATTTATTTAACAAAAGAAAAAGAAACGAAAGAAGATAATAATAAAAAAGAGTTTAACTATGAAAAAGATACGTATTATGATTCTAAAACTGGAAACATAAATAAAATTGTTGAAGTTGAAATAAAAGATAATAATGAAAAGATAAAGAGTCAAGAATTTGATAATAAAGGAGTTTTGATTGAAGAAAACAATTATCTAAATGATAAACTTGAAAATAGAAAGATATATGTTGAGAATAGGCTCGATAAAGAGATTTCAATAGAGAATGGCTTAAAAAAGCAAAGAGAATATAATTTGGATGAAACTTTAAAGAAAGAAGTTATTACAAGAGGAGAGGAAGTAAAAACTGAAGAATTTGAGTATCAAGATGGAAAAAAAGTAAAATCAGAGGTTAAGTTAGAAAGAAATGGAGAATTAGAAGTTAGAGAAATAAGATCTTATCAAAATGAAGAAATACAATTTAGAGAGCAAATAAGATATGAGGATGGCTTAGAAATAAGGTCAAAATATAATAGTTCCAATAACTTAATAGAGCAAATAAGAGATAATGAAATAAAAACCATAGAATATTACAAAAGTGGGGAATTATCAGAAAAAGGTTATGATACATATAAAGAGACTTTTAAAAGAGATGGAGAATTAGTCAGGGAAGTTACAGGAAGTAAAATTCAAAAAGAAGGTGAAAGTGAGGTAACTAAACTTTACGAAAAAGGTGAGTTAAAATTAGAGGAAATCAAATATAATAAAGATTTTAAGCTAAGTAACAGTGTAAAGAAACTTTATGAGAGAGGAACTGTTGTAAAAGAAGAGAAGAGAGAGTTCTCTAATGGGAAAGAGATTTCTTACAAGGAGGAAGTTAGTAGTACTACTATAAAATTAGTTCAAAAATCTCAATCACAAGATACAGGAATTGAGAGATAGAAATTAGGAGGAGCAAATTAAATGAGTTATACAAAAGAGGAAATAACAAAAGCTTCAAGAGAATTTGTAAGTAGAATAGATAAAGCTTTATTATTTGATAATAAAGAGGAATTAGGGGAGTTACTAAAATATTTTATAAATCACTCTGTTTCATATAAAACAATTGATAAACGTCCAGTAGGAATGACTGTTACATTAGAATTTAAACCAACTGATATGGAAACATTAATAAAAGTAAAATGTTTAAAGAAAAAATAAAATAAATTTCATTAAGTAAGAGAGTCTGAAATAATTAGACTCTCTTATTTAATTAGGAGTAATGATATATGAAAAATAAAGAAAAATTAGTTTATTTTTTTATGGGGTTAGTTGTTTTAATAGTTTTTTTTACAAGTAAACTTGCTAAAGACTTAAATTATCACAAGATATTTGGGAAACCAATAGTAACATATAAAAAAATTAAAGTATATGTTCCTAATGCAAGATTATTAGAGAGTAAAAATTTGAAAAGAACTAACGCATATAATAATAATATTAAATATTTCCAATTAGGAGTATTAGGATTAGCCATTTTAATTTTTATGAAACGAAAAGAATTAACAGCTTATGGAACAGCAAAATGGGCTAGTATGAGAGAGATAAAAAATATGGATTTAGAAAAGCCTAATGGTGTTGTATTAGGAATGAAAAATGGAAAAATATTGACACATGCGGGACCCGAACACCTAATGATGATGGCACCGACAAGAATGGGAAAAGGTATAAATACAGTACTTCCTACTTTGTGGAGTTGGGATAAATCGGTAATAGTTAATGATATAAAGGGTGAATGTTGGGATTTAACAAGTGGATATAGAAAAGAAAAGTTTGGACATAAATGTATATATTTTAATCCTTTGGATGATTCAGGGGAAGGAGCTTCATATAATCCTTTAGACAGAATAGCGTTAAAAACTAAGAGAGAATTAAAAGATGTAAAAATAATAGCTCAAACTCTTTTAGATGTATCAGGAAAAGGTGAAGAAGACCATTGGATAACTTCAGCAATAAATTTATTAGTAGGGGTTATTTTGCATGTTAAATATGAAAATGAAAATGCTTCTATGAATGATGTTGTAAAATTTTTAACTAATCCATTATTACCAGTAGTAGATGAAATAGGTAATGTTTTAGGGATGTATAAAGATGAAAAAGGAAATGTATTACAAGATGAAAGATTAGTTCATAAACATGGCGATAAAAAATTATTTAAAAAAATATATGGTGAGAGTGTGGAGTTACATCCGATTGTAGGAGGAATATTTGGAACAATATATAAAACTCCAGATAAAGAAAGAGGTAGTATATTGTCAACTTGTATAAATAAGCTTCAAATTTTTAGAGATCCTCAAATAGCAGGAAATATTTCTAAATCTGACTTTACGCCAAAAGAAATTATGAAAAATAAAGTTAGTCTTTATTTAGTAACTCCTCCAGAAGCAATAGACATGACAAGAGCTTTATTTAGATTAATAATAACACAGACTATATATGATTTAACTGGGGTAATGAAGTTTGATAAATTTTTAGATGATGATATGAGTTATTTAGATAAATTAAAATTAAATATAACAATGTTTTTCAGAAAAGTATTTATAAAAGCTGGAGAAAAAAATAGAATCTTATTTTTAATAGACGAGTTCCCAAGTTTAGGAAAACTTGAAATACTAGAAAAAGCATTGGCATATATAGCAGGGTATGGATTAAAGGTATTGTTAATAACTCAATCTATAAATCAGTTAAGTAAAATATATGGAAAAGAAAATTCAATTTTAGATAACTGTCATGTTCAAATGTATTTGACACCAAATGACTCGGAAACACCTGCTATGATTTCAAAAATGCTTGGAACATATACAGAACAAATTAGTAATAAAAGCAGAAAAGTGGGAGAACTTGTAGGAGGAAATGTCAGTGAAAATTTGGTATCAAGACCATTAATGACACCAGGGGAAGTAAGAACCTTACCTTATGAAAAAGTAATTTTATTTGTAGCTGGTAAAAACCCAATTTTAGCAGATAAAATATTTTACTTTAAATTAAATAGATTTAAAAATTGTAAGAATTATAGAGTACCAACAAGAAAAGATGGTGTAGTAGAAAGACTTGTTAAATTAGATAAAAGAATAACACCAAGCTTTGCAGAAAAAATAATTTCTTATGGAGGAATTGAAAAAACAACGTTAATTTTAGATAATTTGGATCAAAAGAAATTTAAGAATGAAATGAAAGAACTTAAAGAATTAGAACCTAACTTTTTAATAGAATTATCAGAAAAAATAATGTTAAAAAAAGAATTAACTAAAAAAGAGTTACACCAATATCAAATATTAAATCAAAACTTTGATAACTTCAATAAAACAATGTTTTTAGAGCTTTTGAATGATTATAGTATAAAAGGTATAGTTGAGTTATTGGAAAGGGTTTTAAATGGAGATAAGAGGGTTTTTGAAACTATTGGAAGAAATTATTGTGTAGAAAGAGAAATTGATAAAGTAACGATTCAAGATGTCTATAATATATTGAAAGCAGTTGAATATCATTTTGATAAAGGTAAAAATAGAGAAATTTCAGAGGAAGAAAAATTATTTATAGATAAATATGACATACCAGATCAAAGAGTTAGTTTGAATATGTTAATAAAGTTAATAAATGGATATTCAACAAAAGAGATTTTTAAGTTATTACAAGAAATAGATCCAAAAGAAATTGGAGAAAGATTAAAAAAATATGAAATAGTTAATGAGGATGTACTTTTTGATATAGTTACGGAAATAATAAAAGGGAAAAAAGAAAGAGATAGAAAGCTGACAGAAGCAGAGGAAAAAGTAGTAGATGAATTTTTTGAAAGTCCTTTATTTATTAGAAATACTATTCTAACAAGAGGATTATTAACTCAATTTTTACTTCAGTATGATACTCAAAATGTTGCAGAAAAATTAAGAACTATAGGAAAGAAAGAATTAATAAATGAGATTACAAATTATTCATCTTTAGATTCAGATATTTTATATGAAATTATTAGAAAATTGACAGCTAAGGATGAAATAGAAAAACCAAAAGAAAAAATTAAAGAAAAATCTAAAGATGAAGAAAGGAAAGAACTATTAGAAAAATTAAAAGAGTTTTTACCAATTGAAGAACATGAAATAGTTTCAAAAATTATAGAAAAAAATACTCCAGATAATTTTTTAAATTCAAAAGAGATAGAAGAATTAGGAATTAAAGAATTTTTAGATATGTATGTAGAAGAATATGGAATTGAAGAACTAAAGAAAGTGGATGTAAAAAAGTTAAAAATAAAAATAGATAGATTAACTTCTTTTGATTATGAGGAAGTAAAAAGAATAATCCAAAGTATACTATCAAATGAAGAGGAAATGGACTTAATGGATTTATAAAATTTAGGAGGCATGTAGAATGGAACATCAAGAAAATACATTAATAACAGAGGAAATAAAAAAAGTTTTAGACAAAAAAAAGAATAGAAAAAGATTAACAGCAAGAGAAAAGTTAATTTTAATAGATTATGACACTAAATTATTAAAAGAAGAAGCTAAAAAAGAGGAAGTAACTATAAGGAAAAAAATGTTTACTGCAATTAATAAAATGAATAAAGATTCTATTTTAGAATTTTTCGAGGAAGAGATAAAAAAGCATGAAGCTAATGAAATTATCACAATTAATAGAGGATTATGGGTATTTTTAAATAAAAATCCAGATTTTCTTGAAGAAATATTAAAACTAGGAAAAGAAGATTTAATTGAAAACGCATTGGGAAATCTTGTTTTTAAAAGAAATCAAAGAGTTAAAAAAGAAAGTTTAGAGGTTGAGAAATAATGAAACATTCAATATTTGAAGCAAAGAAAATAATAGATAGATCATTAAAAGAATTAAATATTTATGATTATTTATACAATGATTCAGAAGTAACTGAAGTAACTATAAACTCGGATCAGAAAATTTTTATAAAAAGATCAGGTGAAGGGTTTGTAGAAGTTGGAAAGTCAGAAAATGATAAAGTTATATCAATTCTAAATACTTTAGCAACTTTAAGAAGTATAACGTTAGGGTTAGAAAATCCTGAAATTGATGGAGAGCTACCATTAACAAAATCAAGGGTAGTTGGAATAATATCACCAGTAGTTGAAAATCCAACATTTAACATTCGTAAAAAAATACCAGTAATAAAAACTTTAGAAGATTACTTGAAAGATGAATTTATAACTAAAGAGGTTTATAACTACTTAAAAGCAAGTGTTTTAAATAAAAAAAGTATTTTAGTAGTCGGTGGAACAAATACAGGGAAAACTACATTCCTAAATGCTCTAATATCAGCTATGGATATTAATAAAAGAGTTATCTTAGTTGAAGAAGTTGAAGAGTTACAGACTAAAGCTGTAAATGTCCAAAGGTTAAAAATTATACCAGGGATTTATAGTGCAGAAAGAGCTTTAAAAACATGTATGAGATTAACTCCAGAAATAATTATATTTGGAGAAATTAGAGGAATAGAGGCATATGAATTTATAAAAGCTTTAAATTCAGGGCATGAAGGAGGATTATCTACAATTCACGCTAACAATTGTTTGCTAGGATTAAAAAAAATGGAAATGTATACGAGAACTGCAATAGGACATCCATTATCTGAAGAATTAGCTATGGGAGTAAATATTTTGGTAACTTTAAAAGAAAAAAATCATACAAGGTATTTAGATTCAATTGTAGAGGTTTTAGGATATGATTCAGTAAAGAATGAATATAAGTTAAAACCAATTTATCAGAAGGAAGAGGGGTGTATTTATGAAGACAATACCATTATATAAAGTATTTACTAAAACAATAAAGGTTGCAGGAATACCAGAACAAGTGTTTTGTGCTAATTTAACTTTAGGAGTTATAACGGTAATGTTTTTAGGTTTATGGCAGTTAGCACCGTTATTTTATGTATTTCATAAAGTAATAAAGTATCTTGTATCAAAGGATGATAATTTTATTGAAATATTAACAAAAGGAACTTTAAAAAAATATTTGAGTTACTAAAGTAAAAAGGAGAAAAGCATTTATATGAATGAAATTCAAATAAAAGGAATAAGAATAAAATATAGAGGAAAGTTAGAAATTAAAGAAGATAAAGAAATAAAAATATATAAATTAAGAATAAGTAAAATATTATCAAAAAATGGTGTATTAAATTTTCATAAAAAAACTGGAGAAGTAAAAAGAATTTTGAAAAAATCAAAAATAAAATATTTAAATAATTTTCCCCAAAGAAATAGAAAAGATTTTGTAAAGTATAACTATATAGAAGTAGATAATAAATCAGAATTTGATTTGATTTTAAAAATGAATTTGAGAGAACAAGATTATACTGGAGAATATTTAGAATTTAAAAATGGAGAAATTTTGAATTTATTTAAGTTTAAATCTGATGAATGTCAAATAGTTTACCTTAGCTAAAAAAATATGTTATTATTTGAGAGTAAGTTAATATAAATTTTGGAGGTAATATGGAAAAATATATTGAATTTTACTCGAAAAATAAAGATAAAACACTTAATAAGATTATTTTAGCACCGACTAAGAAGAATGATTTAGAAACAAAACAAGAAAAATTCGAAAATGATAAATTTTGTCCTTATTGTAGAGAAGCAGAATTAGTTTATAGAAATGGAGATAAAAGAAAGTATTTAGCAAAAAAATCCAAAAAAATTCAGCATGGAACAGGATGTCGATACTCTGAAATAGAAAAAATAACATATGATGATTTTGTAGAAATTGATGAAGATACTAAAAAGCAATTGTTAGATTCAATAATATTAGATGGAATAAATTTTAAATCTAAAGAGAATACTGAAAATTTAAAAAAGTTTAATAGTAATTTTGTTATTAGAAATGAAAGAGGAGTAAGAAGATTAGATAATCTTGAATTAAATCTAGAGTTATTAGAAGAACATACAGTAGGAGAGTTAAAGGAGAAAAGGCTTTATTATGGAAGAGTAAAGCTAGGAAGATTTAATAATTTTTTTGTAATAAGAAATTTAAAAGACGAAAGTTTAGTTGGTTTAAAAATAGGAATTAATCTAAAAGAAAAACTCTTTGAAAATTTTGCTGAAAAAGAGATTAGGCAAGTATATCTTGTAGCATTTGGTGAAATAAAGAAAAATGGAAAGTATTATAATTTAATAGTAGATACAAAATATGATTTTGAATATATAGAAGAGTCTGAATAAAAATTCAGGCTCTTTTATTTTTAGGAGGGTTTAAATGAATGGGAATTTAATGATATTACTTATTATAGTAATAGGGTTTTTGTTTTTCTTAAAAACAGAACGAGAATACAATGTAAAACATAAAGATAGAGTAACAGATTATTTGCCTTGGAGTTATTTGCGTGATGATGGAACTATAGTAAATAAAAATAGATCTTTAACAAAAATTTTAAAATTTAAAGGAAAAGATTTAGCAACATCATCAGATGAAGAATTAATTATATTAAGATTAGATTTAAATAATGTTTTAAAAAGAATGGATGAAGGGTATGTGCTTCATGTAGAGGCAAGAAGAGAAAAAGTAAGAGAATATCCTAAAAGCATATTTAAAGAAAAAATTTATGGATTTATGAATAAATCAAGAGAAAAAAACAACTTATCAGGTAATTATTACGAAACAAATTATTATATAAGTGTTACATATTTTCTTCCTAAAGAAAATATGAATAAACTAGGAGAAATTTATACAAATGAAAAAGTAAACAAAGAGCAAATGAGTCAAATGATAGAAAAGTTTGAAAATGATTTTGAAAGAGTATTCTTATTATTTAAAG
>NZ_JBOFXD010000007.1:0-1545 GCF_051653945.1 Cetobacterium sp.
CCATACGGACTCTCTTTTAGGTTATTAATCTACACTCATAAATATTTAGAACATTATGAATTTGCCCAAATTCAAGATTCGAAATAACTTTTAAATATTTGACTTTTTTTATTCGTAAAATTCTACTTTTAATTCTACAGGACCATCTAATATAACTCTATGAAGCTTTTCTGGAAATATAACTAAAGGATGATTAGAATCTACTGTATATATAATATCAGGATCTTCTTCCCATACAAAGTTTACTTTTCCAGATAAAACTTTTAATAGCCCAAATTTTCCTTCTGGAAGCTTATGGGCATTTAAAATATCTACAAAAATTGTTTTTTCATTCATAACAGGTGTTTCATTTTTCTTTTTTAATCTAGAATCAAGTGAGTCTAAAGCATAAATTGGAGTATCTTCAAATATTCCTTCCTCAATTTTCTCTCTTATTTCTTCGTCAATTACTTCATCTGCATTACCTTCAATATGAGGATTCAAGATTATTGGTTCTTTTTGCTCCTCACAATCACATTTTTTCATAAGATTTACTCTCCTTTTTATACAGGGGCTATACAAGATACAGGGCATACAGAAGCACAAGCTCCGCAATCTATACAATCATTTTCATTTATTTCTCTTTTTCCATCATCAACCTCTGATATACATGAAACTGGGCAAACACTTTCGCAAGCTCCACATCCAATACATATCTCTTTATCTATTCTATGTGCCATTTTACTCCTCCTCTATATTAAATTAAATTTTTTTAAATCTTCATCAACAGTACTAATTCCTGATAACCCAAAATTATCTACTAAAACTTTAACTATATTTGGTGATAAAAATGCTGGAAGAGTTGGTCCAACATGAATATTTTTTATTCCTAAATAAAGTAAAGCTAGAAGAACTATCGCTGCTTTTTGTTCATACCAAGCTATATTATATACTATTGGTAAATCATTTATATCCTCAAGTCCAAAAGCATCTTTTAAAGCTAAAGCTATAACAGCTAAAGAATAAGAGTCATTACATTGTCCTGCATCTAAAACTCTTGGTATACCACCAATATCACCTAAAGGAAGTTTTAAATAACGGAACTTAGCACATCCTGCTGTTAAAATAACAGTATCTTTTGGTAGCTTTTCAGCAAACTCTGTGTAATATTTTCTATCTGCCATTCTACCGTCACATCCACCCATAACTATAAATCTTTTAATAGCTCCAGATTTAACTGCATCTATAATTTTATCTTTTAATTGTAAAACTTGATTATGAGCAAATCCACCATTAACTTCTCCTTTTTCAATTTCAATAGGCGGTTCACATTTTTTTGCAAGATTTATAATTTCAGAGAAATCTTTATTTCCAAATTCATCTAATTCTATATGTTTACAACCTTCCATTCCTGCTGCATTTGTTGTAAACACTTTATCAATATAATTAACTTTCTTAGCTCCTTCTCTAAATGGATATGGAACAATACAGTTACTTGTAAATAAAATTGGTCCATTGAAAGTTGGGAACTCTTTATCTTGGCTCCACCATGATCCACCATAGTTT
>NZ_JBOFXD010000008.1:0-43565 GCF_051653945.1 Cetobacterium sp.
TTAGGATGGAGAGCTTTAAGAATATGTCTAGATAGACCTGAAATCTTAAAAACACAGTTTAGAGCGCTTTTAAGAGCATCAGCATTTGGATATATTAAAATAATGTTACCTATGGTAATTTCAATAGAAGAGTGTAGAAAATCAAAAGCTTTATTAGAAGAGTGTAAAGCTGAATTAAGAGCTGAAGGAATAAAATTTGATGAGGATATCCAATTAGGAATTATGATTGAAACTCCAGCTACAGCATTTAGAGCTAAATGGTTTGCACAAGAAGTTGATTTCTTCTCAATAGGAACAAATGACTTAACTCAATATACATTAGCAGTAGATAGAGGAAATGAGAGAATATCTCACTTATATGATACATACAATCCAGGAGTTTTAGCAGCTATTAAAGCAGCAATAGATGGGGCTCATGAAGGTGGAATATCTATATCAATGTGTGGAGAGTTTGCAGGAGAAGCTAGAGCAACAGCTTTATTATTTGGAATGGGATTAGATGCATTCTCAATGTCAGCTATTTCAGTTGCAAAAGTAAAGAAAAATGTAATGGCTATAGATAAAGCTTCAGCAGAGGCTTTAGTTGAAAGAGTAATGTCAATGAGTACAACAGAGGATATCTTAGCAGAAATAGACAAATATAATGAAGAAGTATTAGGATAATACTTTATAAAAAAGGTGAAACTTTGTTTCACCTTTTTTTGTTTTTAGAGTATACTATTGTAAAAAAGTTATAGGGAGGGTGTTATGGGATTAAAAGATTTTAAAATAAAGGTTTCTAAAGAAAATATTCTACATAACTATCACTATTTAAAAAAACTTAGAAATAAAGATATAATAGCTGTTGTAAAAGCTAATGCTTATGGGCATGGAATAGAAAATATAGTTAAATTTTTATCAGAAAATGGTTGTAAATATTTTGCAGTAGCTAGAGAGTGCGAAGCTGAAAAAATATTAAAGTTAAAAATAGAAAATATAAATATTATTATTTTAGAAACAATAGATGAAATAGAAATTTTAAAAAATAATAAAAATATTCATATGGTAATAAATAGTTTTAAAGATCTTTTAAATCTTTTAGATAAAGGAGTTTCAACACAGCAATTACATTTAAAATTAGATTTTGGATTTGGAAGAAATGGAATTTTAGAAAAAGACTTTTTTAAACTAAAAGAGTTAATAAAAGAAAAAAATTTAAAATTTAAGGGTCTTTGTACCCATGTTTTTGCTGCAGATTATGATGATATGATTTTAATAGAAAAAAAATTTTCTCAGATGTTAAAAGAGTTAGGAAATGAGAGATTTGAGATTATTCATATGCAGAATAGTGCTGGAGTTATTTCAATAGAGGGTGAATTTTGTACCCATATAAGGTGTGGAACTATTCTATTTGGACTTCAAGAAATAGGATATTACGATCCCTGTATAAAAAGAGCGTTTAAGTTAAATGGCAGAATATTAGATATAAAAAATATCGATGATTTAAAATATATAGGATATGAAAAAAAAGAAAATTTAAATATAGGAAAATATAGAAAAGTAGCAAAAATTCGTTTAGGTTATGGAGATGGATTTTCCAAAAGAAGTGAAGGGATTATGTCTATAATCAATAATAAAAAGTTTAAAATAGTTCATATTAGTATGGATAGTTCATTTATTTTAGTGGATGATTCAGTAAAAGAAGGGGATAGTATCGAGATATTTCACGACTTAGAAGAAAGTATAAATCATTTAAAAGTTCCTCATTATGAATTTTTATCTTGTATAAATGATAGAATAAAAAGAGAATTGATATGACTATAAACAAAAATAAAATTTTATTTTAAAAAAATATTGACATTTTTTTTCAAATAAGATATTATACAGCAAACCATCAAGAGAGACCGAGGGACTGGCCCAATGACGTTTCAGCAACCTACCATTATGGTGTGGTGCTAACTCCAGATAGATGGGAGAAGTAGAAGTCTTGTTTACTTACTCTCATCTTAATTAAAAATTAAGATGGGAGTTTTTTTTATACGGGAGGATAAAATGATTACTTTAGAAAGAGTGAATAAAATTTATAATAACAAATTTCATGCTGTAAAAGATGTTTCTTTGAAAATTGAGAAGAGCGAAATATTTGGAATCATTGGATTAAGTGGTGCTGGAAAATCATCTTTAATTAGATTATTTAATGGATTAGAACCATTGACAACGGGAAAAATAGAGATTGAAGGAGTAGATATCTCAAAGCTTTCAAAGAGAGAACTTTTAAATAAAAGGAAAAAAATTGGGATGATATTTCAACATTTTAATTTATTAAAATCTAGGACAGTTAAAGAGAATATAGCATTTCCTTTAGAAATTGATGGTTGGTCAAAAGTAGAAATTGATGCAAGAGTTAAAGAACTTTTAAAGTTAGTAGAACTTGAAGATAAAGAGGAGTTTTATCCAGCTCAACTTTCTGGAGGACAAAAACAAAGAGTTGCAATAGCTAGAGCTCTAGCCAATAATCCAGATATTCTTTTATCAGATGAAGCAACTTCTGCTTTAGATCCAAAAACTACAAAGTCTATATTAAAATTAATTAAAGATATTCAGAAAAAAATGGGATTAACAGTTGTTTTAATAACTCATCAAATGGAAGTTATTAGAGAGATTTGTGATAAGGTAGCTGTTATGTCAAATGGTGAAGTTGTGGAAACTGGAAAAACATATGAAATATTTTTAAGCCCAAAAACAGAGATTACAAAAGAGTTAATATCATATGTTCCCCCTCAAGAAAAAGAGGAGATTGAATACATAAAAAAACCTGGAAATAAAGTTATAAAATTAATGTTTTTAGGCTCAGTAGCTGGAGATCCAATTTTATCTAAAGCTGTAAAAAAGTTTAATTTGGATATAAATGTTTTAGGTGGTGCAATTGATCTTTTATCGACCATGCAGGTAGGGCACTTAATGGTTGAATTGATAGGGGAAATGGATAAACAAAATGAAGCAATAGCTTGGTTTCCAAGTTTAGATGTAGGAGTGGAGGTTATTTACGATGGTATTTAATATGTTAGTACAAGCGACGATAGAAACGGTATATATGGTTTTATTATCTGCTGTGGTTTCATTAGGAATAGGATTTCCTTGTGGAATTTTAGCAGCAATAACATCAGATGGGCATATATTTGAAAATAAAGGAATAAATAGAGTATTAAATGGAATTATAAATATAACAAGATCATTTCCTTATATAATTTTAATGATTTTATTATTACCACTATCTAGATTTATAATAGGGACGACAATAGGAAGTACTGCAGCAATAGTACCTCTTTCTATATCGGCAGCTCCCTTTGTAGCAAGAATAGTTGAAAACTGTGTTTTAGAAGTGGATAAGGGAGTTATAGAAGCAAGTGAAAGTTTAGGAGCTAATAATTTCACAATAATAACTAGGGTAATGATTCCCGAGTCATTGCCATCATTAATTCAAGGAATCACACTATTAATCATTAATTTAATAGGTTTATCTGCAATGGCTGGAGCTATTGGTGGTGGCGGACTTGGAGATTTAGCTATCAGATTTGGTTATAATAGGTTTAAGTTAGATATAATGATTTATTCAGTTTTAATTATTATAGTTTTAGTTCAAGGGGTTCAATTAATTGGAAATTTAATATCAAATAGATTGAAAAAAAATGGGAGGTAGTTATGAAAAAATTAGTTTTAGTATTAGGTTTATTAGGATCGGTTATAAGTTTTGGGGCAAAATTAAAAGTTGGAGCTTCTCCAGTTCCCCATGCACAGCTTTTACAATTGGTAAAAGATGATTTGAAAAATGAAAATATAGAGTTAGAAATAATAGAATTAACAGATTATGTAACACCAAATTTACTATTGGATTCAAAAGAGTTGGATGCCAATTTCTTCCAACATAAACCATATTTAGAAACTTTTTCTAAAGAAAAAAATTTAAAATTAGTATCAGCAGGTAATGTTCATGTGGAACCATTAGGGGTTTATTCTAAAAAAGTTAATAAGATAGAGAGCTTAAAAAAAGGTGGAGTGGTAGCGATACCAAATGATCCTACAAATGGTGGAAGAGCATTAATTCTTTTACATAATAATGGTATTATAAAATTAAAAAATCCTCAAGATTTATTAGCTACAGAATTTGATATTGTAGAAAATAAAAATAATTTAAAATTTAAATCTTTAGATGCTGCTCAAATACCAAGAGCATTAGAAGATGTTGATTTAGCAGTAGTAAATGGTAACTATGCAATTGAAGCAGGACTTAACCCTTTAACAGAAGCTTTATTAATTGAAGGAAAAGAATCACCTTATGCTAACTTAATAGCTGTTAGAGAGGGTGATGATAAAAAAGAGGATATCCAGAAGTTAGTAAAAGCTCTACAAAGTGAAAAAGTAAAAGTTTTTATAGAAAATACTTATAAAGGTGGAGTAGTTCCAGCTTTTTAGAAAAACAATAAAAAAAAGTGAGTTTAGACTCACTTTTTTATTTTATATCCAATTTACAAACTTTCTTACACTTAACTTTCTTTTTTGTACAAAATATATCTTCTGAATTACAATTAGGGCAAAGATCTAAATCTTTTTTTAATGTGGGAATAAAAGTTTGTCCACAAGAGTTACATATAAATTGACAATGAGGAGTTTTAAAATCTCCTCCTTTCAATTGAATTCCATACCCCATAATAAGAGCTTCAGTTATTTTAACTCTTGCTGAATTGAGGATATTTTGAAATGTTTGTCTAGAAACGCCCATTTTTTCAGCACACTCTTCTTGGGATAAATTTTCTAAGTCTTTAAGTCTAATTGCTTCTAATTCTTCAATTTTTATATTATTAAAATGAATATTACAATTTTTACTTCCCTCAGGGATAAATTTTGTTTCATTTGGAATAAATTCGACACTTCTAACTTTAGTAGGTCTAGCCATATTTACTTTCCACACTTACAGTTACAAGAATGTCCATGTTCATGATGATGTCCATGATGATGTTCATGACTATTACATACAGCTTCTCCATTAACTAATATATGTTTAAAGAATCCCTCAGCTATATCATCACAAAATCCTTCTAGTCCAGAAAAAACTTTAATATCAAGAGATTTTAAGTTATTTAAAGCTCCTTCACCAATTCCACCACAAGCTACAAATTCAACACCTAATTCTTTTAATTGTCCAGGAATAGTTCCATGTCCATTACTTTCATGGTATTCCTTATTTGTACCATCATAAACAAAAAAACCTTCTGCTCTTCCAAAATGTTGACTAATTTTGTTATTCTCAGAAACAACTGCAATTTTCATAAAAACACCTCTTTTTTTAGTTATTGGCATATGCTATAATTAATATTAGAGTTTTTTAGTAAAAAAGTCAAGAATTATTTTTTGAAATTGACTGTTGTGATTATTTTTGATAATATACATATATAAAAATGGTATAAATTAAAGGGAGTATAATGAAAACTGATTTATTAGTAATAAAAGATGAGTTAAAAAAATATGCAAAAACAATATCAAAGCTGTTTGCAATGGACGTTGGAATTTGTGATAAAAATCTTATAAGAATAACAGGAAGTGGTCCTCAAAAAATAGGTGAAAAAATAAGAGGAAGAGCTAATAAAAAAACATTAGAAACCAAAGAAACAACAGTTATTTTAAATCCCAGAGAGGATGAGATTTGTAATGGCTGTTCAGAGAAAGACTCTTGTTTAGAAGTGTTAGAAATATCAACTCCAATAATGTATGAAGGAAAATTAATTGGTTTAATAAGTTTAGTTTCTTTTGATGAAAATCAAAAGAAAAGGGTTTTAGAAAATCTAAAAAACTATTTAGATTTTGTGGAACAAATGGCTGAACTGATAAGTATAAGATTTATTGAATATAATGAAAGTTTAGAAAAAACAGAAAGAGAAAATGTTCTTACAACAATATTAAATATAATTCAAAAAGGTGTTTTAAGATTTAATAGTGAAGGAATAATAACAAGTATTAATAATTTTGCTTTAAAAAAAATAGAGTCAGATAGTAGAATAATTGGAAAAAAAATACAGTTAAGCTCACAAAACGACTTCCTTATGGAAGAGGAGATATATAAATTAAAAGTTCAAGAAAAAGAGTTAACTGTGCTTGGAAAAATACTACCTTTTGAAGCTTTTGGAAAGAATGAGAAAATTTTTATTTTTGATGATATGAATAAGGTAAACGATGGAATTAGAGGGCTTGTTGAAACATCAAATAGTGTTTCGCTGGAAAATATAATAGGTGATTCTGAATTTACCAATCTATTAAGAGAGAGAATAAAACACGTTGCACCTTCAAAATCGACAGTGCTGATAACAGGGGAAAGTGGAACAGGAAAAGAGCTAGTAGCAAGAGCTTTACACTATCATAGTTCAAGAAGAAATGCACCATTTGTTGTTATAAACTGTGCGGCAATTCCTGAATCTCTTTTAGAGAGTGAACTATTTGGATATGTAAGAGGAGCTTTTACAGGTGCTGATAAAAATGGACGTATGGGTAAGTTTGAGTTAGCAAATGGAGGAGTTATATTTTTAGATGAAATAGGAGATATGCCTTTATATTTACAAGCTAAAATATTAAGAGTTCTTCAAGAAAGAAAAGTAACAAGAGTAGGTTCAAATAGAGATATAGAGTTAGACATAAGAATTATTGCAGCAACAAATGTAGATTTAGAAAAAAAGATTATTGAAAAAGAGTTTAGAGAGGATCTTTATTATAGATTGAAAGTTATACCTTTTGAAGTAGCACCTTTAAGAGAGAGAAGAGAGGATATTTTACCAATAACAAAGAATCTCATAAAAAAATATAATAGAATAACAGATAAATATATAAGTTTTATTGATATTGAGGTAGAAAAACTATTTTTAAATTATTCTTGGCCAGGAAATATAAGAGAGCTAGAGAATGTAGTAGAATTTATGTTTAATCTTTCAGATAATAGTGATATTTTAAGTTTATCTACAGTTCCTGAAAAACTATTAGAAGATAGAAAAACAAATAGTGAAATAGTAGTAGAAAAAAAAGAGTCAAAAGATGTATCTTATATGGAAGATTTTCAAGTAGTAGAAAAAAGTTATATTGAAAAAGCACTTAAAATTTTTGGAAGAGATACAGAAGGAAAGAAAAGAATAGCAGAGAAAATGGGAATAGGACTAACAACTTTGTATAGAAAAATACAAAAATATAATATTTGATTTTTTCAAAATGAAAAAATAAATTTTCAAAATGAAAAATTTTTCAAAATGAAAAAAAGTAAAATTAACTTTACACAAAAAATGTTAAATTATATTTAAAGTTTATAGAAAATAATACAAAAATATATAAAAAATGACAAAATTATAAAAAAAATATCTATTGGAATGAAAATTGCTTATTAGATACTTATATATTATAAAATAATTAGTTATTTAAAGGAGGAATTGAGAGTTATGATAGATAAAATTTTAAGGATTTTAAATGAAGAGATAGTTCCAGCAGAGGGGTGTACAGAACCAATAGCTTTAGCATACATAGGAAGTAAATTAACATCTATATTAGGTGGAGTTCCAGAAAAGATTGAGATTGCTTTATCTGGTAATTTAATAAAAAATGTTAAAAGTGTAAAAATACCAAATTCAGAAGGAATGGTAGGGATAGAGGCATCAGTGGCTCTTGGAACAATTTTAGGAGATTCTAAAAAAGAATTAATGGTTATATCAAATGTTGATAAATCAAGACTAAATGAAGTTAAGGAGTATTTAGATAATAAAAAAGTTGTAGCTACTAAAATAGATGGAGATGTAAAACTTCATATGAGAGCTACAGGAGTTTTAGGACAAGATACAGTTACAATAGAGATTAAAGATTATCATACAAATATCGTTAAGATAGAAAAAAATGGTGAAATAATAAAAGGAGCATCTTGTGATGAGGTTGTTACTGGAGATATGATGACAGATAAAAGTTTTTTAACTGTTGAATTAATCCACGATTTAGCTAAAACTATAGATTTAGATTTAATCGCTCCAATTTTTGAAAAAGTTATAGCTTATAATTCAGCTATTGCAAATGAGGGTTTAAAAAATGATTATGGAATAAGTATGGGTAAAAGCTTATACGAAGGTATGCAAGAGGGAGTTTACGGTAAAGATTTAAAAAATAAGATTGTAAGTTTTGCAAGTGCTGGAAGTGACGCAAGAATGAATGGATGCTCTATGCCAGTAATGACAACAAGTGGAAGTGGAAATCAAGGTATGTCTGCATCTTTACCAGTTATAAAGTATTGTGAAGAAAAAGGATTAACACATGAGCAGCTAATAAGAGGATTATTCTTCTCACATTTAACAACAATTCATATTAAGTCAAATGTTGGAAGATTATCAGCATATTGTGGAGTTGTTTGTGCTGGTGGAGGAGTAGCTGGTGCTTTAGCATTTTTAGATGGAATGCCTTTAGATAGAATAGATGCAGCAATTGAAACAACTTTAGCAACATTATCAGGAATGCTATGTGATGGAGCAAAGAGCTCTTGTGCAACAAAAATAGCAAGTTCAATTGGAATGGCATTTGATTCATACTATTTATCTAAAAAGAAAAAGAATTTTGAATATGGAGAAGGAATAGTTGGTAAAGATGTAGAAGCAACTTTAGCTAACGTAAAAGTTCTAGCTCACGAAGGATTAAGACAAACAGACGAAGTTATTTTAGAAATAATGTTAAATAATTAGTTTTAATATATGGTTTTAGGAGGAAAAATGAAAATAATAATAATCGGTGGAGTTGCTGCTGGAATGTCAGCTGCAGCAAAAGCAAGTAGACTTAACAAGGAAGCAGAGTTGGTAATTTATGAAAAAACTGAGGTTGTTTCATGGGGAGCTTGTGGACTTCCATATTATGTTGGAAACTTTTTTGAAAGTCCAAACAACATGATAGCAAGACCTGTAGAGAAATTCATAGAAGCTGGAATGAACATAAAAATAAAGCACGAAGTTATAGCAATTGATGTAAATAAAAAAGAGGTAACAGTTAAAGATTTAGTAACAGGTGAAACTTTTATAGACAATTACGATAAATTAATGGTAGCTACAGGAGCTCATGCAATAATGCCACCGATTAAAAATTTATCTACTAAAGGTGTATATACTTTAAAAGATTATACAGATGGTATAATCTTGAAAGAAGAGATGTTAAAAGATGAGAACCAAGATATAGTTATAGTTGGAGCTGGATACATTGGACTTGAAGTAGCTGAAGCAGCTAAACATTTAGGAAAAAGAAGTGTTAGAATAATTCAATTAGGTGATAGAGTTCTTTTAGAAAGTTTTGATAAAGAGATAACTGATGTTATGGAAGAGGAAATAAGAGCTCACGAGGGTATAGAACTACATTTAGAAGAGATTGTACAAGAGATTGTAGAAGAAAATGGAAAAGTTGTAAAAGTAAAAACTAACAAAGGTGAATACCCAGCTGATATAGTTGTTGTATCAACAGGAGTAAGACCAAATACAGCTTTCTTAAAAGAAACAGGAATTGAAATGCTAGGAAATGGAGCTTTAGTAATAGATAGCCACGGAAGAACAAGTATTGATTCAATCTATTCAGCAGGAGATTGTGCAACAGTTCCTCATTTAGTAAGAAAAGAAAATGTATATATTCCGCTAGCAACAACTGCTAATAAAATTGGTAGAATAGTTGGAGAAAACTTAGCTGGAGTAGAAACTGAGTTCCAAGGAACTTTAGGATCAGCAGCAGTAAAAGTTATGGATGTAGAAGCTGGAAGAACTGGAATAACAGAAGCTGAAGCCATAAAAATGGGAATAAATTATAAAACTGTATTTATAAAAGATAAAAATCAAACAAACTACTATCCAGGTAGAGAGGATATATTTGTGAAGTTAATTTATGATGCAGATACAAGAGTTCTTTTAGGAGGACAAATTGCAGGTAAAAAAGGTGCAGTTTTAAGAGTGGATTCTTTAGCAACAGCGATTTATGCTAAGTTAACAGTAGATGAGATTGGAATGATGGATTTTTGCTATGCTCCACCATTTGCTAGAACTTGGGATGTAATGAACGTAGCTGGGAATGTGGCAAAATAAAATAGGCTTCAATAAAAATTAAATTATAGAAACAGGAGAAAAAAACAATGAACAATGTATTTTTTGAACAATTTTTAATGATTAGTGATTTGAAAACTGTTGGTTTCTTAGTAGCTTTATTAGTAATTTTATTTCTAATAAATATGTTACCAAAGAAAAAATTTAACTTTTCAGCAAAAGTTATGGTTGCAACAGTTGTTGGTTTAATTTTAGGATTAGCAATTCAATTTGTAGCTGGATTCCCAGAGAACCCAATGAATTTAACATTCGTAAAAGAGACAACACTATGGTATAGCTTACTTGGTGGAGGGTTCATCTCTTTGATTAGAATGTTAGTTATTCCATTAGTTATAGTATCAATTATACATGTTATTATTAACATGAAAGAGGATGCTAATTTAGGAGATTTAGTAAAGAAAAGTTTAATCATTACTTTAGTAATGGTTGCAATTTCTGTAGGTGTAGGATTACTTTTAGGAAATCTATTTGAAGTTGGAAAGGTTTCGAATGATGCAGTACAAGCTGTAGCAACAGCAGGTGGAGGAAAAATTAGAGAGGTTAGTAATATCGTTGATACATTAAAAGCTCTTATCCCTTCAAATCCAGTTGAAGCAATGGTTAAGTTAAACATCGTTGGGTTAGTTATATTCTCAGCAGTTGTTGGAGTAGCAGCAAAGAGAATGTCAAAGAAATATATGGATACTGTAAAGCCATTCTTTGATTTAATAAATGCTTCTCAAAAGATTATAGTGTCAATGGCAATGAGTATTATTAGATGGATGCCTTTAGCAGTAGTACCATTATTGGCAAATACAATTGCACAAAAAGGTATCGGAGCAATAGCAGAAGTAGGAAAATTTATCGCAGTTTTATACTTAGCAACAGCAGTTATGTTTGTAATACAGATGATAGCAGTATCATTCTTTGGATTAAATCCATTTACATATGTTAAGAAGAGTATCTCTTTAATGATTTTAGCATTTACATCTAGATCAAGTGTTGGATGTTTACCAGTAACAATTTCAACATTAACTAATAAATTAGGTGTTAGCGAATCAACAGCAAGTTTTGTTGCAAGTTTTGGTACAACAGCAGGAATGCAAGGTTGTGCAGGAATATTCCCAGCATTGACTATCGTATTCGTTACAAATATGAGTGGACATTCAATTGATGCAACATTAATAGTAATGTCTGTGATTGTTGTGGCAATCAGTTCATTAGGAATTGCAGGAATTCCAGGAACAGCAACAATGGCAGCTTCAGTTGCTTTATCAGGAACTGGATTAGCGGCTATGTTCCCTCTAATTAATCCAATTTTAGCTATCGATCCTATTATCGATATGCCTAGAACAATGTTAAATGTAATTGGATCAGTTACAAATGCATTGATGGTTGATAAGAGTTTAGGAAACTTAAATCATGAAGTTTATCAAGATATGGAAGCAGGAAGTGAAGCAAACTCTTCTGAGATTGAGTAATAATAAAAAAAGCCACCTTGAAGGTGGCTTTTACTTTATCTAATTCCATGATATAACCTATAGAATTTACCTTCTAATTTTAGAAGTTCTTTAAATGAACCAGATTCAACAATATTATCTTCTCCTAAGACATAGATTTTATCAAAATCTTCAAGAATACTAAGTCTGTGGGTTATTGCAATAACAATTCTATCATCATATTCCTCTTTAATATTTTTTAAAATAGATTTTTCATTGATAATATCCAAGGCATTAGTTGCTTCATCTAAAAGAATTAAATCGGGATTTTTTAAAAATAATCTAGCCATAGCAATCTTTTGTCTTTGTCCAGAGCTTACATGAACTCCACCCTCACCAATTATAGTATTTTCCTCTTGAGGAAATTTATCAAAGATTTCATATACGTATGATTTTTCAATTGCAAAATTTAATTCATCTTCAGTATAATTTTCTTTAACAAGAGTAATGTTATCAATTAGACTTCCATTTATAATATAATCACTTTGATCTACAATTCCCAGTCGTTCTAAATATGTCTTGAAAGTTATTTTATTTAATGGAATATTATTAATTAAAATATCTCCATTTGTAGGAAGTAAAGCTCTTTTTAAAAGAGATGCAGTGGTACTTTTTCCAATTCCACTTTCACCTACTAAAGCTATTTTTTCTCCTTTTCCAATTTTTAAATTAAAGTTTTGTAAAATAGATTTTTCATTGTAAGAAAAACCGATATTTTTAAATTCAATTGATGTAATAGGTTCTATTAGAGGTATTTCTCCGTCTACCCTATTATTAAGATTTATAATTTCACTAAATCTATTAACTCCTGATATTCCTTTTTGATAGATATCAACAAGTCCAACCATTCTCATAATTCTAAGTCTAAAACGATCAACTAAAAGTAAGAAAGATAAGATGATTCCCATAGTAACTCCATCTTTTATATACAAATATCCACCAGCAAGAATAATTATAAGTTGAGTTATATTGGAGTAAAAAGTTACTCCTGAAACAATTAAACTGGATGGAATCATATTTTTCTTTTCACTTTCTAAAAGAGTAGCGTTTTTTTCAAGAAATCTTTTTTGAGCATAGTTTTCTAAGTAATTATCTTTTAAAAAAGAGATAGTTCTTAAAATATCATGAAGATTAGCTGATAACAAACCTGAATTTTTTCGAACGCTTCTATGACCTGCTTTCATTTTTTTATTTTCTTTATAAACAAATATTAACGTTAGTGGCAAAGGAAATAGGGTAATCAATGAAAGTTTTAAATCAAAATCTATCATTATAAAGATAGAGGCAATAATAGTTATAACTGAAAATATAAAGTCCTCTAACCCTCTGTGGCAAAGAGTAGAAACACTGTCTAAGTCATTGATAACTCGAGAGATTAAATCACCACTTTGATTTTTTTTAAAAAACTCACTAGGTTGGTTTAAAAGTTTTTTTAATAGATCGTTTCTCATACTTTGTTTTATTTTGCTTCCCATTAGTTTACCGTTTGCTTGAGAGTTTACTGCAAAAACCAAACGTAAAATATAAAGAACAATCAATACAACTGAAAATTTTAACAGTAAATCAATATTTTTAGAGGGAAGAGCGTCATCTATTAAATTTTTAATTAAAAGTGGTGAGTAAATATCAATAGCAGTCATAGCTAATCTCACACCTAAAAATAGAACAAGGAGTTTATTTTCCTTTTTTAAATAGTAAATAAGAGTTCCAAAAGATGTTTTTTTCATAAAAATTTCTCCTTAATATACATTTATTTCTAAATTAATAGTAACTTTTTTTTTATATAAAAGTCAATACTTCTAGATATAAATAATATAAATAATAGATGATAATGTTATAAATTTTAGATAATTTGATTGAAATTTGTACTATAAAGTGTTAATATTAGTTAGATAAAAATGTAATGGTTCAATTTGATTAAAAGGGAATTGAGTGAAAATCTCAAACGGTCCCGCCACTGTATAGAGGATGAAAACAGTAATACCACTGAGGTGATAAATCTTGGGAAGGGCTGTGAGTAGGATGAATCTAAGTCAGGAGACCTGCCATTATTTAGAATTCTGCGAGGACAGAGAAGGTAAAGGTTTTTACACTTCTCTTTTAGTATTTTCAAAAGGGAGGTTTTTTTTATTGGTGAGAAATTTTAATCTAAAATAAAATAAAGAAAAATAATATGGGGAGATTAGGGATGAACTTTTACAAAACTATGGAAAAGGGCGCAATTGTAGCAGCACATTTTGGAACGACACACGAGGACACAAGAGAAAAAACAATAGATGTAATAAATAAAAAATTAAAAAATGAGTTTGATAAATTAGATTTTTTTCAAGTTTATACATCAAGAATTATAAATAGAATACTTTTAAAAAGAGGTATTGAAAAATTAAATACTATTCAAGTTTTAGAAAAATTAGTAGAACAAGGATATCAACACGTAATTATTCAGCCAACATATATAATAAATGGAACTGAAATGGAAGCTTTAAAAAGAGAAGTGGATATGTTTTCTGATAAATTTGAGGATATTAGAGTTGGATCTCCCCTATTAACGGAGATAGATGATTATTTTAATTTAATTGAAGTAATAGAAAAAGAGAGTGGTATTTTAAAAGATGACGAAGGAGTTGTAATGATAGGACATGGGACAGAGCATCCAGCATTATCAGCTTATCCAATGTTAGCTTATATTACTAGAGATTTAGAAAAATCTATATACATTGGAACAGTAGAAGGATATCCAGGATTAGATAACGTTATAAGAGAGTTAAAAAGAGATAATAAAAGAAAAGTTACACTAATGCCTCTTATGTTTGTAGCTGGAGATCACGCTAAAAATGATATAGCTGAAGATTGGAAAGAAGCATTAGAAGAAAATGGTTTTGAAGTAGAATTAAATTTAAGAGGTTTAGGTGAAATTGAATCTATTCAAAATATTTTTATAGAAAGAGCTAAAAAATTAGAAAATTCTCAACCAGAGGATATACTAGTAAAAAAAGCTGAGTATGCTAAAGGAAGAAAAGCTTCTCATTAATTGGAAGAGTTTAACTCTTTCGATTTTATTAAAAGGAGAAATTATGAAGAAAATATTATTACTATTTTTACTGATAACTACTTTAAGTTTTTCTAAAGAGAATATAAGAGCAGTTTCAACATCACAGTTTACTACAGAAATTTTATTGGCTATAGGAGCAGAAAGTCAGATTTTAGGAACAGCTTATTTAGATGATGAAATACTTCCAGAATTAAAGGAGAAATATGATAAGATACCAGTTTTATCTAAAGGAGCTCCAACTAAAGAGCAATTTTATGCTTTAAATCCCAATTTTTTAACAGGATGGAAGTCTATAGCAACTCCTAAAAATCTAGGAACAGTGGAGGAGCTAAAAGAAAATGGTGTAAAAGTTGTGTTTACAAAATCTCAAGATACATCTAAAATTGAGGATATATATGACGATATACTGATGTTTGGAGATATTTTTGACTTAAAAGATAACGCTAAAAATGTTGTTGAAAATATGAAAAAAGATATCATTAAAGTTAAAGAAAATAATAAAAATGAAAAAAGTATTAAAGTTTTTGCATATGACAGTCAGGAATCAGCACCATTTGTGGTTGGAGGAAGTGGAATGGGAAATACTATGATTGAAATAGCTGGAGGAGAAAATATTTTTAAAGACACAAACTTCTCATTTGGACCTGGAACATGGGAGAAAGTATTAGATGAAAATCCAGAGGTTATTATAGTTATAGATTATGGAAATATAAGTTATAAAGATAAAATAGAGTATTTGAAAAATAGATCTCCAATATCTCGACTAGAAGCTGTTAAAAATAGTAGATTTATAAGAATTCCATTAAGTTATATATCGGCAGGAGTTAAGATTAGTAAAGGTATCGAGATAATTTCAAGTGGACTAAGAGAGGAAAAAAAGTGAAAGCAAAAGATAGAAATATAATTATAATATCTCTTATTCTAATTATAATTTTAGGAACAGTAGCAGTTACAATTGGAAGTGTGTCCTTATCTCCAATTCATGTTTGGAAAATATTGATGAATAAACTTTCTAATAGAGAAGTTTTTTCTATTGAATGGAAAAAATCAACAGAGATGATTGTTTGGAATTTGAGAGTTCCAAGAGTTGTTTTAGCTCTGTTAGGAGGAGCAGGATTATCTTTAGTTGGTATTTTAATGCAAGCGTTAACAAAAAACTCTTTAGCTAGCCCATATATTTTAGGAATATCTTCAGGAGCTAGTACAGGTGCAGTAATCTCTATTGTATTAGGAAGTATTTTGGGAATACCCTTTTCTCCAGGTGTTGGAGCTTTTGTTTTTGGGACCTTTACAGCTTTTTTAGTTTTCTATTTAGCTGGAAATGGAGGATATTCAAGTACTAAATTAGTTTTAATAGGTGTAGCTGTATCCTCTTTATTTTCTGGAATTACAACATTTTTAGTGACAACTGCTAAAAATGAATCTCAGTTAAGAGGGGCTATGTTTTGGATTTCTGGAAGTCTGGCAGGAGCTAGGTGGGAAAATTTAATGACACTATTTTTAGTATTATTGATATCGACAGTTTTAGTTATATTCAAATATAGAGAGTTAAATATTTTAATTGCAGGAGATGATTTAGCTGAGACATTAGGTGTGGATGTAAAGAAATTAAGATTTTTTATTGTAATTATATCTACTTTTTTAACAGGATTTATAGTTTCTGCAACAGGAGTAATCGGATTTGTAGGATTGGTAATTCCTCATATATGTAGAGGGTTAGTTGGAAGTAACCATAAAAGATTAATTCCATGTGCAATACTTTTAGGTGCTTTATTTTTATTAGGAACAGATACTCTGACAAGAGTGATGTTTAAAACACAAGAGATTCCAATAGGGGTTGTGACGTCTATGCTAGGGGCCCCATTTTTTATGAGTATGTTAAGAAAAAATAGTTATAATTTTGGAGGATAATTGTGATAAAAATAGATGATTTAGATTTTAAAATAGAAAAAAGAGATATTTTAAAAAATATAAAATTAAATATAAAAGAGAAAAAGTTTATTGGAATAATTGGTGAAAATGGTTGTGGGAAAAGTACACTTTTAAAAAATATTTATAGAAACTATACTCCTAAAAAGAATAGTATCTATATTGATGGAATAGAATTAAATGATTACTCTGTAAAAGAGTTATCTAAAAAAATATCTGTTCTAAGTCAAAATCAAAAAATTATTTTTGATTTTACAGTTAAAGAGATAGTTGAAATGGGAAAATATAATAAGAGCTCTTTATTTTCAAAAAAAGATTACGAAAAAGATATTGATGAAGCATTAGATAAGGTTGGAATGAAACATTTAAAAGATTCTAGTTTTTTAACTCTTTCTGGTGGGGAGATGCAGAGAGTTTTAATAGCTAGATCTATAGCACAAGAGAGTCAAGTATTATTATTAGATGAACCAACGAATCACTTAGATGTAAGATATCAATATCAAATTATGGATTTAGTAAAAAGCCTTGATAAAACAGTTGTTGCAGTAATACATGATATAAATATAGCGAGTCGTTACTGTGATTATATTTTTGCCATAAAAAATGGTGAAATAAAATATGAAGGAATACCAGAAGAGGTAGTTGTACCTGAAAAAATAAAGGAGATATTTCAAATAGAGGTAGAAGTGATTAAACACCCTTTAAATAATAAGCCGATAGTCATTTTTTTATAGAATTTTTTGAAAAAAGCTAATTGTATTCAGAAAAAATACAAAAAAATAAAAGCTAGACTAAAAAGATAAAAATATGGTAAAATTTATAAAAATTTATAAAAATACTAAAAAACAAAGAAAAGAATGGTGGATTATGAAAAAAAGGAAAAAATTAGTCATAGGGATTTTAGTTTTTTTAGTAACATCAATTTTTTATAGAGAGTTTACATTAAAAAATAACGAGGCTAAAAATAAAGAGGTAATAAAGAGCGAACAAATTATGGAAACTGAAACTGTAGCAACACAGAAAGTTGAAGTTGTAGAAAATAAAATAGAAGAAAAAGTTGTACAAACTTCATTGGAGGATTCTACTTTAGAGGATTTAGAGTTAGAAAATAAAATTGCTAAAGAGTGGGATAATCAAGAGGGACAAGAGTTAGCAGAGTTGGACAGCAGTATCGACTTAGAAGAGAAAATTGTATTGGAAAATATGGAATATGTAATTAAAAAAGGAGATACTATTTCAGATTTATCTAAAGAATATAAAATAAAAACTGACTATATCTATGCAAATAATATTGATAAAAACTTAAGAGTTCTTCAAATAGGGAAGAAAATAAATATTCCAACAGAGCCTGGAATATTCTACTCAATCAAAAAGGGAGATACTTTTGAAGGGTTGTCAAAGAGATTTGAAGTGGATGTTAAAACAATAAAAGAGGATAACGAGATTGATAGACTTTTAGTTGGAGCCAAAATCTTTTTAAGAGAGCCTAAAGTTTCAAGATACTTAAGTAGTTTTAGACAGGAATACGTAAAAAAAACTAATTTAGGTACTTTTTCAAATCCTTTAATGGCTATGAGTTTAACAAGTAGTTTTGGTTCAAGAAAACATCCTGTATTAAAGAAAGTTTTAAATCATGCAGGTGTAGATTTAAAAGCTAAAACTGGTACAAAAGTTGTTTCTGCAAGAGAAGGCGTAGTTACTTTTGCTGGAAGAGCTAGTGGATATGGAAAACTTATTATAATAAAACATTCAGATGGTTATGAAACAAGATACGCCCATCTTAGTCAAATAGACGTTAAGAAAGGTCAAAAAATATCTCAAAATCAATATATAGCTTTAAGTGGAGCAACAGGAAGAGTAAGTGGTCCTCATTTACATTTTGAGATAAGAAAAAATGGAAAAATAGAAAATCCGTTGACGTATTTAAAATTTTAATAAAATAAAAAATCCCCCAAATTATTTGGGGGATTTTATTTTTTGATAAAAGGTAAAAGGAGAAGTACAATGATTTCAAAGCACAAAAGTATGTCTATAGTTTCAGTTGGAATTTTAATTTTTCTTTTCTGTTTCTCTTTGTTCATAGGGAACTATGAAATAGATTTTATCGAAGGTTTGAATCTACTTTTGGGAAATGGAAATAGAGATTTGTTAGAGTATAAAATAATTTGGAATTTAAGAATACCCAGATCAGTTATGGCAATAATAATTGGGATGTTATTAGGGAGTAGCGGAGCTATAACTCAAACGCTTTTTAGAAATCCAATGGCAGATCCATATATAATTGGAATATCAGCTAGTGGTACTTTTGGAGCTGTTATAGCATTTTTACTAGGACTTTCAGAGGTATATTTTGGTATTTTTGGATCGATATTCTCTTTTATTACATCTCTATTAATTTTTAAGCTTTCCAATAGCAAAAGAGGAAGTTTAGATTTATCTACTCTTTTAATAATAGGGATAGCTATTTCAGCTCTTTTAAGAGCGGTAATCTCTTTGGTCATGTATATTGTTGGTGAGGATAGTTTTAGAGTTGTTCTCTGGACTATGGGATATTTAGGAGGAGCAGATTGGAGAAAAATAATAATTCTTTTAGTTCCACTTTTGTTTTCATTAATCTATTTTTATATAAATAGATACAATCTAGATATAATTTTGCTTTCAGATGAAGAGGCTCATAGCTTAGGTATAGATATAAAAAAATTCAAATATAAAGTATTGATGATTTCTACATTTATGGTGGGGTTTTCAGTAGCTTTTACAGGAATGATAGGTTTTGTGGGTCTTATAATACCACATTTAGTTAGGATTATATTTGGAAGTAGTAATATAAGATTAGTTCCATTATCAATGTTATATGGAGGATTATTTCTTTTACTATGTGATACAATTTCAAGAGGGGTATTAACAACTATGGAAATCCCTATAGGAATTGTAACAGCTATATTTGGAGCTCCATTTTTTATATACTTAGCTTTTAAAAATCGAAGAGGTGTGTAATGGAAAGTTTAAAATTAAAAAATTTAAGATACTCATATGGGGATTATAAAATTTTAAATGATATAAGCTATGATTTTTTTTCAGGTGAACTTGTAGGTATATTAGGAGCTAATGGTTGTGGAAAAAGTACTCTATTAAAAGTTATAATGGGATTTCTAGAAAAAGAAGAGGGAGAGATTTATTTAGATAATCTAGAAGTTGAAAAACTTTCAAGAAAAGAGTTTGCTAAAAAAATCTCTTTTATAGCACAAAAATCCAATCAAAATTTAAATTTTACAGTATTAGAGATATTAAAACTTGGAAGAGTACCCCATATAAAAAATAGCTTTAAAGGTTTAGATTTAGAAGATGATAAAATAATAGATGAGGTTATAAAAAACTTAAATTTACATGAATATTTAAATCGAGATATAAAAAGCTTAAGTGGAGGAGAGTTTCAAAGAATTTTACTAGGAAGAGCGTTTATTCAAAATAGTGAGGTTATTTTATTAGATGAACCAACATCAGCTTTAGATATAAATTACTCCTTAGAATTTTTAGAACTTTTAAAAGAGGAGATTAAAGCTAAAAGTTTAATTGGAATAATTGTAATACATGATATAAATTTGGCTTCGTTGTTTTGTGATAAAATTCTTTTTATAAAGGATGGAAAAATACCAATATCGGGAAAACCAAAAGATGTAATAAAAAAAGAGTGGTTAGAAAAAGTATATAATTTTACACCAGAAATTTTAAATTTAGAAAATGATGTATATGTATTACCAAAGCGAGGTGAAAAATGAAGAACTTAATTTTATTATTTTTGATGTTATCTTTAAAAATATTTTCATTAGATATAGTTGGTAATTATGTGATTGGAGAAAAAGGTGAAAAAATTTTATTAAAAGAATACAAAAGAATAGTTATCTATAATTTTGGAGCGGTAGAGATTTTATATAAACTGGGAGCAGATAACAATATTGTGGCTATTGCAAACCATAGTAAAAAAATATGGCCACAGGAGAAAACTGAAAAATTACCTTTAGCGGGAAGCATATCTAAGCCTTCATTAGAAAAAATTTTATCTTTTAATCCAGATCTAGTTATTTTTAATGTTATGGGAAATGAAAAGAGTGGACTAGAAAAGTTTAATATACCTTCAATAACTTTTTCAAATAAAAATTTAGATGATATTTTAAAAAATACATTAATTTTAGGGAAATTAGTGAATAAAGAAAAAGAGAGTAAAGAACTTGTAGTAGAGTTAAATAATAAATTGAAATATATAAAAGAAAATTTTAAATTGCAAGGTAAAGCCGTAATTTTATATTCAGATTCTCCACCGACATCCTTTGAAAAAAACTCTCTTCCAGTGGAGATTTTAGAAACTTTAGGATTAGATGTAATAGTTCCAAAAGTAGGGAAAAAACCAATTCTATCTTCAGAATATATTTTGAGAGAAAATCCAAAATATATCATAGGAACTAGAGGGATAAAAAATATTGATGGAATAAAAAATAGCTTACAGTTAATTGAAGAAACAGATGCTTATAAAAATAAAAACATATATGTTGTTGATTCTAGTGAGATACTTAGAGCATCTCATAGAGTTTTTGATGAAATTGAAAAAATATATGATGAATTAAAAAAATAAAAAAAGTCAAAAAAAGAAATTTTGCCATATTTTAGCCATAAAACTTTGTTAATATGTTTGTGTAAAGACAAAGAGAAAACTTAGGAGGTATAGAAAATGAAAAAATTTTTATTAGTATCTATGATGGCTTTAGGGTTAGGAACAGTGGCAATGGCAAAAGGAAACAATGGACACAAAATGTCAGCTGATGGAATGGGACATAACAATGGTGGAAAAATGATGATGGGTCAATGTCAAACAAATGAAGATAAAGCTTTAATGAAAGAGAAAATGAGAACAAATCCAAAACTTCAAGAGGGAAGAATTAAACTTCAAGAAAATAAAGTAGCGATGATGAAAGAGATGGCTAAAGAAAATCCAAATTTTACAAATATCGAAAAAATAAATAAAGATAGAGCTAACATTCAAGCTGAGATGAAAACAGAGCAAATGAAAATGAGATATGAGATGTTAAAAACAAATAAAACTACAAATTAATTGTTGAAGAGCAAGGTTAATACCTTGCTCTTTTTTATTGAATAATATATACTTTAACTATAAATATTATTAAAAATTTGGAGGGTGAGATGTTATATTATATAAAAGCTGGAGGGCCAATACTATATGTATTACTTGTTTTATCAGTGGTTTCTTTAGGAGTAATTTTAGAAAGGTCTTTGTGTTTTATAAAAAATAAAACATCAGTAGATTCTATGTTTAAAAAAGAGATAAAAGAACTTTTAATAGATGAAAAATATAATGAAGCTATAGAATTTTCAAGGAAGGAAAAAGGGGTAGTAGGAAAAACTTTAACAAAGTTTTTAATCCGTTATTGTTTAGTTGGGGATTATAAAAATAGTGATGAACTTTTAAGAGAGATTGAATTAGAAGAGATGGACATATTAGAAAGAAATACGTATATTTTGGGAATTATTGCATATACAGCTCCTATGATTGGACTTTTAGGAACTGTTACAGGTATGATACAAGCTTTTGGTAAAATTGCAGTTTCTGGAACAGGGGATCCAAATGCAATAGCAGGTGGAATATCACAAGCTCTGTTGACAACTGCAGGTGGTTTGGTAATAGCGATACCTTCAATAATAGCTTATAATATATTCAATAAAAAAATAGAAAAAATGAGTTTAGAAGTGGAAAAAATAGCTACATTTATAGTAAATACAGTGAAGAGGTAACAGTATGAAAAGAAGAACAAAAAGAAGAAGTTTAGCAACTCCAGACTTAACACCTTTAATTGATGTTGTTTTCCTACTCTTAATTTTTTTCATGTTAGTTACAACTTTTGATAAATATAGTGGATTTAAATTAGAGCTTCCCAAGGGAGGTGTAGTTTCTGAAACTTCTAAAGGTGTGTATGAATTAGTTATAGATAAAGATGAAAACTATTTTTTATTAGTAGATAAAATTTCTAATCCTGTAACTTTAGAAACTCTGGGAGAAAAAGTAACAAATATAAATGAAATAACAATAAGCGCAGATAAAAACTTAAAATATGAAGTTGTAGTGAAAGCTATTGGAGCTTTGAAAAGCAGTGGTGTTGATAAAGTGGAGCTGAACTTTTATGAATAAATTTTATATTTTATCAGCTATTTTACATGGTGCAGCTATATTTTTTCTATTTGGATTTACGAAGGATGAAGAGTTAAAGTTCAGAGAGAAAAAGACAATGATAGTATCAGTTAAAAATAGAAGAGCGGTTAGTAATAACACTAATATTAGCTCAGTAAAAGAGAACGAACAAAAAGAAGAGGCTCAAGAGGAAAAGGTTATGCCTCAAGAGAGGCCAGCAGAAGAGGAGATAGTAAGAGAAAAAGCCAAAAAAATAGTAAAAAAAGAAGAGATTAAGAAGAAAAATTCAAAAAATAAAAAGCCAGAAAATAAAGAACAAAAAAATAAGTCTGATAAAGCAAAAGAGAGTTATAATGAGTTTAAAGATCAGAATAGATTTTTACAAGGAGAGGACGGAGTATTTACAGCAGTATCATTAGATGGTATAGAGTATGAGATATTAAAAGAAGTGGATCCTCAATACCCTATAAAGGCAAGAAAAATAGGATATAATGGAATTGGTAGTGTTAAAGTTAAGTTTCTTGTGGATATAGATGGGACAGTAAAAGAGATAAAGTTTATATCTGGTGAAAGTAAGTTTGGATTTAGAGAAGAAGTAGAGAAAGCTCTAAAAAAATGGAAATTTAAGCCAATTGTATATAAAGGAAAAGTAATAAAAGTTCATTTTGAAAAAGAGTTTAAATTTAAAAAAAGCTAATAATTAGGTAGAGTGTAGTAAGATTAAAACTCTACCTCTTTTATATTTAGAGAGGGGGATAAATATGGATTTCAAATTGGGGCTAGACCAAAGTTTAAAGTTAAATCTTTCTATGGAGATGAAAATATCGATAGAAATTTTAAAAATGAGTTTAAAAGAACTAAAAGAGTACCTAGAGAAAGAGAGTACAAAAAATTCAAATATAGAGATTATTTTTCCAAAGTCATCTTTCTCAAAAAATGAAGATTATGAAAACTATATTGAAAATATAGGGGAGGAAGACGAGAGTTTAATAGATTTTTTAGAAGAACAGATAGGTTACTTAGAAGTAAAAAGAGAGATTAGAGATATTTTAGAATACCTAATAAATAATTTAGATGAAAGGGGATATTTAATTTCTAGCTTAGAAGAGTTGAGGAGAAGTGGTGGTTTTAAGCTAAATATATTCAAAGATGCTATAAAAATTTTACATACACTAGAACCGCTAGGAGTTGGTGCTACTAATCTTGTAGAGTGTTTAAAAATTCAACTTGAAAATAAGGGGATTTTAACAGAAACATTGTCAAATATTTTAGAGAGAAATTTAGAAGATATTGCAACTGGAGATTTTAAAAAGATCTCTTTAGAAAGAGATATACCACTTGTTAAAGTAAAGGAATATGTAAATACAATAAAAAGCTTAAATCCTAAGCCTGCAAGAGGATTCTACGTAAATAGAAGAATAGACTATATTATTCCTGATTTATTTGTAGAAACAGATAAAGAAGAGATTATTGTAAATTTAAATGAATCAGTAATTCCAAAAATAAGATTAAAAAGCGAAGGTAAAAAAGATCAAATGCTGGCTTTAGCCTTAGGAAAAGCGTTAGTAAAAAGAGGAGAAACACTTTTAAAAGTTGGAAAGTATGTTTTAAATTATCAAAAAGATTATATTCTTTTTTCTAAAAATTTAAAAACATTGAGAGTTAAAGATATTGCATATAATTTAAATCTTCACGAATCAACAATATCCAGAGCGTTAAAAGATAAATTTATAAAAATAAATGGAAAGATAGAGAACTTAAAGAAGTATATTATTCTAGATGATAAAACTGAATTAATAAAAAGGGAAATTTTAAAGATTATTGAAAATGAAGATAAAAAAAATCCATTATCAGATGAAAAAATTTTGTTAAAGCTTGCAGAAAAAAATCTTCTAGTACAGAGAAGAACTATAGGAAAATATAGAGAAGAACTTGGAATACAATCTAGTAGAAAAAGAAAAAAATAGGTAATAAAAAAGTATTTATGCTATAATAGGCACTAAAGATTATTTTTGTATTAAATATACGAATTTTATAATTGAAGAGGTGTACCTTAAATGAAAAATCTAAGTGATTTACAAAAAAAAGATTTAGAACATATTTTCCACCCGTGTTCACAGATGAAGGATTATGAGCAACTTCCTCCTATGGTAATAGTAAAAGGAGATGGACTATACGTAGAAGATGAGTTTGGAAATAGATATATGGATTGTGTTTCGAGTTGGTGGGTAAACCTATTTGGACACTGTAATCCAAGAATTAATGCGGCTATAAAAGAACAGATAGATAAATTAGAACATATAATTTTTGCAAATTTTTCTCATGAAGCGGCAATTGAATTGGGAGAAAGGTTGACATCTGTTGCACCAGAAGGGCTTGATAAACTTATTTTTACAGATAATGGTTCTTCAAGTACAGAAGTAGCTATAAAGTTAAGTTTTCAATATCATGCTCAAACAGGAAATCCACAGAAAAATACATTTGTTTCAATAGATGGAGCTTATCATGGAGAAACAATTGGTGCTTTGGGTGTCGGGAATATGGATAGATTTACAGATATTTATAAACCACTTTTAAAAGAGGGTATAAAAGTAAAAGGACCAGATTGTTTTAATTGTTCTTTTGGTAAAAAAAGAGAAAGCTGTAATGCTGAATGTTTTATTTTTATGGAAGAGTATTTAAAAGAAAATGGAGATACAATTTCTGGAGTAATAATTGAATCAATGGTTCAAGGTGTTGCAGGAATGAGAATATATTCGCCAATATATTTGAAAAAACTAAGAGTATTGACAGAAGAGCTAAATATTCATTTAATTGCAGATGAAATAGCAATGGGATTTGGAAGAACAGGAAAAATGTTTGCTATAGAACATGCAGGAATTAGCCCCGACATTATGTGTATTGGAAAGGGGTTAACGGCTGGATATTTTCCAATGTCCATAGTTTTGATAACAAATAAACTATATGATGCATTTTATGCTGATTACTCTGAAGGAAAATCATTTTTACACTCTCATAGTTATTCTGGAAATCCTATAGGGTGTAGAATAGCTGTGGAAACTTTAAAGATTTTTGAGGAAGAAAATATTTTAGATGTTATAAAAGAAAAGGGCGATTATTTAAGAAAAGTTGCTACAGAAAAATTAAAAGATATCCCTTATTTAGGAGAATATAGACAAATAGGATTAATTGGAGCTATTGAATTAGTTGGAATTCCTGGGAAAAGAGCAGGATATGAAATATATAAAATAGCTTTAAAAAAGGGAGCTATTTTAAGACCATTAGGAAACGTTGTTTATTTTATGCCACCCTATATAATTAAAAGGGAAGAGATAGATAAAATGTTAGATATTTTCAATGAATCACTTAGGGAGTATTTAGAGACAATTGATTAAAAGGGGAATATGATGGTTATAAAAAAGAAAAAATCAATCCGTGAGCAAGTATATGATTATCTAAAAGATGAGATTGTAAACGGAAAGATAAAAGAAGGAAGTAGAATAGTAGAAGAGGAATTTGCAGAAAAGCTTAATATAAGTAGAACACCTTTAAGAGAGGCAATTAGGATGCTAGAGTTAGAAGGACTTATTGAAGCAAGGGAAAAGGGTGGGGTAACAGTACCAAAAACCACTAAAAAGGATGTAGATGAAGTAGTAAAAATTAGGATTGCTCTAGAAACAGTGATATTTGAAGAGTTATTTGAAAGAGTAACAGAAAAAGATATAGAAAGATTAGAGGAGAATGTAGCTAAAGCAGCAGCTATAGTTAATGATGAAGAAAAATCTTTAGAGGTTTTTAAATATTTTTCTGAGTTTAACAAAATACTTTACAGTATTTCAGATCTTCCAAGAGTGGTGACTCTAATAAATAATTTAAATTTATATTTAAAGAAGTTTAGAAAAATATCGGCTGAAAATAATACTAGAAGACTAAGTGCTCATAGAGATCATGCTAAGATAGTAGAATTGATAAAAGCTGGTAACAAAGAAGAAGCTATAGCTATAAATAAAAAGCATCTGTTAGAGGCTAAAGAATTTTTAATAAAACAGGTTGAAAGTTAAAATCAGAAGAAATTCTGATTTTTTTTTAAAAATGGTTCACAGTGTACTAAAATTATATTTTTTACCATATTAAACACACAAAAAATAATTTGACAAATATAAAAAATGTTGTATACTTTAGTGTAGATAATAAATTGTATACAGAATACGGGACACCGAATACCAAGGAGGATATTTTGAAAAATAAAGTTAAAATAACAGAAACTTGTCTGAGAGATGGACATCAATCTCTAATAGCCACAAGATTGACAACTGCAGAGATCCTTCCAATTGTAGAAAAAATGGATGAAGTTGGATATCATGCATTAGAAGTTTGGGGAGGAGCCACTTTTGATGCTTGTATTAGATTTCTAAATGAGGATCCTTGGGAGAGATTAAGAGAGATAAAAAAGAGAGCAAAAAATACAAAGTTACAAATGCTATTAAGAGGACAAAACCTTTTAGGATATAGACACTATGCTGATGATATAGTGGAGGAATTTGTAAAAAAATCAATAGAGAACGGTATTGATATAATTAGAATATTTGATGCTTTAAACGATACAAGAAACTTAAAGGTTGCAGCGGAAGCTACTAAAAAATATGGTGGGCACTGTCAACTTTCAATTGCTTACACAATAAGTCCTGTTCATACAACAGAGTACTATAAAGAGTTAGCAAAAGAGATGGAAAGTATGGGTGCTGATTCAATCGTTATAAAAGATATGGCTGGAATATTATTGCCTGAAACAGGATACAACTTAATAAAAGAGATTAAGTCAGTAATTAATGTGCCATTAGAGTTACACACTCATGCAACAAGTGGAATAGCAAGTATGCTATATTTAAGAGCTGTAGATGCAGGAATTGATATTATAGATACATCAATTTCAACTTTTGCAGGAGGAACAGCACAACCAGCAACAGAATCTATGGTTAGAACTTTTGAAGGTGGAGAAAGAGATCCAGAACTTAATTTAACACTTTTAAAAGAGATTGCTGAGTACTTTAAGCCAATTAGAAAAAAATATATGGATGAAAAGGTTTTAAATATGCAAGCTTACTTTGTTGAGCCAAGTATTTTAGAATATCAGTTACCAGGAGGAATGTTATCAAATCTAGTTTCTCAATTAACAGCTCAGAAAGCAGCAGATAAGTATGAGGATGTTTTAAAAGAGATTCCAAGAGTTAGAGAGGATTTAGGATACCCTCCATTAGTAACACCATTAAGTCAAATGGTAGGAACACAGGCGGTATTTAATGTATTGACTGGAGAAAGATATAAAATGGTTCCTAAAGAGATAAAGGATTATGTAAAAGGTCTATATGGAAAATCACCAGCACCAATGTCTGAAGAGATAAAGAAGAAAATTATTGGAGATGAACCAGTATTTACAGGAAGACCAGCAGATCTTTTAAAACCTGAATATGCTGAAATAGCAAAGGAGATAGGAGATTTAGCAAAATGTCCAGAAGATGTTTTAATGTATGCTATGTTCCCACAAATTGCTAAGCCATACTTAGAAAATAGAAATAAACCTAAAGTAGAAAAAGAGTACAGAAATATAAATATAATTTTTTAGTTGAAAGGAGAATGATTTATAAGAATGTTTAAAGGAGCAATATCACTTATAACGTCTCTTGAAATAACTTTAATAAGTATGCTAGTTGTATTTACAATATTAGCTATATTAGCTTTTGTTCTTTCTCTGTTTAAATATATTCCAGCAGAAAAAGTTCAAGAGATAAAAAAAGCTACACCAGCAACAGCACCAAAAAAAGTTGAAAGAGAAAAGTTTGATCCATCTAAAATAACAAGTGAAGAGATGAGAGTAGCGATGATGGTAGCATGTATAGAGGCAGCAGGAGAAGATAAAGATGCCAATGTAAGAGTTGTAGGAATAAAAGAATTAAACTAAATAGGAGTGTAATTAAAGATGATAAAAGTATATAAAGTTAAAATTGGAGAAAAAGTATACGAGGTAGAAGTAGAATCGGTTAAAGAAGTAAATGGAACAATATCAACACCAGCATCAACAACTGCAGCACCAGCTGCTCCAGTATCTGCACCAGCAGGAAATGGAACAAAAGTTGAAGCACCTATGCAAGGAATGGTAGTATCTATAGAGGTAACTCCAGGAGCTAGAGTAAAAGCAGGAGATACTTTATTAATATTAGAAGCTATGAAAATGGAAAATCCAATCGTTTCACCAGTTGATGGAGTAGTGGAGTCAATCACTGTAAATAAAGGTGATACAATTGATGGTGGAGTAGTAGTAGCAACAATAGCTTAATAATAATGAATGAAGTAGAGAGGAGTTAAAATGGAGTTTTTAAATAATCTATTTGCAACAACAGGAATTGCAATGATGACAGTAAATCAAGGGATTATGATATTAGTTGCCCTATTCCTATTGTTTTTAGCAATAAAGAAGCAGTATGAACCATATCTATTACTTCCAATAGCTTTTGGAATGCTATTAGTTAATCTACCAGCACCAGTAAGTGAAGGAATAATGGACAAAAATGGACTTTTAAACATTTTATATCAAGGAGTTAAATATGGAGTTTATCCTCCGTTAATATTCTTAGCAATTGGAGCAAGTACAGACTTCGGTCCGTTAATTGCAAACCCTAAGAGTTTACTTCTTGGAGCAGCAGCACAACTTGGAATTTTTGGAGCTTTCGTAGGAGCGGTTCTATTAGGATTAGATGGTAATGAAGCAGCATCTATTGGAATTATAGGTGGAGCAGATGGACCAACAGCAATCTACTTAACTTCAAAATTAGCACCACATATGTTAGGACCAATAGCAGTTGCGGCTTATTCGTACATGGCATTAGTACCAGTAATTCAACCACCTATTATTAAATTACTAACAACTAAAGAGGAAAGACAAATAAAGATGACTCAGCTTAGAACTGTAAGTAAGAGAGAAAAAATTCTTTTCCCAATAATAGTAACAATAGTAGTAACTTTAATAATTCCATCAGCAATTCCATTAGTAGGAATGTTAATGTTTGGAAACTTAGCTAAGGAGAGTGGACTTGTTCCAAACTTAGTTGAACATATAAAAGGAGCTTTAATGTATATAATCACAATATTTATTGGATTAACAGTTGGAGCTACTACAAATGCAGAAGCATTTTTAAATCTTGCAACAATAAAGATAATAGTTTTAGGACTTTTCGCTTTCTCTTTTGGAACGGCTGGCGGAGTAATCTTTGGAAAAGTTATGTGTAAACTTAGTAAGGGTACAATAAATCCAATGATAGGAGCAGCAGGAGTAAGTGCTGTACCAATGGCAGCTAGAGTTGTTCAAAAAGTAGGACAAGAGGAAAATCCAAGTAACTTCTTACTGATGCATGCAATGGGACCAAACGTAGCAGGAGTTATAGGTTCAGCAGTAGCAGCAGGTGTGTTACTAGCAATGTTTAAATAAAAATAAAGTGGAGGCCAGGAGATGGAGATCAAAGTAAAAGCAGTGGCAGGTACTCTTGAATCGAGTGATATGTACGTAATAATTGAGCCAAATGCTACAGGAATTGAATTAGAAATTGAAAGCGTTGTAATGGGACAATATGGAGATGACATTAGAAGAGTAATTTTAGAAAGCCTAGAAGAGCTTGGAGTTACTTCAGCTAAAGTTTTAGTTAATGATAAAGGGGCTATTGAGCCAGTAATCAAAAGCAGAATCCAAACAGTTGTTACAAGAGCAGCTCAACAAAAATTCACTTGGAAGTAGGAGGAAAAAAATGAAATTAAGACGTTCGATGCTTTTTATTCCAGGAAATAATCCAGGAGTAATAAAAGATGTACATATATATAGACCAGATTCAATAATGTTTGACTTAGAGGATGCAATTGCTGTAACAGAAAAGGATTCAGCTAGATTCTTAGTTTACAATATGTTACAAAAAATGAGACCAGTATATAAGAGTTTAAATATAGAAACAGTTGTAAGAATCAATGCTTTAGACACAGAGTATGGAGTAGAGGACTTAGAATTTATTGTAAGAGCTCAGCCAGATATCATAAGAATACCTAAAACAGATACACCAAAAGATGTTTTAGATGTTGAAGCTCATGTGGAAAGAATTGAAAAAGAAGCTGGAATTCCAGTTGGAACAACAAAGTTAATGGTAGCGATAGAGAGTCCTTTAGGAGCTTTAAATGCTTACCAAATTGCAACTTCTTCAAAAAGACTAGTAGGAATGGCTATTGGTGGAGAGGACTATGTAACTAACTTAAAAACAAATAGATCTCCAGAAGGTGTAGAGTTATTCACAGGAAGAGGATTAATAGTAATGGCAGCTAGAGCAGCTGGAATAGATGCTTTAGATTCTGTTTACTCAGATGTAAATAATGATGAAGGATTTATAAAAGAAGCAACAATGATTAAACAAATGGGATTCTCAGGAAAATCATTAATTCACCCAAGACAAATTGAGTTACTTCATAAAGTATATACTCCTTCAGATATTGATATAAAGAAAGCTAAGAAAATTGTAGATGCAACAAGAGAAGCTTTAGAGCAAAATAAAGGTGTATTTACAGTGGATGGTAAAATGGTAGATAAGCCAATTATTGAAAGAGCTGAGCATGTTTTAAGACTAGCAAAGGCAGCTGGGGTAAGATTAGGAGGAGACGAGTAATATGATAAATAAAAGAGTTGACGAAAATCTTTTAAAAACAATAAAAGGTTACGGAGAAAGAAATGCATATAAAGCTCCATTTACTAATCAACCTGAAGGATCTGTTAATGAAAATGCAGAATCTTTAAAAGGTGCTATAAAGAGAACTAAAGTTGTAGATTCTTTAGAAGAAGCTATAAGAAATTCAGGATTAAAAGATGGAATGACTATATCTTTCCACCACCACTTTAGAAATGGTGATAAAGTTTTACCAATGGTTTTAGATAAATTAGCTGAGATGGGATTCAAAAACCTAAGAGTAGAAGCTAGTTCATTTACTAAAGCTCATGAGGGAATTGTAAAACATATTAAAGCTGGTGTAGTAAATAGATTAGGTTCAAGTGGATTAAGAGGAGATTTAGCAAAAGAGATATCTAATGGAATGTTAGGAGATTATCCAGCAGTTATAAGATCTCACGGAGGAAGAGCGAGAGCTATTGTTGAAGGAGATATTAAAATAGATGTGGCATTCTTAGGAGCATCATCATCAGATTGTATGGGAAATGCAAATGGAGTAAAAGGAAAATCACTTTGTGGATCATTAGGATATGCAAAGGTAGATGCAGCTCATGCTGATAAAGTAATCATAATAACAGATACTTTAGTTGACTATCCAAATAGCCCAATGAGTATTCCACAAACACAAGTTGATTATGTTGTAGTAGTTGACGAGATTGGAGATCCAAATGGAATAATGTCTGGAGCTACAAGATTTACATCAAATCCAAAAGAGTTATTAATGGCTAAAAAAGTTTTAGATGTAATGTTAGCATCAGGATACTTTAATGATGGTTTCTCTATGCAAACAGGTTCAGGAGGAGCTTCATTAGCAGTAACAAGATTTATAAGAGAAGAGTTATTAAAAAGAAATATAAAGTGTAGCTTTGGTTTAGGAGGAATAACAAAAGCCTTCGTTGACTTGTTAGAAGAGGGACTGATGGGACAACTTTATGATACACAATGTTTTGACTTAGCGGCAGTTGAGTCAATTGGAAGAAATGAAAAGCACATAGAAGTAAGTGCAGATTTCTATGCAAATCCATTTAACTGTTCACCAGCTGTGAATAAGTTAGACTTCGTTATCTTAAGTGCTTTAGAAGTGGATAAAGATTTTAATGTTAACGTTATATCTGGTTCAGATGGAGTTATTAGAGAAGCTTCAGGAGGACACTCTGACACGGCAGCAGCAGCAAATGTATCAATTATAGTTGCTCCATTAACGAGAGGAAGAATTCCTACAATAATTGATAAAGTAACAACTGTTGTTACTCCAGGAAGTACAGTAGACGTAGTTGTAACAGACTATGGAGTAGTTGTAAATCCAACTAGAACTGACTTATTAGAAAGATTCCAAAAAGCTGGAATAGAACTAGTAACTATGGAGAAACTAAGAGAGCTAGCAAACTTTATTGTTGGAGAGCCAAAAGAGATAGAGTTTGAAGATCAAGTTGTAGCTGTTGTTGAATATAGAGATGGCAGTATAATTGATGTTGTTAGAAAAATAAAAAAATAGTAGGATGTATAAATCAAGATTCAAAAAACATATATAAATAAAAGAAATAAGGGGAGAAAAATGGCACAAAAAAATTTCAAAGAACTGTTTGATCCAAAACAGTCAAAGTGGAGCGGATTATCAATTCAGATGTTCCTAGGTTTATTAGCAATAGTTGCATTAACTGTGTATGTACCTTTTGGTGGAAAAGAAGCTGCTTTTTTAAGAGGTAACTTTTTAGTAATATTCGGTATATTAGCAGTGTTTGGTATCTTATTTGGAGAAATCGGTGATAGAATTCCAGTATGGAATGACTACATTGGTGGAGGAACAGTTTTAGTATTCTTTGCATCGGCAGTAATGGGTACTTATAACTTAGTTCCAGCAAAAGTTTTAAAAGCAATTGATGTTTTCTATGGTGAGCAACCAGTAAATTTCTTAGAGTTATTTATTCCAGCTTTAATAGTTGGTTCAGTTTTAACAGTAAATAGAAAAACTCTTCTTCAATCAATAGCTGGTTATATTCCTTTAATTTTAATCGGAGTAGCAGGAGCTACATTAGGTGGAGTAGGAGTAGGATTCTTATTTGGAAAAGAGCCTTTAGATATTATCATGAACTATGTTTTACCTATAATGGGTGGAGGAACTGGAGCAGGAGCTATCCCTATGTCAGAGATGTGGGCTCAAAAAACTGGTGGAAATCCAAAAGATTGGTTTGCATTTGCTATCTCTATATTAACAATAGCTAACGTTATAGCTATATTCACAGGAGCGTTCTTAAAAGAACTTGGAAAGAAGCATCCAGGATTAACAGGAAATGGAAACTTAATATTAGATGATACTAAAGAAGCTGTAAAAGAGGAAGCGGGACCTAAAGTTGTAGTTACTGCAAAAGATATCGCATCAGCATTTATTTTCATCGGAGTATTATTTATGTTCTCACATATATCAGGAGTAATTTGGACTTCATTAAAGTTCCCATTTGAAATGCATAGATTAGCATTCTTAGTAATTTACTCTATCGTTTTAAATATACTAAATGTTGTTCCTGCAGCATTAAAAGCTGGAGCAAAGGAGATTCAAGCATATTTCTCTAAATATACTATTTGGGTATTAATGGGAGCAGTAGGATTTGGAACAGATGTACAAGAGATAATAAACTCTCTATCTTTTGCCAATTTAGTAATCGCTTTAGCAATAGTTTTAGGTGCAGTTGTATTTATTATGTTAGCATCTAAGAAAATGAAATTCTACCCAGTGGAAGCTGCTATAACAGCAGGATTATGTATGGCTAATAGAGGTGGATCGGGAGATATCGCAGTTCTTGGAGCAGCAGATAGAATGGAACTTATTTCTTTCGCACAAATCTCTTCAAGAGTAGGAGGAGCAATGATGCTTATCCTAGGATCTATGGTATTTGGATTCTTTGCATAATTAGCTCTTAGTTAATTTAATTTACATACATTAAAAGAGGTTGGAGTAATCCAATCTCTTTTTCTTTTAATTTGAAATAAATAATGTATAATAAAGATAAAATGAAGAAGAATCGGAGGCGTATATGTTTAGAAAAGATATTCCAAAATTTTTAATAGAGAATAAAAATAGTGTAGTATATATAGGGTCCTCTAATAAAAATATAGATATTTATTTTGAGAATATGATTAATCAAGAAAATATAGATCTAATTGAACTTTCAAATATACAAGAGGAAGATGATTACTATAGAGTAAACTACCAACTTTTAGAAAGTTTAAAAAGTAATAAAAAATTAGTAATTTTAACCTCTTTAGAGGGCTTATTAACAGAATATTCTTTAAATAATGATATTTTAACGTTAACGCTAGGAACTGGAGTAGCAAGAAAAAATATTATAGAATTGTTAGAAAAAAATGGATATAAAAAAAATTATTTAGTGGAAAAAAGAATGGAGTTTTCAGTTAGAGGAGATATTGTAGATATATTTCCTTTGAATGGAGAGAATCCAATTAGAGTAGAGTATTTTGGAGATGAAATTGATAGAATAACATATTTTTCTATTTTTGATCAAAAAAGTTTTGAAAAAATAAATAGAGTAGATATGTATATAAACAAAAATAATTTAATGAAAATTAACTTTTTAAAGCTTTTAGAAAAGATAAAAGAGAATAGAGCGTGTGACATCTATTTAGAAAATGCTGAAATAATAAGTTATAAATTAGAAGAAGCGATAGTAAGAGAAAGAGATAAAGAGCAACAAATAAGAGAGTTATATGAGAAAATAGAAAATCTTTCTAAAAAAATAGATGTAATTAAAAGTGAAGGTGATACTGAAAGAGTAAAGTCTTTAAGTACAAAAGATGGAATAAAATATGAAAATATCTCTCAAATTAGAGAGGGAGATTACATTATTCATGAAAATTATGGTGTTGGAATTTATTTAGGTATTCAAGAGATTGATGGAAAAGATTATTTAGCAATAAGATATGCAGATGAGGATAAACTTTTTGTACCTATTGAAGGATTGAATAAAATAGAAAGATTTTTAGTATCAACTGGAAAAACTCCTGAACTATATAACTTAGGAAGAAGAGGATTTAAAAGAAGAAGAGAAAAGTTAGAAGAGGATATGCTTAAATTTGCTAAAGAGATTGTAGAAATTCAAGCTAGAAGAGCTCTTTGTACTGGTTATAAATTTTCTCCAGACACAGTTTGGCAAGAAGAATTTGAAGAAAAGTTTCCATATATAGAAACTAGAGATCAAAAAAATGCTATAAAAGATGTAAAAAGGGATATGGAGTCTTCAAAAGTTATGGATAGAATTGTGTGTGGAGATGTTGGATATGGGAAAACAGAAGTAGCTATAAGAGCAGCATTTAAATGTGTTATGGATGGAAAACAAGTTTTGATAATAGCACCAACAACAGTTTTGGCTCAGCAACATTATGATAGATTTGTAGAAAGATATGAAGATTATCCAATAACCCTTGAACTGTTAAGTAGATTAAGCGGAGATAAGGAACAAAAAGAGATAATAAAAAAAGTTGAAAATGGAAGTGTAGATATTGTTATTGGAACTCATAGAGTTTTATCAGGAGATTTAAAGTTTAAAAACTTAGGACTTATTATAGTTGATGAAGAGCAAAAATTTGGAGTAAAAGATAAAGAAAAATTAAAAAAAATGAAAAGTAATGTAGATATGTTGACTCTGACGGCAACTCCTATTCCTAGAACGTTAAATTACGCATTATTGGGAATTAGAGATATATCTGTTATAGAAACTGCACCTGAGGGAAGAGTTCCTGTAGAAACTAGTTTTATAAATGATAATAAGAAAGATATTAGAGAATCTATTATGAAAGAGATAGCTCGAGAAGGACAAGTTTTTTATATATTTAATAGGGTTAAAAGAATAGAGGATAAGTTAAATGATTTAAAGAAAATTTTACCTAAATTTGTAACTATAGATTATATTCATGGAAAAATGTCTCCTAAAAATATAAAAGAGAAGTTAAAAAAGTTTCAAGATGGAGATATAGATATTTTATTGAGTACTACAATTATAGAAAATGGAATTGATATAGAGAATGCAAATACTATTTTAATAGAGGGAATCGATAAATTAGGACTTTCTCAAGTTTATCAGCTACGTGGAAGAGTAGGTAGAGGAAAAAGAAAAGGTTATTGTTATTTAATAGTTGATAAAGAAAAGAAACTGGGTAAAAAAGCTTCTGAGAGAAAAGAAACTTTAAAAGATATAGGGGAGTTTGGAGGAGGGTTTAAACTTTCTTTAGAAGATATGAGAATAAGAGGAGCAGGGGAAATATTGGGAGATAAGCAACATGGTGCCTTAGAAACTTTTGGATATAACCTTTATACAAAATTATTACAAGAGGAGATAGCTAAAGTAAAAGGAGATTATAAAGAGGATTTTGAAACAAAAATTATTTTGAAAGAGGATTCGTATATTCCAAGAGATTATATAGAGGGAGATGAAAGATTAATAATCTATCGAAGATTAGTTGATATAAGAGATTTAGAAAAATTATCAGAGATAAAAGTAGAATTAGTAGATAGATTTGGAGAATTACCTAAAGAGGTAATAAGTTTATTAAGGTATTTAGAGATAAAAATACTAGCTAAAGATTTGAAAATTGAAGAAATAGTAGAAAAAGATGGAGAATATTTCTTAAAATTTAATAATGATTACGTAAATTTTGAAAAATTGATGAAGCTGATTGAGGAAAAAAAAGCTAGATATTCTCAAAAAGAGGGAGGATTATATTATTTTGAAGATATTTTAAAATTTTTATATTGGTATAAGGGAGATGATGATTTAAATGAAAAAGTTTGATGAATTAGTAGAGATTATAAAAAAACTTAGAGAACCTAATGGTTGTCCTTGGGATAGAGAGCAAACTTTAGAAAGTTTAAAACCTCACTTATTAGAAGAAACATATGAGGTTTTAGAAGCTATGGATGAGGGTGGAGAAAAATTAAAAGGTGAATTGGGAGATCTATTACTTCAAATAGTTTTTCAATCTAATATATGTGAAGAAAAAGGTGAATTTAAAATAGAAGATGTTATTGACAGTATCTCAGAAAAAATGATAAGAAGACATCCTCATGTTTTCGGAGATGAGATAATTGTAAAAACATCAGATGAAGTTTTAATTAATTGGGAAAAAATAAAAAAAGATGAAAAGGAGCATGCAGAAAGAATCTCTATTTTAGATGGAGTTCCAAAGGGAATGCCAGCACTTTTAAGAGCTGAAAAACTTCAAAAAAAAGCATCTAAAGTAGGATTTGATTGGCCTGAAATTCATGGAGTTATAGATAAGGTAGAAGAAGAGATAGATGAATTGAGAGATGAAGTTATGGCTGGAGATGAGAAAAAAGCTAGAGAAGAGCTAGGAGATCTGTTCTTTGCTTTAGTTAATTTATCTAGACATTTAGGAATAAATCCTGAGCTTTGTTTAGATGAAGCATCCAATAAATTTGAAAGACGTTTTAGATATGTTGAAAAGAATTGTAATATAGAAGAAGCAACTCTTGAGGAGATGGATAGAGTTTGGGAAGAGGCTAAAAAATAAAAATATTTTTTAGAACTATTGACATATGAAAAAAATAAGGTATATATAATATTACGAAAAGGGAAGTGACAAGATGAGATTAGACAAGTTTTTAAAAGTAAGTAGAATAATAAAAAGACGACCAGTTGCTAAAATAGTAGTTGATGGTGGAAAAGCAAAATTAAATGGTAAAGTAGCAAAAGCTAGTACTGAAGTTAAAGTTGGAATGGAATTGGAGCTTGAGTATTATAATAAATATTTCAAATTTAAAATATTAGAGGTACCAGAAGGAAATGTAGCTAAGAGTAAAACATCTGAATTAGTTGAACTGTTAGATAGTAAAGGTATAGTTATTGATTTAGATGGTGAGGAGGATATATTTTAATGAAAATATTTGATCTTCAATCAAATGCTAAAATAAATATTGGTTTAAATGTAGTTGGTGTCTTAGAGAATGGATATCATCTTTTAGATATGACTATGATACCGATTGATTTATGTGATAATTTAACAATAAAAGTTGAAGATAAAAGTGGCGATTTAAAAATAAAAACAAATAAAAAGGATATTCCAGTGGATTCAAGTAATATCCTTTATAAAATATATATAAAATTTTATGAAAAAGTAAAATTAGCTCCTTTAAGTATGGAGGTTTTTTTAGAAAAGATTATTCCACATCAAGCAGGATTAGGTGGTGGGAGTTCTAATGGAGCAATATTTTTAAATTTTTTAAATAAATTTCATGGTAATATCTTATCTTTTGAAGAGTTAGTAGAATTAGGAAAAAGTATAGGAGCAGATATTCCTTTCTTTATACTAAACAAACCTTCGAGAGTTCAAGGTATAGGTGAAAAAATCCAAGAGATTGAAAATAATTTAAAAGTTTCTGTGGTCGTAGTTAAGCCACCGTTTGGAGTGTCCACAGTTGAAGCCTATAAACAGATGAAAAATATAGAGAATCCCCAAAAATCAAATATTGATAATATAATAAAAGGGTTGAAGGAGAATAACTTATTATTAGTTGAAAAATACATTGAAAATAATTTAGAAGAAGCACTGTTGAAATCAGATGAAAATTTGATTGAGTTTAGAAAAAGATTAGCAGAAGTAGAAGAGTTAAAATTTTTTATGTCTGGAAGTGGAAGTGCATTTTATGCATTTTTAATAGAGGGTATTGATGAAAAAATTAGTAAACTAAGACACAGATTTAACGATTGCGAGATTTTTCTTTGCAATTTTAAATAAAACTACTAAATCATAAGGAAGGTGCATTTAGAATGAGAATTACAGATGTAAGATTGAGAACAGTGAAAAATGAAAACGAACTTAAGTTAAAAGCTTATGCAGATGTTACTTTTGAAGAATGTTTTGTAATTCATGGATTAAAAGTAATTGATGGTCAAAAAGGAATGTTTGTTGCTATGCCTTCAAGAAAAATGCCTGATGGAGAATACAAGGATATAGCTCACCCGATAACACCTGAACTTAGAAAGGATATAACAGATTCTGTTATAGCTAAGTACAAAGAGGTTATGTCGCAGGAAATAACACCAATAGAAGTAGTAGAAGAAGAAATTGTAGAAGAATAAAAAATCGTTGACAATGTTTAAAAAAAATGATATTATTTTATTGATGTTGGGGTGTCGCCAAGCGGTAAGGCAACGGACTTTGACTCCGTCATGCGTTGGTTCGAATCCAGCCACCCCAGCCATTTAAAATAGTATTTAACAGGGACTTGTATGTTCCTGTTTTTTTTTAATATTTTTAGTTTATTAAAAAATAAATCCCTCTTTCAAAATATATGAAAGAGGGATTTTATATTTTATAATTCGCAATAGTTTTTAGCTATTTTAGAAGCTAATTTAGCATTGTTAAAAACTAATTGAATATTAGATTCTAAACTTTTTCCTTTTGTAATATCTTTAACTTTAGCAAGTAAGAACGGAGTACTATCCTTTCCTTTGATACCTTTTTCTTCAGCTTCAGCAACAGCATTATTTATAGCGTTAGTGATTGTATCAAAGTCCATAGCAAACTCTTCAGGAATTGGATTTGCAATAACAACTCCACCTTTTAGATTAACATCCCATTTAGCTTTTAAAGTTTTAGCAATTTGCTCAGGTGTATCCATTTTATAGTCTACTTTAAATCCACTTTTTCTAGTATAGAATGCAGGTAATTCTTTGGTTTGGTATCCAAGAACAGGAACACCTTTTGTTTCTAAGAACTCTAATGTTAAACCGATATCAAGAATTGATTTAGCTCCAGCACAAACAACAGCCACATCAGTCATAGCTAACTCTTCTAAGTCAGCAGATATATCCATTGTTGTTTCAGCACCTCTATGAACGCCACCAATACCTCCAGTAGCAAATACTTTAATTCCTGCAAGAGCAGCAATAATCATAGTCGATGCAACAGTAGTAGCACCATCATCTTCAGAGGCTAATATAGCAGGAATATCTCTTCTACTAGCTTTAGTAACTTCTAAACCTTTTTTACCTAAATAGTCAACCTCTTCTTTGCTTAAACCAACTTTAAGTTTTCCGTTTAAAATAGCGATAGTAGCTGGTACAGCACCATTTTCTCTAACAATTTCTTCAACTTTTAAAGCTGTCTCAACATTTTGTGGATAAGGCATACCATGAGATATTATAGTTGACTCAAGAGCAACAACTGGTTTGTTGTTTTCTAATGCTTCCCTAACTTCTTTTGAAATTTCTAAATATTTTGCTAAATTCATAAATTTTCCTCCTTGATTTTATTAATGTTTTCTAAAGACATATTATCACTTATTGTTTTTTCACTTGAAATAGCTATTGCAGCACATGCAATACCATTTTTACAACTTTCAATAATATCTAAATTTTCTAAATAACTATAGGCGATTCCAGACATAAAAGCATCCCCAGCACCAGTGGTATTTATAACTTTTGTTTTAAATGGTTTCATATGGCCACATATTTCACCGTTAGAGTAAAAGACCCCTTTTTCACCTAAAGAGATAAAAACTTGCTTAACTCCTTTTTGAATGAAGAAATTAGCACATTCTTGTAGTGAAGTTTGATCTATAATATTTATACCAGAAAGAATTTCAGCTTCAAGTTGATTAGGCTTTATGGTATGGAATTTTCCAATAAATTCTTTTATTTTTAAAGCTTTAGTTGTAGAAACACAATCTAAAAATAATGGAATTGAAAAGTTATTAACAATGTATTCTATAGTTTCTTTTGGTATATTAGTGTCAATTATACATAACTTTGATTCATCCAAAATTTCTTTCTTAGATTTAATAAAATCTATGGAAAGATTATTATAAAGATCCATAGCTGAAATAGCTAGCTTCATGTCATTATTGTCATCTAAAATTGATATATAAGTTGACGTTGGTGAATTAGCAATTGTTAAGGAGTTAGATATATTTATTCCTAAAGACTTACAATTCCTTTTAATCTCTTCACCATTAAAATCATCACCTAATACTGTTATTAACTCAACATCTTGATTTAATCTAGATAAATTATCTGCAATATTTCTTCCAACTCCACCAAAAGATGTACTAATTTTCCCAGGATTAGAATCGTAGTCTTTTAAAGATGAATAAGATTGAGCTGAAATATCAATGTTAGTTCCACCAATAACAGAAACGAAAGATTTTTTTTGTATAATATATCCTTTTCCAATTATTTTACCTTTTTTTATTAAGTTAGAAATATGTACTGCAACAGATGAACGAGCAATATCAGCTTTCTCTGCCAATTCAGATTGAGATATAAAAGGATTTTCTTCAATCCACTTTAAAATTTCTTTTTCTCTGTTGGTCATAAACACCTCCGCTTAAACAAATGTTTATTCAAATAAACTTTTGTTTAAATATTATCATTGAAGTATTGAAAAGTCAATGATTTATATATAAAAAAATTGATTTTTAATGGAAAAAATATTAAAATTTTAATAGAGAGTTAAAAGGGGTGATAAATTTGGATAATTTTAAAGGGAATAGAAGCAAAAAGATTTGGCTTCTGACAGAAATAGTAGCAGGGATACTTTTTGCGATGTTTGTTTATTTTGTTTTAAGAGGAAAAGAAAATGTATTAGCAGGGTTTATAAGGATTTTGACATCTCCGACGGTATTGATAACTGATTTTTTAGTTATTGGTGGAATGGGAGCTACATTTTTAAATGCTTTTTTAATTTTTATATTTAACTATACTTTAATGAGACTTCTAGGAACACCACTAAACGGTATAGCGATAGCATCATTTTTTACAGTGTTTGGATTTTCCTTTTTTGGAAAAAATATTTTAAATATTTTGCCGTTCTATGTGGGTGGAATTCTTTACTCAAAATACGAGCATATAGATTTCAAAGATATTTTAGTAACAATATCTTTTACAAGTGCATTGGCACCGTTTATAAGTGAAGTTGCTTTTAATATTCATGTATTGAGTGAGTATGCCTATATAAATGCAATAGTCTTAGGTATTGTAATAGGATTTATTGTAACGCCATTAGCTAAGAAAATGGCAGGATTTCATGAAGGGTTTAATCTTTATAATCTAGGATTTACAGGTGGAATACTAGGAGCTGTGATAGCTTCAGTTTTAAAACTTTATCAATTTGTTGTTGTTCCTCAAAGAATAATCTCAACGGAACATGACTTAGAATTAAAAGTTATATCTAGTGGAGTATTTTTATCATTAATATTTATAGGTTACTATATAAATAATAAAAGTTTTTCAGGATATAAGACGCTATTAAAAGATACAGGATTAAAAAGTGACTTTGTTATAAAATATGGATATGGACTTACTTTTATAAATATGGGAATTATGGGGTTTGTAGCTATGATGTATCCAATTTTATTAGGTCAAACTTTAAACGGTCCTTTATTAGCAGGAATATTAACAATAGTTGGATTCTCAGCTTATGGAAAAACAATTTTAAATATAACTCCAATATTACTTGGAGTATTTTTAGGAAAGTTTGGAAGCACTACAGATGGTTTTACAATAGCTTTATCAGGATTGTTTGGAACTTCTCTAGCTCCTATTGCAGGTGTATATGGTCCTATCTGGGGAGTTGTGGCAGGAATGTTACATATAGCTGTGGTACAAAGTATTGGTGTAATTCATGGCGGACTTAATCTTTATAATAATGGATTTTCAGCTGGAATTATAGCAGGGTTTTTATTACCAATAATAAATACAACTAAAGAAAGTGTAAATAAAAGAAGAGCTAAATATCTTCAAAGGCAAAAAGCATTACATGATTTAATTAGAAAAACAGAAGATAGTTTTAATGATAAATTATAAAAAAAAAAATTTATTTCAAATAAAATTAAAAAAGTTGTTGACGAAGTTTAAAATTTATGGTACTATAATTTTTGTCAGCGGGAAACACCGCCGGCAAGAATTATAGAAAAGGACATTAACAACCGAATAGAGAAAATAGTCAGAAGTTATGAAAATAACAAAACGCCAGAAATGGCAAACCAATAAATGGTGTAAACGT
>NZ_JBOFXD010000009.1:0-4553 GCF_051653945.1 Cetobacterium sp.
CTAGATATAAAATATATAATGTAATCTTATCTATTAATATATTTATTTTTTTAGTTTGTAGTTTTTTTCTTCCTTCCTATACTAAAAACTATACTTTAAAACCAATAATAAATATTTTAAAAAATAATAATAATATTTATAGTTATCGTTTTTTAGATGCTAGAAATATTTCTTTTGAAATAAATAAAAAATATATTGAAGATATTTCATCAAGTGAAGCTATTAAAGTCAATAAAAATACTTTAGTTTTGGTAAGAAATAAATATTTAAATGACATACTTGAACAAAATTTTCAAATTATTTTTCAAAATAGAAGGTATACACTTCTTAAAAAAAATGATTAATTTAAAATTAAAATAAATTTATAAAAATATGGAGGTTTTTGTGCTTAGAAAAAATTATTTATCACTATTTATTATTTTGGGAATTCTTTCGACAGCTACATTTGCATCTACAATTACAAATCCTACATCAATAGAGAAAAATGTCAATGATTACTCGTTAGAAAAAATACAAAAAAAATTATATGAAGAAATTGGATTAGCAAAAAAAGTTGATTACAAAGTTTTTCAAAAAGCAATTACAGGTTATTCAAAAATAGAAAACAAAGAAAAAAATGATTATTTAACTATTATTGATTTTTCAAAACCATCTACTGAAGAAAGGTTCTTTATAATTGATTTAAAACAAAAAAAATTATTAGTATCTACTTATGTCACTCATGGAAAAAATAGTGGTTTAAATGTTGCAACATCTTTTTCAAATAAAGTAAACTCTTATAAAAGTTCTATTGGATTTTTTAAAACAGAAAATACATATATGGGAAAAAATGGATACTCTTTAGTTTTAGATGGTTTAGAAAAAGGTATCAACGATAATGCGAAAAAAAGATATATTGTTATACATGGAGCTGATTATGCAAATCCTCAGCTTGCAAAAAATCAAGGTCGGTTGGGAAGAAGTCTTGGATGCCCAGCTCTTCCTAAAGATATCTATAAACAAGCTATTAATTTAATAAAATCTGGATCAGTTGTATTTGCATATGGTGATGATCCTAAATATAAGAGCACTAGTACTTTAGTCTAAAATGAACGGAGGAAATAAAATCAAAAAATATACATATCTTAAATTTGGAAGCTTATTGATAAAATTTATATTTTTATCACATCCCACATTTTCAAATATAAATAAAACTTTAGTAGAAAAGTATAGCGATAAGATTCCTATGAGCATAAATGTTAATATAAAAAATAATGAAGCACAACCTGCATATTTTAATTATGTTTTCATAAAAACGATAGATGCATCTATTCGAGAAGATGCGTCTATCAATGCAAAAGAAATTATAAAATTTCCATTTAATACAAAGCTAAAAGTACTTGAAAAAGTAAAATCAAATGGAAATGAATGGTATAAAGTAGAGTTAATAAACACTGACGGAATTAAAAGATTTGGATATATCTCATCCTTGCTTGTTACATTTAGAACTTTTAGATTTGAAGAAATGGATAATCGAATTAAAAGTTTATCAAGTTTTTTAAAATCAGAATCTGAAAATAATAAGAAATTGGTTTCTATAAACACATATAAACCTAATCCTAATAATAAAAATATGAATAGAACTAAAGATAAATACGGAACATCAGCAGATCAAAATGCTAAAGCTTTATATAAAGATGAGGTTATCTACATTCCTGATAGAACACTACTATCAATAGAATTTGAAAAAGATAATTACTTATATGTTAATACTCCAAATATTCCAGAAAAACCTTTGAAAATTAATAAAAATCTTATAAGTAGATATCCTTTTATTAATCCTGATTTCAAAAAGGTTATTGTAATTGATTTAGATAATGAAAATCAAGGTATATTTGAAAAGACTTTAAATAACAACTGGGAACTTATTTCTTACACACTTAATAAAACAGGATTAGAAAGTACTCTTGGCTTCGAGACTCCTAAAGGATATTTTATAGTTCCTATGGTTAAATATGAAATGGGATTTAGAGATGACTTTAATACTTCTGGAGGAATAGCAAAATATGCAATTAGATTTTCTGGTGGAGGATATATTCATGGAACTCCTATTAATTTTGAAGAGGAGATTAATAGAGATTTTTTTCTTCAAGAAAAAGATAGTACTTTAGGAACTGTTGAAGGAACTAGAAAGTGTATTAGAAACACTGAAGCTCATATAAAATTTCTTTTTGATTGGGTCACTAATGGGAAAGTTAACAGAAAATCAAATGAGCAAAAACCAGATGAAAATGTGATGGTTATAATTTTTTAGATTTTTATTAAAATAATTTGTATGTATATTTATATTTAGGATGGTGAAAATATAATGAAAAAGTATTTAAGAAAATCAAAGTTTTTATTGGTATTTAATATAATTATACTTCATAATGTAGTAGCTTATTCTGTAGACAATGAATTTGTTCAAAATATAAAAGAATTAAAAGAAATTTCTGATGTTATAAATATAATAAAATCAAATTATGTAGGAGAAAAAAAAGATGAAAATACAAATATTACTAATATATCCCTAGTTCAAGGTGCATTAAAAGGAATGATAAATTCATTAGATGATCCTTACTCAAACTATTTCTCTAAAGAAGAAATGGAGAGTTTTAAAGAAGATCTGGAGGGTGAATATGCTGGAATAGGAACTGTTATTCAGAAAAATAGTAATGAATATTTATTAGTTGTTTCCTCAATATATGATACTCCAGCATTCTTGGCAGGAATAAAGGCTAAAGATAGAATTCTTTCTATTGATGGAGAAAGTACTTTAAATTTAACATTTAAAGAATGTGCAGATAGATTAAAAGGAAAAAATGGAAGTTTAGTTAAACTTGTTGTTTATGATGAAAATACAAATAATAGTAAAAAAATCGATTTAAAACGTACTCTTATTCAACTAAAATATGTTAAAAGTAAACTTCTCAAGGATTCTATTGGATATTTAAGATTGACTCAATTTGGTGAAAATATATATGAAGATTTAAGTACAGAGCTAAAAAATCTACAAAATAATGGAGCTAGAGGAATTATTTTTGATTTAAGAAATAATCCCGGTGGTTCACTAAAAGAGGCTGTAAGAGTTTCATCAATGTTTATATCTAATGGAAAAATTGTTAGTACAAAAGGAAAAGATGGTCAAGAGGAAATTATCTTTCGTGAAGGAAAATATTTTGGAGAATTTCCACTTATAATTTTAATTAATCAAGAAAGTGCTTCCGCTTCAGAAATTGTCTCAGGAGCTATAAAAGACTATAAAAGAGGCATCCTCCTTGGTGAAAAAACTTTTGGGAAAGGAAGTGTTCAAACACTTATTCCATTACCTCATGAAGATGGAATAAAATTAACAATTGCTAAATATTATACCCCAAATGGAATCTCTATTCACGAAAAAGGTATTGATCCTGATATATTTATTGAAAATAAAAAAGTCTTCTCAGATAATATTATAACAAATATTAATGAAACAGATTTAAGAGATAATAACAAAATCAATGATTTACTTTCAGGCGAAGATACTCAATTAGAAAAAGCTATTGAAGAAATGTCTAAACTTATTAACAAAAATTAATAATAAAAGGAGTTATTTTAATGAGTTTAATTTTAAAAAATAAAATATGTGTAATAATAGGATTAAAAGGTAATTTTCAAATAGAAATTATAAAATATTTAATAAAAAAAGAAGCTAAAATATATATTTTTGGAGAATTCTCTAAAAATATTCAATCTTTTTTATCTCAATGTGAAAATAATATACATTTTCAAGAAGCAAATATACCTTTTAAAAGCTACATTAAAAAAATTACAAATATAGAAAAAATTGATTATCTATTTACCAATATAGAAATTAATGTAAAAAATACTACTTGGGAAATATGGAATAATATTTATGGATTTAATGTTTTAGGAGCTATAATAGAGACTCTTCCCTATATGAAGGAACAAAAAATGGGGCGTATTATGATTTCTATTTTTATGAAAAATTATTCTAATAATATCTATCAAAATCATTATGTTGCAACTAAAAATGCTCTTAAAGAAATTGCAAAAAATTTAAATTTTGAATTTCAAAAAGATCATATTACAACTCAAATAATATCTCAAAACTTAGAAAATTTAAATATTTTAAAGGCTGATATTTCTACAAGAAAAATTATTAAAGAAACTTTTAATATTTTTAAGTAACTATTTTTTTAACTAAAGCAAGAAATATAAGAAATATTTTAGGAGAGAATATATGAATGGATTTTTATATAAATTAGATTTAATTAATCGATTAATTATTATCGAAAAACAAATAAAAAATATTTTTAATAATACAGAAGAAAATGATGATTATAAAAATACATTAAATAAAATTATAATTATTCAAAAAAATCTTTCTGATATTAAATTTACTATTTTCAAAAATTATATTGAGAACTGTAACCTATCCGATCTTGAGAAACAAAATATAAAAAATCTTGTATTATATAATCATAAACCCAATTAAATCTTCAATTTTAAGATTTTGTATATCCTAATATTAT
>NZ_JBOFXD010000010.1:0-7505 GCF_051653945.1 Cetobacterium sp.
ATATACAGGATAGGTATATAGAGGATAACACAGGAGTTTTTAAAATAAATAGAAATAAAGTTAAAAAGGTAGAGGAAGAGTTTGATTTAAGTTTAAGTATAAATGATTTAGCAACTTTAGCTTATGGGTTTAGAGATTATGAATCTTTAAAAAAAATAGAAAGTTTTTATATAAAAAATAAGGATAAAGAGCAGATGTTGAGTAGTATATTTGTAAGAAGAACAAACTATTTTAATCAAGATTTTTAGAACTTTAAATAGCTAAGGAGGGACTATGGAGAGTAGAATAGAATATGTAGAAAAACATCTAGGAAGTTTAGAAGACTTTGTAAGAAAAAATTCCAAATATTACTTAGAAAGTTGGAGAAGTGAAAAGATTAAATTTAATTTTGCAGCATTTCTATTTGAAACATTATGGTTTGCCTATCGGAAAATGTATAAAAGTGCAGTTGTACTTTTACTTATGAATCTTCTTATAAATTTAGCAACATTTTTATTTTTAATAAAAACAAAGTTTTTTATGGGAGGAACTATTTTAGTTCTATTTATTAGGATATATATTGGCTTTAAAGCCAATGATTTTTACTTTATGAAAGCAGAGAAAGTTCTTGAAAAAAGAGGTTTTGAACCAGAAGATAGAGATTGTGGAACAAGTATGTTAGGAGTAGTAATAATAATATTTATAGCAATTGTTTTTCAAGTGTTATTAGATTTTTATTTAGGAGTGACTTTATATTATTAAAATTAAAAAACAGCTGATTTCTCAGCTGCTTTTTTTATTTTTCCATATAGAAAATTACATTCATACTTGCAGTAACATCAACATCATTTGGAACTGTTAAAGGAATTGGAGTATCATCGGCTTTAGCTGCTGAGTTTAACATAAAAGATATTGGTCTAGGCATTGAGTAATTTAAATCAATATTTTTAGGAGAAACTTTAAAGTCATCTATGCCTGCGATTAAAGCAGCTTTATATTTAGCATTTTCATAGGCTAATTTATATGCTTTATCCTCTAACTCTTTTCTATCAGCTATAAAAAAGTTAATCTCTCCAATATTATTTACACCACCATTATTAAGAGCAGTAAGTACAGTACCAGCTTTATCTAAATCATTACTAGTAATTAAAATTTGATTTCTAACAAAGTACTTCATCTCTCCATCTTTTACATTATAATCATTTCTATAATTTAAAGAGTAATTTTCAGTTTTTATATTATTTTCTTTTAAACCACTTTTCTTTAATAAAGCGATGGCTTTATTAACAATATCTGTATTTTCACTAATAGCTGTTTGTGAGTTTTTATTTGTTGTTTCAACAGTAGCTATTATGCTAAAAGTATCAGGTTTTCCTGAAACAGTTCCTGTTCCAGTAACAGAGATTGTAGGCGTTTCATTAGCTAAAGAGAAAGCTGAAGTTAAAAGAAATAAAGTTCCGATTGTTTTTTTCATAAAATCCTCCTAGAATTTTTTTAAAATCAAAGTTTCTAGAGAAAGTTTAGGCACATAGTGTACATTTTCCTCTACATCTCTATGATACTTTAAATTACTAATATTTCCTTTAGTTAAAATAACTTTATCGGTTGGTTTTCCTAGGGCTACTAAAATTTGAGGATTGTAAGTATCCATATCTAAATCAAGAGTTTTAGATACATCTAATTTATTAAAAGCTCCAATTAAACATCCACCAAAACCTAGTTCTGTAGCTTTTAAAAGAATATTTTGGCATGCAATTCCAATATCAATACCTAAAGTTATTGGAGATAAAAGGTTTTCTTTAAGAGTACTAATAAGGATATAGGCTTTGGGTCCCTCTTCTAAAGTTGGACTCCAAGGAATAGCTCCCGCCCAAGCTGTATGAGGAAAAATTTTGTGACATAAACTTTGAGAACTAACAAGGGTGTATCTAAGTGTTTGGCTGTTTCTAGCAGATCCACCTAGATGAGCAGCATTGATTAAACTTTCTAAAGTTTCAATATCAATTTCTGTAGAATCGAAAGTTCTGTGAGAACGAGTTTTGATTAATAGTTCATTTAACATGGATAACCTCCTCAATTATTTTAACACAATACTACTTTATAAATACTAAAAAGTCAACATGTTAAGAGGAAAAAGTGGACAATTGGTGTAAGTTATTATAGAATAAGTTATTATTTTTACAAATTAGGGAGGGAAAATTTATGAATTTTGTATATGATAGAAAAAAAACTGCGGTAATTTATAAAGATAAAGAGCACTCATACTATGAACTTATAAAGATGGCAAAGATATATTCAAGTTTAATGAATATAGATAAAGAGGATAGAGTAGCTATTTTTATGGAGAATAGACCGGAGTATATGGGAGCTGTACTAGGAGTATGGGATAAGAAAGGGACGTGTACTAACTTAGATGCAAGTTATAATGTAGATCAATTGATATATGTTTTCAATGATTCTCATCCTAAATATATAATTACTTCTAATGAGAATATAGAGGTAGTTAAAAAAGCTAAAGAAGAATCAAATTCAAGTATAAAAATATTGAATATTGATGAAATAGATATAAAAAAAGATATAGAGATTGAAAATGCCGCAATTGAATGTTTAGAAAAAGATGCTGTAGCAGTTATGTTATATACATCAGGAACGACTGGGAATCCAAAAGGTGTTATGCTAACTTTTGATAATATAATGTCCAATGTAGATGGTATAGAAGAGATAGAGATGGTAAAACCAGAAGATCGATTATTAGCACTATTACCATTTCATCACATATTGCCTCTATCTTTTACAGTGTTAATGCCTTTAAAATTTGGGTGTTTAGTTGTTATTTTAGATGAGCTATCATCAGAAGCTATAAAAAGAAACTTACAAAAATATAAAATAACTATTGTGATAGGTGTACCAAGAGTTTGGGAGATGTTCCACAAGGGTATTAAAGGAAAGATTAAAGAAAATGCTTTAAGCTACAAACTTTTTAATATATGTAAATCTTTAAATATTATGGCTTTAAATAAAATTGTATTTAAAAAAATCCAAGATGCTTTTGGAGGAAATATAAAATTTTTAGTTTCAGGTGGAGCAAAATTAGATAAAGAGATATGTGAAGACTTCAATATATTTGGTTTTAAAATGTTAGAGGGGTATGGACTGACAGAAACATCACCAATTATATCTTTTAATAGAATGGATAATATCATTCCTGGAACAGTTGGAGTTCCTTTACCAGGAGTTAAAGTTAAATTAGAAGAGGATGGAGAGATTGTTGTAAAAGGTAGAAATGTCATGAAGGGATATTATAATAAACCTGAAGCAACAGCTGAGGCAATAGATAGTGAAGGATGGTTCCATACAGGAGATTTGGGTCAATTTGATGGAGATCATTTAAAAATAATTGGTAGAAAAAAAGAGATGATAGTTTTATCAAATGGTAAAAATATTAACCCATCAGATATTGAAGCTGAAATTATGAAAGAAACTAATTTGATTCAAGAAGTTGCTATAACAGAGGATGAAAAGCATCTTATAGCGATTATCTATCCAGATTTTAAAGTGTTGGAGGAGAAAAAAATTGCCAACGCTAAAGAGGCTATCAAATGGGAAGTTATAGATAAATATAATGTAACAGCACCAAAATATAAGAAAATATTGGATATAGTTATAGTAAAAGAGGAGTTACCAAAAACAAAACTTGGAAAACTTAGAAGATTTATGTTAAAAGATCTATTAAAAGGAAATAATTTAATTAAAGGAACACCAGATGAGATAGTAGCAGAAAAAGAGGTTGAAAAAAGAGTATCTACATCTAAAGAGATTAACAGCCAAGAGTTTAAAGCAATTTCAAAGTTTATTGGAACTCTTCATGATGAAATAGAGATAATTCCAGAATCACACCTAGAGATTGATTTAGGATTAGATTCCTTAGATATAGTTGAAATAATAACGTTTATTCAAAATACTTTTGGTGTTGATATTTCAGAAGAGGATTTCTCAAGAATAAAAACTGTAGAAGCTCTTTGCCAATATGTAAGGGAAAAAGGTGGAAATTTTGAAGAGAAAGAGATCAATTGGAAGAAGATATTTGAAGAACCAGTAGATTTAAAAATGCCTAGTTCAAAATATGTTATCCCAATAACAACTATACTAAAGCCTTTATTTACTGGGTATGTAAAATTAGAAAAAAACATAGGTAAATTGGAAAAAACATCTCCTGTTATATATATAGGAAACCATCAAAGTATGCTAGATGCTTTTGCTTTTGGACAAGCATTACCAAAGGATATATTAAAAAATACGTATTTCTTAGCTATAAATATTCATTTTGAAGGGAAAATAAAAAAATATTTAGCAGAAAATGGAAATGTTATTTTAATAGATGTTAATAAAAATTTAAAAGAAACACTAAAAATAGCAGCTAAGGTTTTAAAAGAAGGAAAAAATCTAGTTATTTTCCCAGAGGGAGCTAGAACTAGAGATGGAGAGTTACAGGATTTCAAAAAAACATTTGCTATACTCTCAAAAGAGTTAGATATTCCAGTTGTTCCTTTTGCAATAAAAGGAGCTTATGACTTAATGCCATATGGAAAAGGTGTTCCAAGCTCAGGAAAAATGAGTATAACAATCTTAGATAAAATACTACCTGAAAGTAGATCAGTGGAAGAGATTGTAAAAATAACTAGAGATTCAATAGAGAAGAGTGTAAATAACTAAAAATAAAAGCTGACATAAAAAATATGTCAGCTTTTTACTTAGCCCGTGATATTGAAATAATAACACAATTATGTTATAATCACTTGATGATTAAAAAAACACCTGTAATAATTTGGGAGGAAAAATTGGAATTTGTAAAAAATCATAATAAAACAGCGATATTTTATGAGGGTAAAGAGTATTCGTATAAAGATTTAATTGCTGGAGCTAAAGAGTATGCATCAATTTTAGATTTGGCAAAAGAGGAAAAAGCAGTAATATTTATGGAAAATAGACCTGAACTGTTGTATGCTTTTTTAGGGATTTGGGATAAAAAAGGAACGTGTGTATGCTTAGATGCTGCCTCAAAAGTATCTGAATTTCAGTATTTTATAGAGGACTGTACACCGAAATATATATTTGTTTCAAATAATACTTATGATATAGCTAAAGAAGCTATTGACCTATCGAGAGTACAAACAACACTCTTAAATGTTGATGAGATAGATCTATCAAAAGCAGATAAAGAGGGAATAATTTATGCTCCAGATAGAGAAGCGGTAGCTTTAATACTATATACATCTGGAACAACTGGAAGTCCAAAGGGAGTAATGTTGACTTTTGACAATATATTAGTGAATATAGAGGGATTAAATAAGTATCAAATGTATGAGCCAACAGATAGAGTTTTAGCATTACTACCAATGCATCACATATTTCCACTTTTAGGATCTGGAATTGTTCCATTGCAACAAGGAGCAACAATAGCATTCTTAAAAGAGTTATCATCTCAAGCGATGGTAGATGCTTTAAATGATTATAAGATAACTATGATGATTGGAGTGCCAAGACTTTGGGAGATGTTACATAAAAAAATAATGGAAAAAATAAATTCAAATAAAGTTATAAAGTCATTATTTAAACTATGTGAAAAACTTGATAATAAAGAGTTAAGTAAGAAAATTTTTAAAAAGGTTCATGATGGATTCGGAGGAAATATAAGATTTTTCGTGTCAGGAGGATCTAAACTAAATCCAGAGGTATCAAGAGATTTTAAAATTTTAGGAATAGATGTTTGTGAAGGATATGGACTTACAGAAACGGCACCTATGATATCTTTTACACCTATAAACCAAGTAGTGCCTGGATCAGCTGGAAAAATAATGGATGGAGTTCAGGTAAAAATAGCTGAAGATGGGGAGATTTTATCTAAAGGTAGAAATTTAATGAAAGGTTACTATAATAAGCCTGAAGCAACTGCAGAGGTTATAGATTCAGAGGGATGGTTCCACACTGGAGATCTAGGAGAGTTAAAAAATGATTATCTTTTTGTGACAGGAAGAAAGAAAGAGATGATTGTTTTATCAAATGGAAAAAATATAAATCCTGTGGAAATTGAGCAGTTTATTTTATCAAAAACAGACTTAATAGAAGAGATGGTTGTAATAGAGTATAACTCTTTACTTACAGCAGTTATATATCCTAACTTTACTAAGGTAAAAGAGCATAGAGTTACAAATATAGTTGAAACACTAAAAACTGGTGTAATAGATAAATATAATGGTTCTACAGCAAACTACAAAAAGATTTTAGACTTAAGAATAGTGCAACAGGAGTTACCAAAAACGAAGATTGGAAAGATAAGAAGATTTATGGTTCCTGCTCTTTTAGAGGGTAAAATAGAGGAAGAAAAAGAGGAAAATATTCCAACTTTTGAAGAGTATAAAGCTATTTCAGATTACTTAACAAGTTTAAAAGGAAAGAAAGTTATGTCAAATGCTCATCTTGAGCTAGATTTAGGGTTAGACTCTTTAGATTTAGTTGAGTTCATAGCTTTTGTTGAAAGTAGTTTTGGAGTTACTTTAACAGAGGAGATTTTAACAGAAAACCCTACAGTAATTAAGATTGCAGAATATTTAAAAGAGAATTCAACAAGTTTAGAGATAAAGGATGTTGATTGGAAAAAAATATTAGAAAAGGATAATTTTGATGGATTACCGAAGTCTAACTCTATGGGTAGATTGTTAAAACTACTATTTAAACCGTTATTTTCATTATACATAAAGATAGAGAAAGAAGGTTTAGAGAATTCTAAAGTTACAAAACCAACAGTATTTGTTGGAAATCATCAAAGTTTCTTAGATGGTTTTATATTTACTCAAAGCATAGATAATAAGGTTTTAGATAACACATATTTCTTAGCGAAGGTAGCACACTTTAAAAAAGGGATTATGAGTTATTTAGGAGAAAACTCTAATGTTATACTAATTGATATTAATAAAAACTTAGCAGAAACACTACAATGTGCAGCAACAGCTTTAAGACAAGGGAAAAATATAGTTATATTCCCTGAAGGAACAAGAAGTAGAGATGGAGAGATGAGAGAATTTAAAAAGTTCTATGGAATATTAGCTAAAGAATTAAATGCAGATATAGTTCCTTTTGGAATAAAAGGAGCATACGAGTTATTCCCAGCTCACAGAAAAATGCCAAAAAGTGGAGTAGTAAAAATAAAATTCTTCCCTAGAGTTTCTTCTGAAACTTTACCTATTGAGGATATTGTAAAAAATAACTTTAATGAGATTAAGCAGTGGGTAGATAAGAGATAGAATAAAAAAAGGTTGCCAAAAGGCAACCTTTTTAATTACTATTAAATTGATAGCATAGGACCAAGGTGTTGTCCACCTAATAGATGGAAATGTAAGTGAAACACTTCCTGTCCTCCATGAGTATTACAATTTGTAATTACTCTATACCCATCTTCAGAAATATTTAAATCGTTAGTAATATCTTTAATAGCTAGATACATAGCAGTTAAATATTCAGAATCCTCA
>NZ_JBOFXD010000011.1:0-14332 GCF_051653945.1 Cetobacterium sp.
ATGTTCCATAAGCAAAACGATTATATAAATTATCCCAAACAGTTTCATTGGCTAATCTATCCACAAAAGATATAATTATTCCACCCTCTAAACCATGTTCCATTTGATGAGAATCACTTCCTGCAATAAATCCTAAGTGATAACCCTTTGCTAACGCATCTTGTGCACTGCAACGCTCAATTTGCATATTATTTTTAGTATATTTTGAGGAATTTCCATAGTATTCAAAAGGAGCATGTCTTGAAAAAATCTCTACCATCCTTTGTACACTTTCATCATGGAATGACCAATCAGTTGCAGCACTTACTAGTTTCCAACTAGCCGCTGGGTGATGTGGAAATGCCATAGCTTGATATTTTTTTATACTACTGAATAGACGGTCTGGTGTTAATCCACCCTCATCTCCAGAGCGAAATAATTCTCCTTCAAATCCTCTATAATATATATTTTTATGACCAAAATCATAACGATATTCATTTGGTGTCCACTCATAAGCTAAAAGTGTTGTCATTTCTCCTTCAACATTAAATAATCTTGAAGTTGTACGAATCCACTCCCATTCTGATTCACTTAACCAATATGGGTAGCAATCATGATCTGTCAATGCTGTAAAATCTAAATTTGCCCATACTTTTGCAATATTAAAAAATTGATCTATCTCTCCAACTCCATCTGACATCCCACTTTGACCATGGATATCTCCAAACACTGGAAATTTTTGTCCATATCCATTTTTAATCATCCACTCTTTTGTTGCTTCTTTAGTTACACGATCTAGTGACTTTTCTGCTGGAATTGGACGAGTAAATGGATCGCTCACTTTCTCTGCTTCTGTATCAATATAGTTTTCAAACTCATCAGCTTTTAACCAAGTATAAATAACTTGTGCATTTCTAATTGGTTTATGCCCATTTTGGTTTCCATACTGCCATACTAAATGTATTGTTCCCTCATCATCAATTAAAGCTCTTTGGTTAGATGCAAAACTATTTTCATCATAAGTGAAAACCACTGGTTCACTCCATTTACTTTTATAATCATAATGTCTTACATGCAATTTTGTTTTTCCCCAAGAATAAGAAAAAACTACCTCTCCCTTGGAGTTTTCTCCGACTGCTATATCTTCATACCAGTCTACTCCTCTTCCAATACAATGCGGCTCCTCTATAATTAACTCATCATTTTTTAAAAAAACTACCGAACTATTGTATGAAAAATCTGAACCATGATTGAAATCATACCAACATACTAGAATTTTATCTTTTAGTGAGGCAACCAATGGCTGAGCTGCCCAAGCAGTTTTTGATGTACTCACAACTTTTTCTTCTGACCAAACTCCATCTTTACAAGCTCTCACTAAAACATCATAGTTTTTTCCATTAAAGGAATCATAAGCCACATAACCAATTCCATCATCTGTCATAGTATAACTTGGTCTATAAACTTCTTTTGAAGATGAAACTACTTGAAGATTTTCTATTCCACCCTCTCCAATTATTCCTATTACAACTTCTCCTGAGTTACTACATTGACGATTCCAAAGAAGATATACTACACCATCTTTTGAATACAGATACGGATAAAAAAGTGCTTCTCTCTCCTCTGCACATTGAATCTCTCCGTAAATTCCATTTTCATAACTTCTATAATAAATTCCCCATTTTTGGTTTTTATTTTCTCCCCAAGCATACCATACACGATTTCCATCTGCTACACAAACAGGCTTTAATGCTTCTCCACCTTGAGATATTATGGTTCCACCTACAAATTCACCTTTTTCTTGAGTTAAAACTCCTGCCACGATAACATCATGTCTATCTTTATACTCTTGATAACAAACATAAGTTTTTCCATCAGCAGTTTGAGTCATACAAGGATACTTTCCACTAACCGTAACAATATCTGTTACCTCTTTTGAATACCTCTGATTTAATTCGTTCATTTTCCCCTCCGTATTTTACTTTATCTATGCGATATCTCTTCTTTTCTCTAATTCTTTTGAAATCTCTTTTGTTCTTTCTGGAGTTATCTCATAAAAGTATAATACAACTACAACTAAAAGAAACAATATTGCTGGTATAATAAAACGTAGTGATATTATCATCTTTATAGAACTTTCAACTTGATCTTTATTTGCAACAAATCCAGATATTCCAAGTAAAAAACTCGATAAAAATCCACCAATAGCAATTCCACACTTTTGTACAAATGTAAATGTTGCTGTAAATAAACCATTTGGCTGTACACCATATTTCCACTCTGCATAGTCAATGCAATCTGGTATCATAGCCCAAGGAAGTGCGCTTGCTATTCCATACATAAATCCAAACAAAATAAGTTGAGCAAGAAGTAAGTATATTGAAGTAACATTAGGATTTAATCCTAATAAAATTAAAGGTATTACACAAATAAGAGTTGAATACATAAAAGCTTTTTTCTTTCCAAAAATCCCCTCAATTTTTGGTAGAATCATAGATGCAAAGATACTTGCTCCCATACTCACTGCCATAACTGTTGGAATCCAATTTTGTTTATTTAAAATATATTTAAAATAATACATATTTGCTGAATTCACAAGAGTATTTGCAAACATTGACAGTCCAAAGGCTGCTACAAGAACTAATAGTGGTTTTGTTTTTAAGAGTATTTTTAAATTATTTTTCTCTCTATTATTATTTTTAATATTATTTGATACTTCTATGTTACTAGGAACATCATGAGCCTTAGCTCCATCTGCTGCTATCCATACAAAAATAGTTGCTGCTACTCCAACGATTCCTCCAAATGTTGCCCATCCCTTTTGTCCACCACCAAACATATTTACCATAGGCAGTGCAAAAGTTGAAATACATAATACAGCTACTTGGCACATTACACTTTTCCAAGATATAATAATTGTTCTAGTATGTGAATCTTTAGAGATAACTGGCACTAGTGCAAAATATGGTATTGAAACTATTGTAATTGCTATTGAATAAAATATAAATACTCCATAGGCATATAAAACTTTCATGTTCTCAGGAATATTCGGTGTATAAAAAAGTAAAAATACAGCAAATCCCAGCATTGGTGCAAAAAATATCATCCAAGGTCTAAACTTTCCCCAACGAGATTTTGTTCTATCAGCTCCAATTCCCATAACAGGATCTGTTATTGCATCCACAATTCTCGAAACTAACATAATTCCTGCCACAGCAAAAGCTGTTATTCCAAAAATATCTGTTAAAAAAAAGTTTAGATATGACATTGTCAAATTTGTTGCAAGTGTAACTCCTAATCCTCCCAAAGAATACTTAAAAATATCCACCAATATATTTTTATTTTTACTCTTCCCCATTTCAGACTCTGATGAATACCTAGAAATATCTATTGATATCTCCCCACTTTTTAACTCCTCCATTTAATCCTCCCGTTGAATTTATAATATATTTTTTATTTTTTCTATCTGTAGACTATTTATAACTATATTTCCTTTTACCGTTGTTATTAGTGCCTCTTCTTTTAGCTCCTTTAATATACGATAAAATGTTCTAGTACTTATTCCTATATTATCCATAATATAGTCATTTTTCAGTTTAATAATCAACTTTTCTTCCCCTTTGTTATTATTTTTCCAATAGTCATTTAGCCAACATAAAAATTGTAGTTTTGCATCATTAATTAACATAGATTCTGCACGATTTGATGTCAATGACATTTTTTTCAATAAATTTTTTATAATATATAGTGATATCTCCCCATTATTTTTAAGACACTCTACAAAATACTCTTTTTCTATATCTATTACAATACACTCCTCTGTTACATAGTCCTCTGTTATATTTGCATTTTCTTTATCTAGAACTCTATCCATCCCAATCCATTCTGGAGCTTCATTTAAAGCTATAAGGTTTCTTTTTCCTATTTTTAGTTCACGATAATGAAAATACTTTCCAACTATTACATAGTGTATATATTTTTGACTCTTATCATATTGATGGATTTTTTCTCCCTCTTTCACAAGCCTAATTTGCATGTGTTTATTAAGATAATCTTTTATTAATTTTAAATCAGGATTAGTTTTCCATTTTTCTTCTCTTGTTATATAAATAATCTTAAATAAATCATTCCACTTTTCCATCGTTGACACTAACACCCCTTTTTATGCCACATGAGTTGAACCTTTTATTTATATATTTTTATCCATTTTATTTAATACTAATATATTTTTATAAAAAATTCTATGTCACATAGCACAATTTCCCAAATTTTTATTTTTTATAAACAAAAAAAGTCTTTTCTCTATTACAAGAAAAGACTTCAATAAATTAAATGAAAATACTTCAAATATATTTGAAATATATTTTCTTAAATTCCTGTTAAAACTATAGAAAAAATTGTAATTACTGGAATCGCACCAAAATTTTTACTTATTTCTACTCCTATTGAAATAGTTATAGATTTAGGAATAAAAGATATTAAAAGTAATCTATCAATTCCTAATATTTTTGACAATAGTTGATATTATAGTTATTACTACTCCTACTAACAGAAAATTATTTAGTTGTGTTATCACCTCTCTAAATAAAAAATTACTTTTAAGAAGTGCTATATAATCCAATAACTTTACAACAGGTTGGAAAAATAAAAAGTATAAAAATTCTAACTATGACACTTGGAATAGGTTACACTAAAAGCTGTAATAAGAGTATTCCTGAATAAGTAATGGGCAAAACTATTAAAATTTCTAAAAAATTTTTTTCAAACTTTCTCTTTCCATAAACTCTGTTTCAATTTCAATATTTTTTCTAGTTTTCTCATCATTTATTAATGCAACTAACATTTTAATAGCTTTTCCAGCAATCTCTTCATAATTATATCCCACTGTCGATAACTTTGGTTCAATATATTTTGATATTTCAATATTATCAAACCCTATAACTGATATATCTTCTGGAACTCTTAATCCATTTTTTTTGATAGCTTCAATTGCTCCTATTGCCATAATATCATTTGCGGCTAAAATTGCTGTAGGAATATCTTTTTCACTTTTTAAAATATTCTCAGTTATATCATAACCACTTTTCCTAGAAAAATCTCCTCTTTCAAAAAGTGACTTTTTTATTAATGATCTATTTTTTTTGCAAAACTCTAGAAAACTTTTTTCTCTCCTTAATCCTGGTAACCGATCTATCTTTCCTCCAATATATAGTATTTTTTTATGCCCATTTCTTGTAATTATATCTAAAGCTTTTTGTATGCCGTCATTATCATTAATATTTACAACTCCTATATTATCAAAAGAACTTTTTTCCTCTTGATTTATAAGTACCATTTTATTTTTCTCTTTTAAAACTTCTTTAAGTTTTTCATCGAATTTTGAATATCCAAGTAAAATTCCTCCAGATATTAAGGAACTTTTAAAAAGTTTATTAATTTCAGAATATTCTTCTTCATTTTTTATCACTGATACTAAAATTTTATAGCCGTATTTTTGAGCTTGGTTTAAAGCACAATTTAAAAACTCCGTTGAAAAGTGTGATCTAATTTCTGAATCAATATAATTAAACGTTGATTCTTTAAAAAATATTCCAATTATATTGCTCTTTTTTCCCGCTAAATTTCTTGCAGAATTATTTGGGGTAAAATTATATCTTTTTATATACTCTTTAATTTTATCTTCAGTTTCTTTAGAAACACCTTTTTTGTTATTTAAAACTTTAGATAACGTTATTCTTGAAACACCAATTAAATTGGCAAATTCTTTTGTCGTCATATGCACTTACCCTATACTCTCGTATATTTCTCCTCTTATTTTTAATTTTTATATAAAATTCTCTTGTAAAAAAATAAAAATTTTTTTTGTCACTGGTAAAAATCTATCTATTAAATATCCCATAAAAAATGAACTTATAAAAGTTCCTACACCTAAGTTTGAAAAATCTTTTAAAAAAATACCTATACCAATAGCAATAAAAAGTGCTAAGCTATCTAAAAATATTTTAATAGTTTTATATGAATAACCAAATTTATCAACTATTGAAAAAACTAAAGTTTCTGTATGATTTTTAGGTAAATTTGTAACAAACATCATACTACAGCCTAGTGCTATACATAATAATCCTAATATTAATATTATTCCTCTTAAATATAAAGAATTGATTATTAAATTTTTTAATATTATATAATAAGATATATCTATGACTATTCCTGTAATCCAAGAGACTGCTAAGACTTTAATATCTGGAATTTTTTTTAAAATAACTCCAGATATTAAAAGTAAAATTATTGCAACACTCCACAAACACTTCCCTACAGTAATACTTGTTATATTTGAAAGATTTTGTATCAATACATCCCATCCTCCAGCTCCTAAATTACTGATTAAAGTTAATGTTATTCCAAATCCTAAAAAAATTATACCTAAAACATAGTAACAACATTTAATTAATTTTGTTCTTTCCATGGCATTGTAAATCCTTTATGAAAATTTTCAGTCTCCTTCAACTCTATTAAAGCTAACAGCATATTTGTTTGTCCATATGGTGCTTGGCAAAAAGGTATTTTCATATAGTGCTCTTCATTAATTCCAATTGGAGTTCCGTAAGAAACATTTTTTAAATCTCCATTAGATTCTAAATAATTATCAATAATATATCTAACTCCCATAAAAGCATTAAAATAGTAAACTTGATCAATTAAACCTAAATTTACTCCTTTTAAAATACCACAAGCCAAAGCAGCAGTTGCAGATGTTTCTAAATATGACGCTCTATTAGTTATTATAGTATGCCACATTCCATCGTTATTTTGATAATCTATCAATATTTTTACTTGTCTTACATAAGCTTCTTTTAAAAATCTTTCGCTTCTTTTATCTATATCTTCCCCTATAATTTCTAATAACTCTGGAATTCCCATTGTTATCCAAGAATTTCCCCTTGCCCAATGGTATTTCCCTAACTCTTTTTCCTCTTCCATAAAAGACCATCCATGATAAAACAATCCAGTTCTTGTATCAGTTAAATATTTTATATGAACCATAGCTTGATATATTGCTTCATCTATATACTCTTTTTTATTTAAATACTTACCAGCTTTTGCTAAAAATAAAACTGTCATATAAACTGTATCAGCCCAAATTTGTTCTCTATGAATATACTCTCTTGTTAAGTGTTGAAAACCTCCATCTGTTGTCAATGGAAATTTTTTAATAATCCATTCTGCATGATTTTTTACATACTTTTCAAAGTCAATACTGCTTTCTATTTTATCTTCAGCTAAAAAAGCCATTGTTAAGAATGGAGCTGTTGTATTTACATTTCTTTCAGGAATTCCCTCTTTTATCATTCTATCATACCATTCTAAAATAAAATCTAAATATTTTTTTTCTCCCGTCATTTTATACATCTTATAAGTTGTATATAAAGATACACCTTGCTGCCATTCCCATTCGTATATACTAGTCACATACTCGCCTTCAATAGGTTCTAAAGTTATTAATCTATTATATAAAGTATCAATTACTTGTTTTTTTGTAATCATTTTTTCTCTCCTATTTTCATTTTATTCTTTCGACCCAGTATTTGCTATTCCTTTTATAAAATAATTCTGAAAAACTAAGAAAACTATCAGTACTGGTATCATTGATATTACTGATGCTGCTAATAAACTACTCCAATCTATACTTAACTCTCCAGCATAATTTGATATAATTAACGGTATTGTAAATTTTTTAGGATCCGATAAACTTATTAAAGGCCAGATAAAATCATTCCATCTCCACATAAATGAAAATACCGTTAATGCCGCTATAACTGGTTTTGCCAAAGGTAAAGCTATTAAAGTAAATATTTGAAACTCAGATGCGCCATCAATTCTACAAGCTTCTATTAAAGAGTCTGGAACCTCCATAAAAAATTGTCTCATTATAAATACACCTGTGGGTGTTGCTACTGTTGGTAATATTGCTCCCCATAAAGAATTGTACAATCCTAATTTTTGTATAACTGTAAATGAAGAGTTCATTATAGCTTCTGTTGGTAACATAGTTGCACTTAGCAAACATAGAAATATAATATCTCTACCTCTAAATTTATATTTTGCAAAAGCAAATCCAGCTAAAGTATTTATAAAAACTGTTATTATTGTAGCTGTAACCGTTATAAACGTACTATTTTTAAAATATAATAAAAAATTATCATTTTTCAAAACATTATAAAAATTTATAAAAGTTAGTTTTTCTGGAAATATCGTCAAAGGATAAATAAACAACTCTGTTCTATGTTTCAGCGTTGACATCACAATCCAAAATGTAGGAAAGAAAAATAATACTGCCGTCACTAATGCTAATATATTCATAGATATATAGATACCTTTTTTATTCATTAAATCTCTCCTCCTTTTGTCATCTTAAATTGTATTGATGAAAATATAAGTATCACTAAAAATAATATAATTGACATTGCTGAAGCAAATCCAACTTCTGTTTTTACAAATCCAGTTTGATAAATATATTGAACTAAATATGTTGTACCTCTTCCAGGACCACCACCTGTCAGTGATAATATAAGAGGGTAAACCTTAAATGACTCAATACAAGATAACATAATCACTAAAACCGAAGTTGGTTTTATTAATGGAAGTGTCACTTTAAAAAATCTCTGAATTAAATTTGCTCCATCTATTTTTGCAGCTTCATAGTATGATTCTGATATACCATTCAATCCTCCTATAAATAAAACCATAAAAAATCCAGCTCTCGACCACACTGTCGCTATTATAACTGCTATAAAAGCATAACTATCCTCTGTCAACCAAGGAATCGGATTTTCTTCTAGAATTGTTAATATATAGTTTGCAACTCCTAATGCATCACCAAATATCCATTTCCAAGTAACACCTACAACAATTGATGAAATCATAACAGGCCAATAAAATATTCCTCTTATTAAAGCTTTACATTTTATATTTTGAATAACAATCATTGCTAACCCCAACGAAATAACATACATTACTGGAACAACTATAAAAACATATTTAAAAGTTTCAATAAAAATCCGCCAAAAATTTCTATCTTTAAATATTCTTTGATAATTTTTTACTCCTATAAAATCCATTTGAAATAGGCCATCATAGTTTGTAAAAGAAAAATAAACCGCTAATAAAGCTGGTAGGATAAAAAATATTAAAAATGCTAATAGATTTGGTCCAATGAAGAGATAGGGTGTAAAGTTATCTCGTACTTTTTTTATGATTTTATTTCTTAATTCCATCTATTTAGGTACTCCTCTCCATTAATTAATATACTTTCTTTTGAAAATTGAACATCCAGCTTACTGCTATTTAAACTTAGTATGTAGTTCTTTTGATTTTTTTGGACAACACCAATTGAATGAATCATTTCTTTAAATTCATTATACTCTTTCTTATCATCTACATACACTAACCAGTAATTTTTTACTCCTAAACTTCTAAACTCTCTATCTTTTGTAGGACCATTTTTCATTAAAAATAGTGATTCCTTTGTCTTAACCAATATATTTACTTTATCTTTTTTCAAATACAAGGTTTTATCATCTATCTTTTCAACTATATCGTAGAATTTTGAATCGCAATACATATGTGTAAATTTAACTCTATCCTCCTTTTGAATTTCATACTCCATAAATAACATGTTTTTTTCTTGAATAATATTTGGAAGTCTTCCATTCCCAGCCCAAAAACTAGGTCTTCCTTCTCCAGAAGGAACTTCTTCACCTGGATGAGAGATCCATATTTGATTTTTTATACAATTTTTAATATTTAAATGAATAAGAGATTCTTGGTGTCCTTCTTTTCCACTTCTATAATTAATAGCTGAAGACAATGAATAGTTCTCTTTTTTATAACTATATAATTTAACTTTCTCATCTCCTTGAACTCGGAGTATTAATTTTTCTCCATTATCTAATTCTAATTTATCCAAAATATTTTTAGATATAGTGTATGAGCTTAAACTCATTAAAGTTGAAGCTCTTAATTTATTATTCAAGTACCCCTCTCCAAAAGCTATCCAATTTAAAAATGAACATTCATTTGTTAATTGTCCTTTTAGCTCTTTTTCATAAACTCTTCCATAGCTTGAACTCGTTATTCCAGAATGAAAGTTTTCAGCTAAAATTGTAAAAATATAATCCAAAGATTTTTTCGCTAAACTTTTTATCTCTTTATCCTCGGTTAAACCATAAAGACCAAACATTGCGATTAAGTCAATTGGAATATATGTAACGGAGTTCCATTCTCCTAATCCCCTTTTAAAAAAATCTTCAAACCATTTTTTTAATCTATATTTTCCAATTTTTCTATTTTCTTCACCAATTTTTCCAGATTTAAATATATTATCCTTAAATAATTCTCCTGCTAAAAATTGACCTCCGTGAAGACATAAAGCATGATTTTCACTAAAATACCACATACAATCATTTCCTGGTTCATCAATCCAATATCTAAAATTTAAAAGTGCTTTTTTTATTCTAGCTTTTATTACGTTTGGTAAAAATGTATCTTGATTTTTATACATGTGTATTAAACTAAACAAAGAAAAATCCGAACAATCATAATTTTTTTCTATTTTTGATATTTCTACTTCAAAGTTTCTTTGAGCCTCGTAAGTAAACCCTTCTGTTTCTATTATAGCTAAAGTTTTATCTAAGGTATCATCTCCATATTTAGCTATGTGTTTTAAAGCGTACCTCTTTCTATTTTCAATATTTTCTAATATTGGAGCATTTATAGTATTAAAGTTTTCCAGAGTTAACATTTTAGTCGCCTCTACTCCACCTATATTTAAGGTTACAAAGACTTTGTAAAATCCAATAGGTTTTTCATTTGTATTAAATAATTTTACTTCAGTCTGAAACTTTTCAATTTCGACTTTACCTGATAAATCTCTTAACTCATTCACAGGATCTCCTGATATCATCGTATACTTCACTGAGACTCTCTCTTTAATCTCTTTACCTAAGTTCAATACAACCTCTTCATCACAATAACAATCTTTTGAAAAATATGCATTTTTTAATAATTCCTCTATGTAATCTATTCTTTCTTGTAGATAATGACTATTAATTTTCCATTCTAACTCTTCTAAGCTAATTACTTCAAAATAATAGTTTATATCTCTTTCTGCTAAATCATCACAATATATAACAATCTCATTTAATCCTACTCTTAATTTTAACTCTATTATTTCATAAGTTACATGATTTCTTGAATATGGAGTATATAGAACTTCCTCTATTCCATTTACCCAAATTTTTACTCCTCCAGTTGTCCCAATTTTCAATTTTATAATTTTTTCATTTTCACTTTCTACAAAACCTTTAGCAAAAAAATTTAAATATGTTGGTGTATGATTGAATCTTGAAAACTCTACCTTTTTATTTTCAAAAGGAACATATAATGCGTAGCTATATTTTTTAGAATCATCAAACTCCACCCTTTTTATTCTCATTTCTTCTAAAAATTGAGTTCTACATGGATACTCTGTCACTATAAATCCTGCTCCTTGATTTATATTTCCATTCATTACTTTTTCTTCTGAAAAAAAATAACTTTCTTGTACTGGTGATACTAGCCATCTATTTATACTCATATTTTTTTCTATTTTATAATTTAACATCTCTTCCCCTTCAATACTGTATTATTGATTTTTCAGTGTCTCTTCTATATACTGATTAATAATATTTTGAGTTTCCTCTACACTTATATCTCCTTTTACCATTCTTTGTATCTCTAATTTTATTTCAGGATGTATTTTAGTCATTATGTTAACATTTTCTCCCCACTCTTTTCCTGATGCCTCCGGTGACACCTCTATATCATTTGCAAATTGCTCAAAAGCCTCTTTCTTAGATATATAATCAACTGAAATAACATTAACATTATCAAAAGAACTTAAAAATCCTCCAGTTTTTAAAAACTCTTTATAGATATCATCTCTTCTCATAAATTGTAAAAATTTTTGTGCTTCATCTTCCATCCCTGAATTTTTAAATGCTACCATTAAATTTCCACCAGCTACTGTTGATCTAACAGTTCCATAAGGCATTGGAATTACTTCCCATTCGAAATTATTTATATCTTTATTAAACTCACTAATTTTCCAAGACCCTGAAAGAATTCCAACCGCTATTCCACCTTTGAACATTGAACTCGGATCCTCTCCACCTACCCATACAGATTTTGGCATAATTCCATTTTCATGAAGATCTTTAAATTTCTTTAAAGCATTATATGCCTCAATTGAATTAAAATTAGAGTTTTTTAAACTTTTATCAAAAAATGAACCGCCATATTGGTACAGTATTGTTGACCATCTACTTGGTGAAACATCCCAAACTAAAGGATATTTAGCATCACTACTCTTTTTAACTTCTAACAATATTTTTTCCATATTGTCCCAAGTCATAGCTTCTTTTGGTATTTTCACACCAGCTTTATCAAATAACGTTTTGTTTATAATAAGACCATTTGCCGTTGAATTTATTGGAACCGCTATTAACTTTCCAGCTTTATTATATGCATAACCTTTTAAAGATGGCACTATATTTTCTCCTAACTTTGGTTCTAATTCTAAAACTGCACTTCCAAATGTTGCTGCATCTGTTACTCTTACAAGAGCAGGTGGATTTCCTCCTGAAATCATCATTTTTACTTTTGTTAATATATCTCCATAAGGTAATTCAATTAAGTTTATGTCTATATTTGGATTTTCAGCTTCGTATTTATCTATTACTTTTTTTAAAGCTCCTCCTTGTAAACTATCATCTGCAGCTATTATATCCATTTTCATTTTCCCATCTTTAGTCAATGTCGTTTTATTATCACTTCCACACCCTACCATTAACATCCCTAAAATCCCCATAACCATAAATTTTTTAACTTTTTTTAACATTACCTTCCTCCTTTTACACGTGTTAAATACTTCTCACTTAACTTATACAACACTATTATACTATTGTCAAATTTATTTAAAAAAAGTTTTTTTGTTTTAATTTAGTATTAAAAGTTTCAAAAAAAACTATTTAATTCTTGACTTTTAATTTTTTTAGATTATAATTGATTTTAAAATATAAAATTTTTAGGAGGAATTATGATTGGTGTTCGAGCACATGATTTAGGTAGTTTTACTGTTGATACCATTGATCAATTAATAAAAAAAATTAAATTCTATAATTATAGTCATATTCAACTGGTTCTTTGGAAAAGTTTTTCTGATATTAAAGAGGACCTTCAAGGATTAACAAATGAAAAAATAGATTTAATATACTCCAAATTTAAACTAAATAATATAGAAATCTCTGTTTTAGGCGCTTACTATAATATGATTTCTCCTAACTTAATAGAAAGAGAAAATGGACTAAATAGATTCAAACAAATATTGCAACTTAGTAATAGATTAGGAACCTCTTTTGTTGCTACAGAAACTGGTTCATTTAATGAAGATATGTCTTTTAATGAAAAGAACCATTTATCAGAGGCTTTTAATATAGTTTTAGATTCTTGTAAAGAGTTAACTCACATTGCTGAAAAAGAAAATAATTTTGTAGGAATTGAAGGAGTTTATACTTTAAGTATTTGGAATATAGATACTTTAATGACGCTTCATTTAAAACTTAACTCCAAAAATATAAAATTTATTTTTGATCCTGTAAACCTTATTAACGAAAATAATTATATTTTTCAAGATGAACTTATTAATAATTTTTTTGAAAAATTTGGATCTTTTATTGAAGTTATTCATTTTAAAGATTTTTTAATAAAAGATGGAAAACTTATTAGAGTGTCTCCTGGAAAGGGAATTTTAAACTATTCTCTTCTTATAAAAAATATGAAAAAATTAAATTTAAAAGGTGTCCTTGAAGAGATTACTGAAGAAGAGATGAACCCTGCAATTAATTATATTCAAAATTTTCTTTAAATTATTTTTTAATAAAAAAAAATATTAAACCAGTTATCTCAACAAATAATATAGTTATTGTTATGAGTTTATTTAATATATTTTCTTTATTTAAAATTCCAAAATCTGAAAAAATTATATCGATTAAAATCAAACAACTTACAAATAATATTTCTATAACATATAAAATTTAAATTTTAGTAAAATGCTTCCAACTCCCGTTCGTTCCAATAGATATAACCATCAAATCATAATTTTTACTTATTATATGAACTTTTTTTATTATTACTTCCTCTATTTCATTACCACTAAATGCAGTTTTTAAATTATTTATTCTTACTGATAAACTTTTCTTAGTCACTCTCTAACCTCACAACATATTTTTTCTTATACTATATTATACCTCATACT
>NZ_JBOFXD010000012.1:0-89210 GCF_051653945.1 Cetobacterium sp.
ATATGGTATAAAAAGAGTTGTCTATTCAACATACCAAGCTGTATCGGGAAGTGGAATAAAAGGAATAGAGGATTTACAAAGAGGATTAAAAGGAGAAGAACCAAAAACATATCCTCATCCAATAGTTAATAATTGTTTACCTCATATAGATTCTTTCTTAGAGAATGGATATACTAAAGAGGAAGAAAAAATGATAAATGAAACTCGTAAAATTTTAAATAAAAAAAATCTTCCAATAACTGCAACATGTGTTAGAGTTCCAGTTTTAAATGGTCATGCTATATCAATAAATGTTGAGTTAGAAAGAGAGGCAAACTTAGAAGAACTAAAAGCAAAATTTAGAGAAACAAAAGGCATTGTACTTGAAGATGATGTGAAAAATAATAGATACCCTTTAGCTACTGAAGCCAGTGGAACAGATGAAGTTTATGTAGGGCGTTTAAGAAAAGATTTTAGCATAGAAAAAGGATTAAATTTATGGGTTGTAGCTGATAATATTAGAAAAGGAGCAGCAACAAATGCAGTGCAGATTGCAGAAATTTTAATGAAAAATAACTAGAGGAGAAAATATGCTAAAAGTAAATCCAAATTTAGATAAAATTGAGATATCTGTTATAAGAAAGATAGCAGAAGCTTGTAGAGAATATGAAGGGGGTGAAAAGCCACTGATTAATCTAACAATAGGAGAACCAGATTTACCGCAACCTAAAATAATAATAGATGAAACTATTGGGTATATGAAAGATGCTAAATTAGGTTATCCGCAGTTAGGTGGTATGATTGAATTAAGAGAAGAGATTGGAAAATATTATAAAGAAAGATATAGTTTAAAGATAGAACCAGATGAAATAATTATAACTGTTGGTAGTACAGAAGGATTGTCAACAGCAATAAAGACAATAATTATGCCAGGAGATGAGGTTCTAACTCCATTACCTGTTTATCCAGGGTATGAACCATTAATAGTATTAGCTGGAGCTAAGTTAATAAAAATGGATACATCAAGTGACAATTTTGAATTGACTGTTGATGTTTTAAAGAAGTATGTGACACCTCAGACGAAAGCTATCATTTTAAATTATCCATCAAATCCATCAGGTGTAACTATATCTAGAAAAAATAGAGATGAGATATTAAAATTTGCTAAAGAGAAACATCTATATATAATAAGTGATGAGGTTTATAGTGAAATTATATTTGAGGGTGAACATAATAGTTTTTTACAAGATGGATATAGAGAAAATGTTATTTTAATTAATGGTTTTTCAAAATCACATTCTTTAACTGGTTGGAGAATAGGATATATAATAGCAAGTAAAAAAATGAGAGAGTATCTGATAAAGGTACATCAATACGCAGTAACATCAGCGAGTATAATTTCTCAAAAAGGAGCACTAATAGCTTTAAAAGAGTGTAAAGATATATCTTCACAAGTTGAAATTTATAAGAAAAGAGCTGAAAGTGTATATAAAAAGTTAAAAGAGAAAAAAATATCTGTTATAAAACCTAAAGGAGCAATCTATATTTTTGTATCCTTAGATGGAATTACAAAACTAAACTCTTTAGATTTTGCCAAGAGTCTTTTGGAAGAGGAAAGAGTTGCAGTTGTCCCTGGAATAGCCTTTGGAATGGACAATTATATAAGAATTTCTTTAGTAAAAGATGAAGAAATTTTAAATGAAGCAGTAGATAGATTTATTAATTTTGTAAATAAAAAAGATAGAGAATAAACTCTATCTTTTTCTATTAAAATTTAACTTTATTTACTTCATCAGCAAATTTTTTAGTAATAAGTTGAGGTCTAGTGATAGCTCCACCAACAACAACAGCATAAGATCCTAACTCCATTGCTAATTTTGACTTCTCTGGAGTATCAAAATTTCCCTCAGCAATTATAGGAGTTTTACATTTTGATATTAACTCTTTAAGGACATCAAAGTTATTTAAACCTTTAGATTGTTCAGTATATCCAACTAAAGTTGTTCCAATATAATCAAAACCTAATTCTTCTGCACGAACTCCCTCTTCAGCAGTAGAGATATCAGCCATAAATTTTTGGTTAGGATATTTAATTTTTAAAGATTTTAAAAGATTTAAATCAGCATTTATAGTAGCGTCAAGAGCAATGACATCAACATTAGTAGCAATAAGTGCTTCTAATTCTTTTTCAGTAGGAGTAATATAAGAAACCATATTTTCGTAATCTTTTTTTATAATACCAATGATCGGTAAATCAACTACTTTTTTTATTTCAAGAATATCTTCTACTCCATTTGCTCTAATTCCAACAGCTCCTCCCATTTGAGCAGCAACAGCCATTCTACCCATTATAAATGAACTGTGTAAAGGTTCGTTTTCTAGTGCTTGACACGATACAATAAGACCTCTTTTCATAAAATCCTCCTAGTTGTTATTTTCTATAATCTCATTTATTTTTTGTTTAATAGGATCAGCCATAGCTCCAAAAATAGCTTGAATTCCACCTTGTACCTCTAAAACTCCAGTTGCACCAAGACTTTTTAATTTAGCTTTATCAACTTTAGCTACATCTTTAACAGATACTCTAAGTCTTGTTATACAAGCATCAACATCATCAATATTTTCTTTTCCACCAAGAGCAGCTAAAACTTCTTTAGATGTTTCAAAAAGAGAATCTTTAGTTACTATTTTAATCTCTTCATCATCTCCCTCTCTACCAGGAGTTGCAATGTTGAAACGTTTAATTAAGAATACAAAAGAAAAATAGTATAGAGCAAACCAAATCGCTCCAATTATTAAAACATACATCCAATTAGTCGCTTCATTTCCTTGTAGAACACCAAAAAGAGTAAAGTCTATTAAACCTCCAGAGAATGTATTTCCAATAGATATATTTAATAAATCAGCTACAAGAAAAGATAAACCATCAAAGAATGCATGAACTCCATATAACCAAGGAGCAACAAATAAAAACATAAATTCGATAGGTTCTGTAATTCCTGTGATAAAAGATGTAATTGCAGCTCCTAAAAATAATCCACCTACAAGTTTTCTTTTGTTTAGAGGTGTACAATGGTACATAGCTAAACAAGCAGCTGGAAGACCAAACATCATAGTAGCAAAACGTCCAGCAAAGAATCTAGTTCCCTCAGTAAATAGACCAGTATGATTAGGGTCAGCTAATTGAGCAAAGAAAATATTCTGAGCTCCAACAATAGTTTTTCCAGCAACTTGAGCAGTTCCACCAAGCTCAGTATACCAGAATAAAGGATAAATCATGTGATGTAATCCAACAGCTCCACTTAATCTTAAAAGAAAACCATAAAGGAAAGTTCCCAAAATTCCTAAGCTAGCAATAGACTTTCCGGCAGATGTTAACCATCCTTGGAATGTTGGCCATGTTAAGAAAAATATTATACCGATTCCAATTGCTACAAAAGAAGAAACAATAGGAACAAATCTTGACCCGCCAAAGAAACCAAGAACAGCAGGTAGTTTAATATTGCTATATTTATTATGTAGGTAAGCTACTAAAGAACCTATAACAATAGCTCCGACAACACCTGTATCGATAGATCCTACTTCAGGTTTAAATGCTGTAATCAATCCTTTGATAGAAGCATTCATAACTAAAAAAGCTACAGCACCAGCTAAACCAGCTGTTCCCTTATCTTTTTTAGCTAATCCGATAGCAAGTCCGATACACATAATAAGAGCTAAATTAGCAAAGATAACTTCTCCAGAAGCAGACATAACCTGTAAAATACCTTGTAGAATTGGTATATTTAAGAAAGGATAAGCATTAACAGTATTTGCATTTGAAAGAGCTCCTCCAATTCCTAAAAGTAGTCCAGCAGCTGGTAAAATAGCTATTGGAAGCATGAATGATTTACCAATTTTTTGTAAATTTTTAAACATAGTAACCTCCTGTTGTATAAATAATTTTCATATATCATTTGTTTTGTGAAAATAATTTTCATGAATTATAGTATGAATATATCACATAAATATTAAAATTACAACAAAAAAACAGCTTTTAAGCTGTTTAATTTAAAATTGCTTCAATTGTTAACTGCATTTTTTTTCTTAAATCCTTATTAGATAAAAGAATTGTAGAGATTAAGTCAAAAAGATACATAGTTGAGAATTGAGTATTTATAAAATCTCTTTTATGAATAAAGTCTGAAGCACAAATCAAAATTAAATCGTTGGAAAATTTTTTAATAGAACTATTAGGAAAACTTGTAACTCCAATTGTATGAGCACCATTTTTTTGAGAAACTCTCAAAGAATCCACGATTTCTTTTGTTTCACCAGAAATAGATATTCCAATAACAAGGTCATCAGGAGAAACAATAGCACTATTTATAATCATCATATGGGAATCAGTGATACTAGAAACGTTAAATCCCATTCTTAGAAGTCTTTGCATAAATTCCTGGGCAGTAAGTCCAGAGCTCCCAACTCCATAAATATAAATTCTTTTAGCTTTTTTAATCTCTTCTACAACTTTTAAAATAAGCTTTTTATTAATTAGTTGATTTGTTTTTTCAATCACTTCTGTGTAATAGTTATGAACAGCTGAGAAAAGCTCTTTTTCTTTGGGAAGAGAGTTATTAAAAGTTGTATTTAATTTAATCTTCATTTGAACAAAGCTATCGCAATTGATTTTTTTAGAGAATCTAGTTATTGTAGAAGTAGATGCTCCTGTAGCTTTTGAAAGGTTAGTAATTGATATGTTTTCGATATTATCTTTATGTTTAAGTATATAATCAGCGATATCTTTTTCTTTTTGAGAAAAATCGCTATATCTTTGTTTTATTTCATATACGATATCCAAAGTAAAACCTCCTAGAACAGTTATACTATAACTATATCATAAATAAATTTATAAAAAAATAGTTATTTTCGTGATATAATAACCACTAAATAATGATTTCATTGGAGTGAAATATGGAAAAAAAAATAAGAGTGACATTACCTAGAAAAATAGTTGAGATTTTAGAAAATGATATTGAGGAATTTTTTATAAAAAAAAATACTTTATTAAATTATATATATGCAGAAAAAATAAAAGAAAATCAAGAAAAAAAAATTATTTGTCCTTATAAAGGAGAAACTTCAGTTATTCAGTTTAATTTAAATAAAAAAAATTTAGAGGGATATTATAATTTTTTAGAAGAAAATAATATTCAGAATGAGTCAGAATTCTTTAGAGATATTTTAATTGAATATGCTAGCTTAGGAAAGAAAAAAAGAGAATGTTTTTTATTTAAAGAGATAGTTGAAAGGATAAATTATTCAATAAAAGAGAAAAGAATAATAAAGATAGTTTTTCGTGATGAGAAAAATATTGAAGTTGAACCATATTTAATTGAGAGCTCTAAGTTAGAGGTTATGAACTATTTATTTTGTTATAATCTGAGAGAAGCAAAATGGAAGAATTACAAGATTAAGTATATAAAATCAATTTATATAAAAAATATCTCTTTTAAACTGAGAGATAAAGAGTTTATAGATAAAATGAAAGACAATTTTGATCCTTTTATATCTTTTGGACAGTATATTAAGATTAAATTAACAACAAGTGGAAAAAAGATATTTAATGAAATAGAAACTAATAGACCACAAGTTATAAAAATTGATAAAGATGAATACATATTAGAATGTTCACATGAAAAAGCAAAAAGATATTTTAGTTTTTTTCTAGATGAAGTTGAGATATTGGAACCACAAGATTTAAGAGAGTGGTTTAAAGAGAAATATAGAAAAGCTTTATTTAAATATGAGAAATAAAAAAATCCTCATTAAAGAAAACTCCTTTAATGAGGATTTTTTTTTATATATTTTTCAATTTTTCAAGATTATACCCTAAAATAACACCTTTATCATATCTAATAATAGGAGTTTTAAAAAGAATAGGGTTCTCTAGAAGTAACTCCATTGTATCATAAACCATGTACTCTAAGTTTCTTTTTTTAGACTCTTTTCCTTCAATATCTAAAAAGTCATCTAAATCATAGCATTTTAGAAAAATTTCGAACTCTTTTTTTGAGGGAGCTTTCTCCAGTAAATCAATAAATTGAGTTTTAATCCCTCTTTCTTTAAAAAATCTTTGAACTTTTTTAGTTTCATTACAATTTTTTCTTCCAAATATTTGTATTATCATAACTATACCTCAATATACCTCCATTTTCCTTGTCTAAACCTATATAAACATGCTAAACCACGATACGTTAAATCTACAATCATTACCATCCAAGCACCATTTAAACCAAAGTTAAATATATATAAGAATAGATATGTAAGGGGAATTCTAATCAAAAACATACCCAAAGACGTAATCCAGAGAACAGATTTAGTATCTCCAGCTCCTCTTAAAGCACCACTTAAAACCATTGAAACCGCTAAAATAGGTTGAGCGATAGAAACGATTCTAAGAGCAGAACTAGCCATAGGAACTATAGATTGCTCTTTTGTAAACATTGAAATTACAAATTTTGGAAAAATCATAAAAATAAATCCAAACGCAGTCATGACTCCCATAGCTAAAAACATGTTTAAGTAACCAGCTTTTTTAGCTTCTTGATATTGCCTAGCTCCTAAGTGTTGTCCAACAAGAGCAGTACCAGCAACAGAGAATCCAAGTCCTAAATTGAAAGAGAAAGATTCTGCAGTTAGAGCTATTTTATGTGCAGCATATTGCAATGTTCCTAAGTTTATAACCATAGCTTCAAAAATAAGCATTCCAATTCTAAATATTCCTTGTTCTCCAGCAGATGGTAGCCCAACTTTTAGAAGTCGCTTACAAATCTCTTTATTTATTTTAAAATCTTTTTTACTTAATGCAATACAATAATTTTTTTTGTATATTATTAAGAATGAAAATATTAAAGTAACTATTCCTCTAGATATTGTTGTAGCCACTCCAGCTCCAAAAACTCCAAGATTTAAAACAAAGATAAAAATATAATTAAGTAATATGTTTGAAAAAATGCTAATTGTGTTATTAATCATTGGAATTTTAGCTTTATTAATAGATCTAAAACCATATGAAAAAATAATGTTGAAGCATAAAAAAGGAATTCCTAAAGAGACAACTTTTAAATAACTTAAAGCGTCTGTGATAGGTTGATTTTTACTAATAATTCCAAGAATATTTTTACCGAAAATAATAAAGATAAAAGTAACGATAAAAGCTGCAGGAACTCCTAGAATTAAGCTTTGACTCATTCCTTCTTTAGCTTCATTATAATTTTTAGCTCCAAATGCACGGCTGACCATGGCGGTAGTTCCAACACTGATTGCGAAAAATATTGGGATAACAGTTAAAATAGGAGCAGTTCCTAAACCAACAGAAGCAATAGCTTCAGGTCCTAATCGTCCAACCATAATTAAATCAAAAAATCCAAGCAATGTTTGCACAAACATATCTACAATAGTAGGTAAAGCAATGGTAAAAATAGATAGAATTTCACTTCTATTTTCTCTCCAAAGAGAGCGAATTTGTTTCAAAATAATCCCTCCAAAAATTTATTTCTAAAGGGTATTATATATTAAAAAATTTAAAATTGATATATAAAATTTTCAGCTGGAACTTTTTTTTGAATGATACCATTTTCATATAACCAATTAATATTATTTCTCCAAACTTCTTTAGTTTGAGTTAAAAATTTATTTTGAGGCGTTTCCATTATTGGTAGTAAGATTTCTAAACTTTCTTTTTCTACAGTTTCACTTAGTGGAAATTGATCGATAGCTTGTTTTGAAAGAAGAAGATCTAAACATTCATTAGGATTATTTTTAACATCCTCAAATCCTTTTTGCATGGCTTTAAGAACTTTTGCATAGGTATCCTTATTTTGATTTAAAAGTTCATCGTTAGCAACTAAAATAAGTTCGTATGCTTGAGGAATTCCAAAGTTATCAATTAAAAAATAGTTTATATCGATGCCTTTCTCTTTAATAATAGGAACTTCGTGATTAATCATATTTCCAATTGTAAAATCAACTTGATTTGTAATCATAGATGTTAGAAGTTCAAATCCTACATCAGTAATTTTTAAAGAGTTAGGGTTTAAATTTTCAGAAATCATCATTGATTTTAAATATGTTTCCGAAAGAACTCCACCACTAGTACCTGCAATTTTATTTTGGAAATCTTTTGGAGAAGTTATATTTTTTTCTTTTAAAGATATAACTGTATTAACAGATCTCTGAAGTATTGCACCAAAGGATTTTATAGGAATATTTTCATTAGCTCTTGCCATAACTACATTATTTAAATAGGAGATTCCTATATCAGCTTTTTTAGCAGCAGGTAAAGTCAAAGAGTCGCTAGGTGAAGAGGGATAAATTACATTTAATTTTATTCCTTCATCTTTAAAATATCCTTTTTCAATAGCTGTGTAAAGAAAAGAGTGCACAGCGTTAGGGTACCAATCTAAAATTATGGAAACTTCTTTTAAATCTTCCTTTTTTTTTGAGTTACAACTAAGTAATAAAGTAACCATTATTAAAATAGTAAGTATTTTTTTCATTTATTCCTCCAATGTAATATTATATTTTCAAATATAGTTATAATTTGCACTAAAGTTATAGCAAGTAAAGATATAATAACTATGGGTGCAAAGACTCCAGCACCGTCTAATTGAGACATCATTCTTTTACTAAAATATCCAAGACCAGAAGTAGCACCTAACCATTCTCCAATGGCTGCTCCGATTAAAATAAGAGGAATACTCATTTTTAGAGCAGAAAAAAAATTAGGAAGAGCTCTAGGAAGTTTTAATTTTAAAAAAATTTGCAGTTTACTTGCTTTAAGGCTTTTAAAATAATTAATTTCATCTTTTTCTACGTTTTGTAAACCATTATATATAGTTATTGTAATTGGAAAAAAAGATATAATTACAGCAACGATAACTTTGCTCCAAATAGAGTAACCAAACCATAAAATAAAAATTGGTGCTAGAGCAGTAATAGGAATAGTTTGGCTAGTTATAATTAAAGGATGGATACAACTGTATACAACATGACTAAAATCCATAGAGATAGCCAAAAATATTCCTAACAAAATGGTTAATATTAAAGAAACTATTGCAATATTAAGTGTAGCTGGTAAATGGATAAAGAAAAGACTTTCTTTAAGAATCCAAATTTTTTTTAATATATTTAAAGGAGTAGGAAGAATATAACCCTTATTAATATATCTTCCTAGAATCTCCCAGAATATAAAAAATGAAAAAAGAGAAATGATAGAAAAATTAATTTTTTTCATAAAAGCTATCTCCTTTGATGATAGAAAGAATCTCTTTTTTCAATTGTAATTTTTTTTCAAGAGTTATATTTTCAGGAACTAAAAACTCTTTAAATTTTGAAAGAGGTTTTTTTGAGCAAACAAAAATTCTGTGTGAAAGAAAAATTGCTTCATCGATATCGTGAGTAATAAAAATCATACTTTTTTTAAAAGTCGAAATCATATTTAAAAGCCAATTTTGCAAATCTTCTCTAGTTATAGCATCTAGAGCAGAAAAGGGTTCATCTAAAAGAAGTAACTCTCCTTCGCTCATTAATGTACGAATAAGAGAGATACGCTGTTTCATTCCTCCAGAAAGTTCATTAGGGTAACTATCTGAATATTCTAATAGATTAAAACGTTTTAAGAGAGAGATGGCGTTTTCTTTTTCTATCTTTTTATTTCCTTTTTTAATTTCAATTGGTAAAAGTATATTTTCTAAAATAGTTCTCCACGGAAGAAGAGTATTTGATTGAGGCATATAGGATACACTTTTTAGTTGGACAGTGCCATTAAAGTTTTTTTCAATTCCTGCTAATATTTTTATGATTGTTGATTTACCACACCCACTTCCACCTACTACACTAATTAGTTCATTGTGTTTTATATTAAAGGAAAGATTATCTAAAATATAGTTGTTATTATCGTATTTAAAAGTTAAATTTTTTACATCAAGCATATTCATTTTAAAAAGACCCCTTGTAAGACATATCCCAGAATTTATACTCATAAATACTACAATTAATAAAAATTGTTTTTAAGTGTTCTTTTTCTTCTTCAGATATATTTTGACAATACTTTTCAACAAGCTCGATATTCCAATTAGTTAACTCTTTGTATCTAGAAGAGGAGTAGCATTCAATCCACTCACCATAGAATTCATCACTAGAACCATAAAGTTCTTTTAACTTCAATCCAATCATTTCATAACTCCACATACAAGAAAGAGCAGCGACAGCAACTTCTTTTATATCACCACAGTGAGCTACCGAGAGCATATAACTAGTATATGAAGTATTATCAAGAGTTGGTTTTTTTGATGCAATATCTAATTCAGTAATTCCTAATTTTTTCATATAAATTCGATGTATTCCCATTTCAGAATTTAGAATTCCATCTGTAAGTGCAGCAAATTTTTTCATATCACTTTCATTTTTACTTTTAATAACACCCAATGCAAAAAGTTTTGCGTAGTCAAGAAGATAGATATAATCTTGAATAATATAGAATTTAAATTTATCTTTTTCTAGAGAACCCATACCGATTCCTTTTACAAATGGATGTGTGTAGTAACTATCCCAAATTTCTTTTGCACTTTTGTATAACTCTTTTGAAAACATAAAAAACCTCCAATTAAAATTTATATAAATAAAAAAAGCTATTTTCCAAAAAAAAAGGAAAATAGCTTTATATACACAATTATAAAATAAAAGTGATAATTAACTACTTCCCTACGCTAGGATTAACTAGATCAGGTTCTAAGGGTAAGTCTCAGCCAAAAGGCACCCCTAGTAGTTTAAAATATAATTTGATTATTAGAATGGGAATTCATCTTCATCAAATGATGATCCGCCAAAGTCATCATTTGATGACTGCTCAGCAACTTTAGGTGCTGAATAAGATGGTGTTGGAGCAAAATCAGATGGTGCAGATGATTCTCCTCTTCCTTCAACAAACTCCATGCTTTCAACAAGTACGTCATAAGTTGTTCTTTTTTCTCCGTTTACCTCATATCTATTCATTTGAAGTCTACCATTAACAGCAACTTTTCTACCTTTTCTTAAGTATTCACCGATAAGTTCAGCTGTTTTTCCAAAAGCAACACAGTTAATAAAGTCAGCTTCTCCTTTAGAAAAAGGTCTGTCAACTGCTAAACTAAATCTTGAGTATGCTTTTCCGCTTTGACCAAATTTAAGTTCAGGATCTCTAGTTAAACGTCCAATTAATACGACTAGATTCATAAATACCTCCTATATTTTAGTTTATACACAGAGATTATAACAGAAAAATAAAAAAAATAATATTTATTTATAAAATAATTTTTTTAACTAAGGTGTTGAATATGGTATAATATTATGAAAAATGTAAATTGTAGAAAGGGGAAAAAATGAAAAAAGCAATTTTATTAGATGTGAGTGCAATAATGTATAGAGCTTTTTATGGAAATTTAAATTTTAGAACTAAAAATGAGCCAACAGGAGCGGTATATGGATTTGTTAATACTCTTATGAGTATTATAAATCAATTAAATCCTGATTATATAGGAGCTGCTTTTGATGTAAAAAGAGCTACTTTAAAAAGAAGTGAAATATATAAGGAATATAAAGCTCAAAGAGATGCAGCACCAGAGGATTTAGTAGCTCAAATACCTAGAATAGAAGAGCTTTTAGATTGTTTTGGAATAAAAAAATTTAAAATAGATGGATATGAAGCAGATGATGTATTAGGAAGCTTGGCTAAAGAGTTAGGAGCTAAAGGTATTGAATCTTATATAATAACAGGGGATAAAGATTTATCTCAGATTTTAGATTCACATGTGAATATCGCTCTTTTAGGAAAAGGCGATGGTGGAGGATTAAAAATATTATCTACTGAAGAGGATGTTATTGAACAACTTGGAGTAAAACCGAAAATGATTCCAGATTTATTTGGATTAATTGGAGATACAAGTGATGGAATTCCAGGTGTAAGAAAAATTGGTTCTAAAAAAGCTATCCCAATGCTAGAAAAATATGGAAATTTAGAAGGGATTTATGAAAATATAGATTCTTTAACTGAGCTTCCTGGAATAGGAAAATCCTTAGTAAATAATCTGATTGAAGATAAAGAATTAGCTTTTATAAGTCGTGAGTTAGCGACAATTGAACTGTTAAATTTAGGTGTGAAGGAAAATGAATTAGAATATAAAAAAGACGATAAAAAACTTTTAGAACTTTTTAAAACATTAGAATTCAAATCTCTAATAAAAAAGATGAATTTAGAAGAGGGGCAAAATCAAGTTATAGCTCAACCAGTTTCACAAAATGGGATGCAGCTAGGATTGTTTAGCTTTCAAGGAACAACTGAAATACTTGAAGAAAAAGGATTCTTTGTATTAGAAGGAGTTAAAATAAAAGAAAGGTTAAATTCAGATAGTGAAATAGCTATTTATTGGGGAGAAAAAGGTGTAGCAGTATCTTTAAAAAATAAAGATTACTTTTTGCCGTTAAAAGATGAAGAAAGTAGGAATTATTTTAAGGAAGTTTTAAATTCTAATAATAAATTTATATCATATGGATTTAAAAACTTTTTGAGACATGGGTATTTTGTAAAAAATATGGATTTTGATACAATGTTAGCTTATCATTTACTGACATCTCAAACTAGAGAAGAGATTGAAGTAATGTTAAGAAATGTCATAGAAGAGGATGTAGAAAAGTATAGTGAAGTTTTTGGAAAAACAAAAATAGAGGATATATCTGCTGAAGATTATGGAAAGTTTCTTACAAAAAGAACGAGGGGAATGCTTATTGCTTATCCAGAGCTTGTAAAAGAGTTAGAAAATAATAATCTATACAATGTTTTAAAAGAAACAGAGATGCCTTTGATCAGAGTATTAGCTGATATGGAGATTGAAGGAATAAAAATATCCCCAGAATACTTCTCTAAATATAGCTTAGAGCTAGAGAGCAGAATAGATGAGTTAACAAAAAAAATATATGAAGAAGCAGAAGGGGAGTTTAATATCAATTCTCCCAAACAATTAGGTGAGGTTTTATTTATTAATTTAAATATTCCACCAGTGAAAAAAACTAAAACAGGATTTTCAACTGACAGTGAGGTTTTAGAAAAATTAGCTGAACAAGGGTATGAAATAGCTAAATCTATTTTAGAGTTTAGAAAGTTAAGTAAATTAAAATCTACTTATGTGGATCCTCTTCCTAAAATAGTTGATGAAAACAATAGATTACATACAACTTTTAATCAAACAGGTACAGCAACTGGAAGATTGTCATCATCAGATCCAAATCTTCAAAATATTCCAGTGAGAACTGAAGAGGGAATGAAGATAAGAGCAGGATTTATAGCTAAGGAGGGTTCTGTTTTATTGGGGATAGATTATTCTCAAATAGAATTAAGAGTTTTAGCTGAAATATCGCAAGATACAAACTTAATAGAAGCATACTCTAAGAACTTAGATTTACATAGTTTAACAGCTAGAAAAATCTTCGATTTATCAGAAGATGCTTTAGTGACAAGAGAGCAAAGAGATGCTGCTAAAACAGTAAACTTTAGTATAATATATGGTAAGACAGCCTTTGGATTATCTCAAGAGTTAAAAATAACACCAAAAGAAGCTTCAGATTATATAACAAGATATTTTGAACAGTACCCATCAGTTAAACATTTGGAAAAAGAGATAATTGAATATGCTGAAGAACATGGATATGTTGAAACATATTTTAAGAGAAAAAGAATAATAGAAGGAATCAACTCGAAAAATAGAGTTATAAAAAATCAAGCGGAAAGAATGGCTGTAAATACAGTGATTCAAGGAACTGCTGCCGAAGTTTTAAAAAAGGTTATGATAAATTTATATGATCTATTAAAAGGTAAGGAAGATATACATATGTTGCTTCAAGTTCATGATGAATTGATATTTGAAGTAGAAAAAGAAAAGGTTTTAGAATATAAAGAAAAAATAGAAAAAATAATGAGAGAAAGTATTCAGTTCTCTAAAGTTAAATTAGAAGTAAATAGCTCTATAGGAAAGAATTGGGCTGAAACAAAGTAGGAGGAGATTGTGTCGTATACTTATAAAGTTAAAAATGAGATACTTCATCGTTGCGACTTAAATAAAGATGAAAAATACGCCGAGATAAGAGCGATACTCTTATTAAAACACGCTATTAACCAAAATAGCATAGAGTTGAAATTAGAAAATAAAGAGATAGCAGAAAGAATTTATTTTATGTTAAAAGAGTTAACTAACTTAAAGATTTTTATAAAATTTTCTAAAAGTAAAAAATTTGGAGAACATAATACCTATGTAATAAGCATTCCATCACAACCTGGAATAAAAAAAATTATTGAAAATTTAGAAAACTATTCATCTAAAGGGGATGAAGTGAGTGAAGAGATTGAAAAAGGATTTATAAGAGGAATGTTTTTAGGATGTGGTTATATAAAATCTCCTGAGAAAGAGTATGCTTTAGATTTTTTTGTTGATAGTGAGGAATTAGCAGATGAACTATACAACCTCTTAGTGAAACTTGAAAAAAAAGTTTATAAAACAATAAAAAGAAATAAGCCACTTGTATATATGAGAAATGCAGAGGATATTATGGATATAATAGTTTTAATCGGTTCAATGAAAGAGTTTTATAATTATGAAGAGACAACGATGATAAAAGATTTAAAAAATAAAACTATTAGAGAGATGAACTGGGAAGTTGCCAATGAAACAAAAACTTTGGATACAGCTAGAAAACAGGTAAAAATGATAAACTATATTGGGTATAAAATTGGACTAAATGAATTGAGTCCAGTTTTAGAGGAGATAGCATTTTTAAGATTGGAAAACCCAGAAGCATCATTACAAGAGTTAGCAGAAATGATAGGAATATCTAAATCTGGAATTAGAAATAGATTTAGGAGATTAGAAGAAATACATAATGAACTTTTAGAAAAAGAAAGGGAAGCATAAGGGGAGTACAATGAAAATAATAGAGGATATTTTGCTAACTAAAGAAAAATTTGAAAATACATATGTAGCTATAGGTGCTTTTGATGGAATTCATATGGGACATAGAGAGTTGATTTCTCAAGCTGTAAAAAAAGCTAAAGAAACTGGAGGGAAGTCAGTTGTTTTTACTTTTTTAAACCATCCAATGGAAGTGACGAATAGAGTAAAAGCCCCCAAATTAATTAGCTCTTTAGAAGAGAAAATTCATATAATAGAATCTTTAGGAGTAGATTATTTAATACTTCAACCATTTACTCAAGAGTTTTCTAATATGACTCCTCAGATATTTGTAGAAAGAGTTTTAGCAGAGTTGTTAAGAGCAAAGGAAATATATGTAGGATTTAACTTTTCTTTTGGAAAGGGAGGAAAAGGAACGGTTGAAAACCTAAGACAATTAGGAAAACAACATAAGATTTTTGTTAATATAATAGAGCCTGTTAAAATCAAAGAACAGATTATAAGCTCAACATTTATAAGAGAGATGTTAGCAACGGGAAATTTAGATATAGCTAATAGATGTTTAGGGCAACCATTTTTGATTATTGGCGAAGTTGTACATGGAAGAAAATTGGGAAGAATAATGGGGTTTCCTACAGCAAATTTAAAAATATTAAATAAAATATATCCTCCTTTTGGTATATATGGAGGAAGAGTTAAAATAGAAGGCGATCCAAATTGGTGGCATGCAGTAATTAATATAGGAAAAAATCCAACATTGAAACCTGATGAAAGAAGTATTGAGGTTCACATATTGGATTTTGATAGAGATATATATGGAAAAAGAATATATGTTTCTTTGATAGAATTTTTAAGACAAGAAAAAAAATTTAATTCAATGGATGAATTAAAAGAAACAATAAAAAATGATGTTTTAAATTGGAAAGAAAAGGTAAGGGTAAAAGCAGATGGAGATTGTATTAAAAATAGATAATTTTGAAGGCCCTTTAGATCTTTTACTACATCTTATAGAAAAGAAGAAAATGAAAATATCTGAAATAAAAATATCTCAGATAATAGACGAGTATCTTCAATTTATAGAAAAAGCACAAAGTGATAGTTTAAGTGTAAAGGTGGAGTTTTTAGAGATTGCATCGGAACTATTGGAGATAAAAGCAGTATCTATACTAAGTGTTGAAAAGGAAGAGGAAAAAGAAAAGGATCTAAAAAGAAGATTAGAAGATTATAAAGTATTTAAAGAAGTTGCACAAGTGATATCGAGTATTGAATGCGAATATAATATCTCTTATACTAGAAAAGAAGGAAGAAAAATAACCAAAAATATTCCTAAAGAGTTTGATTTAACTACTTTAAAACTTCAAGATATGTTAAATAGTTATGTAAAATATTTACCAAAAGACGAGGAGTATTTAGAAATTGAAGTTGAGAAAAGATACTCTTTGAAAGAGGAGATGGATAGAATAAAAGTCATTCTTTACTCTTCGGAAAAGGTTGTATTAGAGCTTTTTAGACGAGCAGAAAATAGAACTCATTTAGTATATATCTTTTTAGCAATTTTAGATTTGTATAGAGATGGGGTTATATTGATAGAGGGTGAAGGTAACTTAAAGCTCTTTAGGAGGGATTAAGTGGAATACAATTATAAGATATACACACCAGAAAAATATGCTAGTAGCATGAGTAAAGTAGCTTTGAATAAATATTTAGAAAATAATTTGAAAGAGGATATATTAAGTATAAAGGTAATAGATATATCATGTGGTTCTGGAAATCTTTTGTTAGCAATGCTAGAGGAGTTATTAAAAATTTCAAAGGAAATTTTTGGAGAGTATAGGTATAGTGAAAATTGGATAACAGGATTTGATTTAGATTCAAATGCATTAAAACTATTAGAAAAAAGAGCTGAGGCTCTTTTCTTTAAATATGGAATATTTGGAAAATTAAACTTGAAAGAGTGTGATTCATTATATGAAAAAATAGATGAAAAATATGATATAGTAATAGGAAATCCCCCATATTTAGGAGAAAAAAATCATAAAGAAATTTTTCATACAATAAAAGAAACTGATTTTGGAAAAAAGTATTATAAACCGAAAATGGATTATTTTTATTTCTTTATAGATAAAGGAATTGACATATTAAAAGATAGTGGCATTTTAGTGTATTTAACTACTAATTATTGGTTAAAAGCTGATAGTGCAGAAGGAATAAGAGAAAAAATGAAGTTTGAAGGTAGTTTTTTTAGATTAGAAAACTATAGTTATTCAATATTTAAAGATGCTATTGGACAACATAATATAATTTTTTATTGGCAAAAAAATAGAGAAAATTTAACAATATCTGTAAATGATGATGGTATTGAGTATTTTATTGAAGAAGAAAATATTTTTACAGAGGAACATAGTAAAATTGCATTAATTCCTCCTTTTTGGAAAGAAAATATAAAGAAAATTAGGGAGAAAAGTAATGTAATTTTAGGTGACCTTGTAAATGTTAATCAAGGAATAGTTAGTGGAGCTGATAAAGTTTTTGTTTTTGATGAATATAAGGAGGAGTTTAAAAAATATTTAAAACCTTTTTACAAAAATAGAGATATAGGTAAATATGAGGTATCAAAAAAACCACCATTTTGGATTATGTATTTAAATGGTAAGTCTGAATTAGATGATATAGTTATAAATTATTTATTGGATTATAAAAGCAAACTTTCTACGCGAAGAGAAGTTATAAATAATAGAATAAATTGGTGGGAATTACAGTGGGCTAGAGATGAAGAGATTTTTTTAAAACCTAAAATTATAGTTAGGCAAAGATGTAAAACCAATAATTTTGCCTATACGGAAAAAGAGTTTTATGGAAGTGCAGATATATATTATTTAACTGCAAAAACGGAGCAAGTCAATCTATATTATATTTTAGGATATCTAAACTCTAAAATTTTCTTTTCGTGGTTTAATTATATAGGAAAGAAAAAAGGGAAAAATTTAGAATTTTATTCGACTCCTTTAAAAGAATCGCCACTATACTATCCAACTGTTAAAGAGGAAATAAAATATATTGAAAATCTCGTAAGAAAACAACTTGAAAATTATAGTGAAAATATTCAAGATGAAATTGACAATTATTTTAGCAGAATAATGAATATAAAAAAAATGAGCGAAGAGAATTAACTCTTCACTCATTTTTTTATTTAATAATAAATATTATAGAGCTTTTAAATCATTTGCAATAAATTGAGCCTTAGCACCAAATATAGCTTGAACTCCATTTTGTCCAACTTTTAAAACTCCAGAAGCTCCAAGTCTTTTTAATTCTGCATCATTTACAAGAGCAGTATCCTTAACTTCAAGTCTTAATCTAGTAATACAAGCATCAACAGATATAACGTTTTCTTTTCCTCCTAAAGCAGCAAGAACTAGAGTAGCTAATTCACTACCTTCAGCTTTAGGTTGGTCATCAATTTCAGCTCCAACTTCTCTTCCAGGAGTAGCTAAATTGAATTTTCTGATGAAGAATCTAAATCCAAAGTAATATATTACAGAGAATCCTAAACCTACAACGATAACCATTGGCCACTTAGTTTCGAATCCTTCAGTTCCAGGAAGAACACCAAACATAATATAGTCAATAACACCACCAGAGAATGTCATACCGATTCTAACACCAAACATATTCATTAACATAAATGATAATCCAGCAAAAACACAGTGGATTCCATATAAAACAGGAGCAACGAATAAGAAAGAGAACTCTAAAGGTTCAGTTATTCCTGTTAAGAAAGAAGTAAGAGCAGCAGAGAATAAAATTCCAGCAGCCATTTTTTTATTTTCAGTTCTTGCTTCATGGTACATTGCAAGAGCAGCAGCAGGTAATCCAAACATCATGAATGGGAATTTACCAGTTAAGAACTTACCAGCTCCAGAGTAAGTAGCTGATGAGAATGAGTGAACTCCATCCTTTAACATTGCAAACCAAATAGCTTGATCTCCGTTAACGATTTGTCCAGCATTGTTTGTATACTCACCAAATTGATACCAGAAAGGTGCGTAGAAAATATGGTGTAATCCAAATGGGATTAAGGCTCTTTCTGTAATTCCGAATAATAGTGTAGAAATATTAGTGTTTGTTTCATTAGCTAAATAAGATAACTGAGCAAGTCCTGCTTGAACAGGTTGCCAAATATATGGCATAGCTAAACCAACTAAGAAAGCAAGAACAGCAGTCATGATTGGAACAAGTCTTTTTCCTGCAAAGAAACCTAAGAAAGCTGGTAACTCTGTCTTATAGAATTTCTTGTAACAAATAGCAGCAATAACACCTGCAATAAGTCCTCCGAAAACTCCAGTTTGAAGAGTAGGTATTCCTAAAACCTCTGCGAAAGCAGGATTTCCAGTTGCAATACCGTTAGCAGCATCTGTAAGTGTTCCCATAGTAGTATTCATAATTAAAAGAGCAACAATAGCAGCAAGAGCAGCAATACCGTCCCCACCAACTAAACCAATAGCAGCTCCAACAGCGAATAAAAGTGGTAAATTACCAAAAATTATTCCTCCAGCTTGTTCCATTAAAGGTATACCTAACTTATTTCCAGCAGCAAGGAATATACCAGCAGCTGGTAAAATCGCAACCGGTGTCATCAAAGCTTTACCGATTTTTTGAACTTCAGCAAATATTTTCATAAAACTCCTCCATAAGATTGATAATAAAGAATATTTAATTCACTAAAAGAATACATTTTATTTTGAAAAAAGTCAAGAAAATTATCAAAATAAATGAGCCTTTTTTTTACGCATAATTTGTGTTATAATTTAACAAAATATTTTAAAAGGGAGTAAAACATCTATGGAAAAAGATGAAAAAAATAGAAAATATAAGATACTTGAACCCTTTTTTAAGAAGGAAAAAAAGTTGAGAGAGATAGAAAAAGAAACTCAAATCTCTTATGCCACATTAAAAAGGTGGGTAAGTCAATATAAAGGTTTGGGAGAAAAAGGATTAGTAAAAAAACCTCGAGCAGATAAGAATACTTTTAAAAAAGTAAATGAAGATGTAATGGAGCATTTGAAAGCTTTATATAAAGAATATCACACTTTACCAGTAACTAAGCTATATGAAAAAGCTAAAAATATGCTCAGTTCCTATAATAGCATGATAAGTTATCCAACTTTTTTCAGAATAATAAATAACTTAGATGAGAATATAAAACAAAATTCAATAAAATCCGTAAAAAAAGCTAAGGTGTATGAATACGCTATTATACAAAAAGCTATACCAATTCCTTTTTTTAATAATAAAAATAAAATTTTTTATTTAACTATTTTTTACAATAAAGAAAATTATAAAATTATAAATTTTATTTTTGAGGAAGAAAAAAGAGAATTGACAAAACTATTTAATTTTATTCAAGAAAGTATTATAATAGAGGGAGCCTATCCTAAAAATATATCTTTAGATGAACGAATTCTGGGAGTTTCCAAGAGTTTATTAAGAACAATATTTTTTCAAACCAAAATTAGTTTGATTCAAGAGGAAGCAGATGAAAACATAATGAGATTTGTTAGATATATAGACACAGATATTTTAAAAGAATTTAATGCAGAAAAACCCAAAAGTATAAAAGAAATTTCAATGTTTATAAAGAGATATTTATTTATACAAGATGATAAAATAGAAAGTTTAAATAGCGAAGAAAAATATAAGCTTCTATATTTTTTGCATAAGTATAAAAGAAAAGTATATAATAGTGGAGTTAGAGTAAAAAATAATATATATAATAGCTCAATGTTAAAAGATATAGAGGGAGATGTTGTGGATGTATTTTATAACGAGTTTTGTGTAGAAAGTGTTGATATTTATATAAAAGATATGTTTGTTGATAAAGCTAAAATAATAAAATAAATACTAGGAGTGTACATGTTTAAAAATTTTTTAAAAGGAATAGTAATAGGAGTTGCAAATGTTTTACCTGGTGTTTCTGGAGGAACACTAGCAGTAGTATTAAATATTTACGATAAATTAACAGAAGCAGTTGGAAATTTTTTAACAGCCTCAATGGAGAAAAAAATAGAATATGCTAAATTTTTATCTCAAATAGGATTAGGAGCAGTAATAGGAATTGTAGCATTTGCAGGAGTTATTTCTAAAATGTATATGCTATATCCTAAAGGAACAACAGTTGTTTTTCTATTTTTGATACTGCCATCAATTCCAGTAATATTAAAGGGTGAAAAGTTTTTTAAAAAGGATAATTTCTTAGCTTTTTTAGCAGGAGTTGTGTGTACAGGAGTTTTTATATATGTAACTAAACTACTTGCAGGAGAAGAAGTCATAAGAACGACAGCGTCTATTTTTACTTTATCGTATGGAATAAAACTTTTTTTGTGTGGAATAGTTGCAGCAGGAGCTATGGTGATACCTGGAATTTCGGGTTCTCTATTACTTATGATAATGGGAGAATATTACAATATATTAGGGTATATTAAAAGTTTTAATATATTACCATTAAGTTTTTTTGCTATAGGGACTGGAATAGGACTAATTTTGGTTTCTAAGGGAATAAATATACTTCTAAATAGATATAGAAGTTACACTTTAAATTTTATAGTAGGTATAATAATCGTTTCTTTAGTTCAGATAGTAGAAACATTATTTGTAAAATAAAAAAAGCCTTTTAAGGCTTTTTTTTTATAATTTTTTTAAAGCTTCTAAAGCAGCGTCGTAGTTAGGCTCTTCAGTAATCTCTTTTAAATACTCAGTATAAGCGATTTTACCATTTTTATCTATAATAATTACAGCTCTTGAAGTTAATCCAAGTTCTTTAATATATAGTCCATAGTTGTGTGAAAACTCTCTATCTTTATAGTCTGAAGTAGTTATTGCATTTTTAATATCTTTAGCTCCACAGAATCTGTTTAAAGCAAAAGGTAAATCCATAGAGATTGTTAAGATGATAACATCCTCTAATTTTGCAGCTTCTTTATTAAATCTTATAGTTTGCATTTCACAAACAGGTGTATCTATAGATGGCATAGCAGAAATAACTACAGTCTTTCCTTTTAAATCGTTTAGAGAAAGAGGTGATAAATCAGTTTTTGTAATAGTAAAGTTAGGTGCAACATCTCCAACAAAAACCTCTTTTCCAATTAATGTTAAAGGACTTCCACCAAATGTAATAACGTCTTTTCTTTCCATGATAAAACCTCCTAAATTTTTTTATTTAAATTATACTTTTTTGGTGTATAAAATGCAAGAAAAATTTTTAGAATTTTTAACATCATCAGCACCACTTAATATCATACTTTGATAAAGTTGGCTTTTGAATGTTTCAAGGGTAACCTCAACTCCTTCTTGCCTACCTCCAATAGATCCCCAAATTATAGGACGTCCAATTAAAACTCCATCTGCTCCAAGTGCTAGATATTTAAGAATATCTGCTCCCTCTCTCACAGCTCCATCAGCTAAGATAGCTATATCATTACCTACAGCTTGAGATATTTCTTGTAAAACTTCAGCAGGAGCAAAAGTTTCATTTAAACAACGTCCTCCGTGATTAGAAACAACAATAGCAGAAGCACCTGCTTCAACACATATTCTAGCTTCATCAACAGTTAAAATTCCTTTTATAATGACAGGAAGTTTTGTTGATGAAACAATTTCTTTTAAATCATTTAAAGTTTTAGGACCTACAGGTTGATTAAATAATTTCATTGTAACAAGACCAGCGCCATCCACATCAATTCCAACGGCTATAGCTTCAGCTTCTTCAGCCAATTTTATTCTTTTTATAATTTCAGAATTTTCTCTAGGTTTAATTATAGCAATGCCTTTACCATTTGCTTTTTTTATTGCATCAATTCCTACTTGAAAACAGTTAGGATCTCCAGTATCTCCAATCATAGCTATAGTGCCAGCATCAAGAGCTCCAAATACAACGTCATTAGAGTATTCTTCATCGCTAACATATCCACCCATATTAAATTTTGTTCCAGTTATAGGGGCAATCATAGCTGGGAAAGATAACTCTTCTCCAAAGAAGTTACATTTCAATTTAGGATCAGTTACTCCATGCAAAGTTCTCATTGCAATTTTAACTTCTTTTAATTTTTCATAAGCTCTTTGAAAACTTCCACCACTAACAGCTCCACCCATTCCTGGAACTTTTCCTGCACACCATCGACCGTTACACTCTGCACATAATATACAAAAATCTTTCATTCTTTCCTTTGCATTTTTTTTAATCTCTTTTATATCCACTTTTCTCCTCCCGCAAAATGTTTATTTAGAACAATCTTTTGTATCAATAATTAAAGTAACTGGACCATCATTTAAAAGCTCCACTTTCATATCCGCTCCAAAAATACCTGCTTCAGTTTTAAATCCAAGTTCTTTACATTTTTTTAGAAATTTTTCATATAATTCATTTGCCATATCAGGTTTAGCAGCATCTATAAATGCAGGCCTACGTCCTTTGATACAATTTCCATAAAGAGTAAATTGAGAGATGATTAAAAGCTCACCATTTACATCTTTTAATCCTAAGTTCATTTTATCTTCAGAATCATTGAAGACTCTTAAATCAGTTATTTTTTTAGCTAACCAATCGACTTCTTTTTCAGTATCTGTATGAGTAACACCTAAAAGCACAAGAAACCCTTGTTCTATCTCTCCCGTAATTTGATTATCAACACTAACACTTGCATGCTTAACTCTTTGTATAACAGCTCTCATAAAGCAACTCCTTTTGTATTTTTATTGGTAATTATATCATAAAAGTGATATAATTATTAAGAAAAATTAAAAACTAATATTTTATGAAGAGGTACAATATGGGGAGAGAAAGAGTTTTAACAGAATTTGCAAAAGTTATTAATTCAGATAGGTATCAATACACAGAAAGTGATATTTTTCTAATGGAAAATATGGAAGAAAAAGAAGCTATATTTGATATGTATTTTAGAAAAACTGAAGATGGTGGTTTTGCTGTTGTATCGGGAGTTCAAGAAGTAATCGAACTAATTGAAATTTTAAATGAAACTAGTGAGGAAGAAAAAAGGGAGTATTTTTCTAAAATAATAGAGGAAAAACATCTATTAGAATATTTAGTAAAAATGAAGTTTACAGGAAATCTTTATGCAATGAGAGATGGAGAGATAGTTTATCCAAATGAGCCTATAATTTCAATAAAAGCACCTTTAATTCAAGCTAAAATTTTAGAAACACCAATTTTAAATTTGATGAATATGCAATTAGCTATAGCAACGAAAGCTTCAAGAATAACAAGAGCAGCACATCCAATTCCTGTAAGTTCTTTTGGAAGTAGAAGGGCACATGGATTTGATAGTGCAGTATCGGGAACTAAGGCTTCAATAATAGGAGGATGCTTATCGCATTCAAATATAGTTACAGAATATAAATATGGAGTTCAGAGTGTTGGAACAATGGCTCACTCATTTATACAAGCTTTTGGTGTTGGGGCTTTAGCTGAGAAAAAAGCATTTGATACTTTTATAAAGCATAGAAGAGAAAGAAAAGCTAACTCTTTAATATTATTAATAGATACGTATAATACGTTGGGAATAGGTTTGAAAAATGCCATTCAAAGCTTTAAAGATAATGGAATAGATGACTCTTATAAAGGAAATTATGGAATAAGAATTGACTCAGGAGATTTAGCATATTTATCAAAAAAATGTAGAAAAGAGCTAGATTCTGCTGGATTTAAAAAAGCAAAAATATTTTTAACAAACTCTTTAAATGAGTCTTTGATAAAATCTTTAAAAGAACAGGGAGCTTGTGTAGATATATTTGGCGTAGGAGATGCAATTGCTGTAAGTAAGTCAAATCCATGTTTTGGAGGTGTTTATAAAATTGTTGAAATTGATTATAACCCTGTTATAAAACTTTCTGAAGATGTTATAAAGATTTCAAATCCTGGATTTAAAGAGGTATATAGAATTTATGATAAAGAAGGATTTGCATATGCAGATTTAATAACACTTGTAAATAATGATTCTGATAAAGAAAAGTTATTAAAAGGGGAGGACTTATTAATCAGAGATGAAAAGTATGAATTTAAATCAAGCCTATTAAAAAAGGGAGAATACACATATAAAAAGATAACACGTGAATTTGTAAAAAATGGTGTTGTAATGGAAGAAAGTTCTCAGCTTATGGATGTCTTAAATTCAAGAGATTATTATCTTGATTCTTTAAATAGAATATCTGAAGAAAGAAAAAGATTGGAAAATCCACATCAATATAAAATAGATTTATCAAAAGATTTACTTGAATTAAAATATAATCTAATTAAAGAGATTAAGAGTCAAATAAATTAAAAATAGGCTGACATAAGTCAGCCTATTATAATCATTTATCTAAACCAACAATAAGCAATTCAGCAGAACCTAGATTTGTAGCAATTGGAACTTTATGAACATCAGAAACTCTAATAAGTGCTGAGATATCGGGTTCGTGTGGCTGTGATGTTAAAGGATCTCTAAAAAATAAAACAGCTGCGATATTATCAGTAGCTACTTCGGCACCAATTTGTTGATCGCCACCTATAGGTCCTGATTTGAAGCGGTGAATTTGTAAATTAGTTGCTTCCATAATTCTAAGTCCAGTTGTACCAGTTGAAACAAGAGGGTATTTTGCCAAGATGTGCTCATATTTTTTCGCAAAGCTAACCATTTCTGGTTTCATGTTGTCGTGAGCGATTAATGCTATTTTTTTCATTTTGACCTCCATAAGTTTTACTATAATCATTATACAATAAAAAATTAATATATAAAAGGAGTAAGCGTATGAATTTTGATAAAATTAATTATATTGAGAGGGAAACTGGGGAGATAAAAACAGAAATTCCACCTGGAGAAGGATTTTTAAAGTTTTTATATTATAATCCCTTAGGAAAATTACCTCTAAATTTAGTTGTTAGAAAAAAATTTTTAACAGATTATTATGGAAAAAAGATGTCTGAAAAATCATCTATAGAAAAAATAAAGCCTTTCGTAGAAGAAAATTCTATAAATATGAATGAGTCAAAAAAAAGAGTTGAAGAGTTTACATCTTTTAATGATTTTTTTATAAGAGAGCTAAAAGAGGGAGCAAGAGAAATATCTGTAGATGAAAATGTATTAGTTTCCCCTGCAGATGGAAAAATACTGATTTTTAATAATTTAAAAGAAACAACAAAGTTTTTTTTAAAGGGAGATGAATTTACTTTAGAAGAGTTTTTAATGGATAAAGAGGAAGCTAAAAAATTCCAAGGTGGAACAATGGTAATTATAAGACTTGCACCAGTAGATTATCATAGATTTCATTTTCCAGCAGAAGGAATAGTAGGTGAATCTAAACTAATAGATGGATACTATTATTCGGTGTCGCCATATGCAATAAAAAAGAACTTTAGGGTTTATTGTGAAAATAAAAGAGAAATTTCAATTTTAAAAACTGAAAAGTTTGGTGAGGTAGTTTTAAGTGAGATTGGAGCTACGATGGTTGGTGGAATAAAGCAAACGTATAAGCCAAATACTTTAGTAAAAAAAGGTGATGAGAAGGGATACTTTTTCTTTGGTGGATCGTCGTGTGTATTACTTTTTCAAAAAGATAAGGTAGAGTTTGACAAAGACCTTTTAGAAAATAGTAGCAAAGGATTGGAAACTAAAATATACATGGGTGAAAAAATAGGAAAAGCTAAGTAGGTGTATCTGTGAAAAATCAAAAAAAATATTTTAGAAAAGGAGATATAATAATTTATTTAATACTGGTTAGTATATTTTCTATACTAGGATTTCAAATAACGAAATTTAAAGCCTCAGATGCGGCAAGTGCAGAAGTTTATGTAAATAATCAGTTGAAGTATGTATATCCATTACAAATAGAAGAGAAAGATATTTTTGTTCCAACTGATATAGGTGGAGTAAATATAAAAATAAAAGATAAAAGAATAAGGGTTACAACCTCAAATTCCCCCTTAAAGTTAAACGTGAAACAAGGATGGATAGAGCAACCAGGTGAGGTTATAATTGGAGTTCCAGATCGATTGATAATTAAAGTTGTTGGGAAAACCAATGAAAGATCAGATGATGTAGATTTTGTAATAAAATAATAAAGAAAGGAGTAAAGTAATGAAAAAAGGATATCTACATTTATTTATAGTGGGATTATTACTGATTTTAATTCAAACTTTTTTTCAATATAATGAAGCCTTCAACTCCATTGCAGGGCAGATGGTAAGTTCTATAACACCATTTATATATGCTGTTTTTATAGCTATATTAGTAAGTCCTCTTGTAAAGATATTTGAAAACAAAGTAAAGATGAGAAGGTCGTGGGCAATTGGAATAAGCTTAATGATAGTTTTTCTTGTTATAATAGAATTAGTTTTAATTATAGTTCCAAATATAATAAACAGTGTAACCGATTTAATTGATAAGTTTCCAACGATGTTAACAAGTTTAAGTTCTAACACTGAGCATTTGATAGATTTTTTAAAAGAAAAAGATTTGTTGTTTTTTGATCCTAAAGAGATAGAAAATAATTTAATAAAATTTACAAGAACTAATTTAGGGAATTTTAAAAATTTAGCATTTGGATTAGGAGCTGGAGTTTTAAGAAGTTTAATGGGAGTAATTAACTTTTTTATTGGAGTTTTTATCTCTCTTTATTTAATGTATAGTAAAGAGTATTTTATGGAGTTTTTAGAAAATATTTTTTTACTTTTTACTACAAAATCAAATGCAAAATATGGTGTAGATTTTGTTAGAAAAGTAAATGATGTATTTTTAAAATATATTTTAGGAAGAATATTAACATCTGCAGTTGTAGGTTTTTTAGTGTTTTTAGTTCTTTTTATAGCAAAAGTACCATATGCTCTTTTAAGTGGAGTTATGGTAGGGATAGGAAATATGATTCCATATGTGGGATCAATAGTGGCTGGAACAATAGCAACATTTTTGATATTATTAGCAGCTCCATTAAAAGTAGTATATCTTTTTATAGCTATCGGAGTAGGACAAGCTGTAGATGGATTTATAATTGGACCAAAAATAATGGAAGAATCTGTTGGAATGAGTAGTTTTTGGACTATTGTAGCAGTAATGGTCTGTGGAAGTTTCTTTGGACCTTTAGGAATGTTTTTAGGAGTACCAGTATTTGTAATTATAAAATTTATATATTTAGAGTGTTTAAAAAAAAGGAGTGAATAGATGAGTAAGAAGTATAGATTAATAGCCTCGGCAACAATGGGATTAGAGAGTGTTGTTAAAGATGAGTGTAAAGAGTTAGGGTTTGAAAATATTGAAACGTTTAATGGTAGAGTTGAATTTGATGGAGATGAAAAGGATATTGTAGAAGCTAATCTACATTTAAGATGTGCAGACAGAGTTTTTATAAAAATGGCAGAGTTTAAAACATTAACTTTTGATAATCTATTTGAAAATATAAAAAGATTACCTTGGGAAAATATAATTTCAATAGATGGAGAGTTTCCAATAAGTTGGGTAAGTTCGGTAAAGTGTAAGCTTTTTTCAAAATCTGATATTCAAAAAATAGTCAAAAAAGCTATAGTTGAAAGACTTAAAGTGGCGTATCAAACAGAAAGACTTGTAGAAACTGGAGGTCTTTATAGAGTAAAAATACAAGCTCATAATGACATGTTTTTAATTATGATTGATACGAGTGGAGAGGGGCTACACAAAAGAGGTTATAGAAATCTAATAAATGAAGCACCTTTAAAAGAGACAATGGCAGCAGCCTTAGTTTTATTAAGTCGTTGGAAAGGTGGAGAAAGACCACTATTAGATCCAATGTGTGGAACGGGAACTATAGCAATTGAAGCGGCTATGATAGCAAGAAATGTAGCTCCAGGAGTAAATAGAAATTTTGCATCTGAAAAGTGGGATATAATACCTGAAAATTTATGGGTTGATTTAAGAGATGAAGCTTTCTCAAGAGAGGATTATGAGAAAGAGGTAAAAATATATGCTTCAGACATTGATTCTGAGACTGTGGAAGTAGCAAAATCAAATGCTTTAAAAGCTGGAGTAGATGAAGAGATCGAATTTAAATGTATGAATTTTCTTGAGTTAGAGACAATGGCAGAAAAAGGATGTATAGTGACGAATCCTCCGTATGGAGATCGTTTATTAGATGATGATGCTGTAGAAAGATTGTATGGTCTTATGGGAGATATTTTCCAAATGAGATTCCCAAAATGGTCTTATTACATAATAACATCTTTTGAAAATTTTGAAAAAGTTTTTGGAAAAAAAGCTACAAAAAATAGAAAGTTATATAATGGTGGAATAAAGTGTCACTATTATCAATATTACGGAGCTAGATAATGGATGGGTTTGATTTAATAGTAGTTGGAGGAGGACCAGGAGGGATTTTTACAGCTATTACAGCAGCAGAAAGAGGATTTAAAGTAGCTCTTTTAGAAAAAAATAGACGTATTGGAAATAAAATATTGGTAGCAGGGAGTGGAAAATGTAACCTAACTCATACTGGAAAACCTAAAGATTTTTCTGATAAATATGGTCAAAATGGGAAATTTTTAAAAGAGGCTTTAAATAAATACTCGCCAGAGATGTTAAAAACATTTTTTAAAGAAAATGGATTACCTTTAGTATTAGTAGAAGAAACTGGAAAATATTTTCCTGAAACATTTAGTTCTTTGGATGTGGTAGACCTTTTAAAGAGAAAGATGGTAAATTTAGGTATTAAAATAGTAGAGGGAATAAAAATAGAAAGTATTCAAAAAAACTTAGAAATATTTTCAATTTTTACAGATAAAGGATTATATAAGTGTGACAATCTAGTTCTAGCAACAGGTGGGAAATCTTATCCTGGGGTTGGAACAACGGGAGATGGATATGTAATGGCTAAGGAGCTAGGGCATAAAATTATACCCCCAAAACCAGCACTAACTCCTATATATGTGAGAGATTATTTTTTTCAAGAACTTTCTGGAATAAGTTTTCAAAATGTTAAAATAACTATTTGGAAAGAAAATAAAAAAGTTATAGAGAAAAAAGGAGCTGTGTTGTTGACACACACGAATTTTAGTGGTCCTGGAATATTGGATAACTCTAGATTTGTTGAAAGTGAAAGTCAGCTAGAGATTAATTATATTGGAAAAGAGTATGATGTTCTAAATAAAGAGATAATTGAAGAGATGAATAAAGATGGTAAAAAAACTATAAAGAAAGTTTTATCTTATTATTTTTTACCTGAAAGATTTATAAAAACTATATTATCTGTTTTGGAGATAAGCGAAGAATTAAAAATAGCAGAACTTTCAAAAGAGAAAAGAGAGAGTCTAGTAAGATTGTTAACTTCGAATAGAATGGAAATAACAAAAGTTGGAAGTTTTGAAATGGCTATGGTAACAAGAGGAGGAGTCTCTTTAGATGAGGTAAACGCTAAAACTATGGAGTCTAAAAAAATCCAAGGTCTTTATTTAGTTGGAGAACTTTTAGATATTGATGGAGATACAGGTGGATATAATATTCAAGCAGCATGTTCCACTGGAGTTTTAGCTGGGAAATCTATGAAAAAAAAGGAGAGAGAATAATGAAAAAGGAAGATTTTATAAGTTATGCTCAAGAAGTAGTTTTAACAGTTTTAAAAATTACTTCTACTCAATTGGATAAGTTAAGAGAAATGGGAGATATTTCAGGTGAAGAAATTTTAACTGAAAAGGTTTTATTACCATATGAAAAAATATATGGAGCACTTTTAGAGATGAAAGTGGACAAAATGAATGAAGAGGAGTTCAACTCTTTTAAAGAGATGGTAGAAGAGATAAGAGAAAAAAATAGATTACCGCTTGAAAAAATTCAAGAAACTTTAAAAAAGAGAGAAGAACTAAAAGATAAATCAGGAGCTATAGTTGTAAAAAGATTTTTTAAATATAATTTGAATAGATTGCTGGACAAAAAGGATAAAATACTTAATAGATACAATCAACTAGCAACAGAAGAACAAAATTTAGAAAACTTATTAAAAGATACTATACAAGAAGAGGAACAATTTGATATAATTTATAAGCTGCAACCAGTGAGAGAAAAACTTAGAGATACAGAGGATAAGTACTTAGTTGTTGAAAAAGATATCAATCAATTAAAAAAGAAGTTAGAATCTAAATGGCCTTATGAAATTTACGGGGTTGTTTCAGAAGAGGAACTTTTAGAAACATATAAAGAAGCTTTTAAAATGGAGGACTAGTAAGAATGGAAAAGGGATTCAAACAGATTTTAATTTTATTGGCAGTATTTATTGTCTTTTTTCTTTCGAAAAAGATGTTTGCAAAACCAAGAGTTGTAATAGGAAAAAATATGGAGGTAAGAAATATGAAAGAAGTAAAATTAAACGCTAAAATAGTTACACCAAGAGGAGATATTAACTTAGTTCTTTTCCCAGAAGTAGCACCAGTAACAGTATTAAACTTTGCACACTTAGCAATGAGAGGATACTATAACGGTATTAAATTCCATAGAGTAATTGAAGACTTTATGGTTCAAGGTGGAGATCCAACAGGAACAGGAACAGGTGGACCAGGGTACCAATTTATAGATGAGTTTAAAGAGGGAGTAGTTTTTGATAAAAAAGGAATATTAGCAATGGCTAATGCTGGACCAGAGACAAATGGATCACAATTCTTTATAACTCATGTTGAGACACCTTGGTTAAACTATAAGCATACAATTTTTGGTGAAGTTGTATCTGAAGATGACCAAAAAGTTGTAGATTCAGTAAAGCAAGGAGATATCATTGAAAGAATTGAGATTACAGGAGATGTAGAAGAGTTCTTAAAAAATGAGGAAAATGCTGAATTTACAGCTCAAATGGATGAAATTTTAGATTCTCAATTTCCAAATTTAGTACAATACTAATTTAAAATAGGGGGATAATTCTCATGGTAAAGATAGAGAATAAAAAGTTAACTGTAGAAATTAATAAATTTGGTGCAGAATTGAAAAGTGTTATAAATAAAGAGAATGGAATAGAATATATTTGGCCAGGAAGTGAAGGAAGTTTTAAAAAAAGTGCTCCTAATCTATTTCCTTTTATAGGAAATATTCTAAATGGTGAAATAGATTATCCTTTAGGAAAAAATGAAAGAGTTACTCTTCCGATGACGAAACATGGGTTTGCTAGGGATTTAGAGTTTGAAATTTTAGAAGTGACAGACAATGTAGCAAGGTTTCAATTAAAACCAAATTCATATACAAAGGAAAGATATCCTTACAATTTCTCTTTAATAGTTGAATACATATTGATAGAGGATATTTTACATCATAATTATATAGTTAAAAACGGTGATGTGGTTGAGATGTACTATCATATTGGTGGACATACAGCTTTTTATTGTAACTATAATAATGATAAAACTTTTGAGAATTACTATTTAGAATTAAAAGAAGAAGAGTGCAATTTATATAAAATTGACGAAAGAAATAACTCTTTTTTATTTGATATTCCAGAGAAGATAACGCTGTGTGAGAAGTTTAATCTATCGAAAGATAAATTCGCTAAAGATGCATTGGTATTTGAAGGAATGGAAAATAAACAAATAAATATAAAGCATTTAAACTCCTCTCATGGAGTTGAATTTAAATTTGAAAATTTACCAATATTAACTTTATGGACAAGTACAGATTCGAGTGAATTTATTTGTTTAGAGCCGTGGGCTGGAATAACAGATTTTACAAATGGTTCTAATAAAGTTGAGAGTAAAAAAGAGATTCAGAGATTAAATTCAAATGAACAAAAGAAATATTCACAAATAATGAGATTTTATTAAAATAAACACTTCTATACAAAGAGATAATCTCTGTACAGAAGTGTTTTTATTTTGTCTAATTATTTTCCAAAAGAACAATGTGGAAAAGTACAAATTGGACAGTCAAGACATAGTCCCCCATGACCGTAAGAAGCGATATCTTCAAAAGTTATTTTTTCATCGGCTAAAATTCTAGGTAGAACCAAGTCAAAAGCAGTTCTTTTAGAGTGCATAACACACCCAGGTAAACCTAAAATAGCTCTATCTCCATGATAAGCTAAAAGTAACATAGCTCCAGGTAAAACAGGGGAACCATAAGTAATTAGCTCTCCCCCCATCTCTCTTATAGCAAGAGGGGTTCTATCGTCTGGATCTACAGACATACCTCCAGTGCAAAGAATAAGTTCAGCCTCACTATCTAGTGCTTCTTGTATTTTTTCCTTTATCATCTCTTTTTCATCTGAAGAAAATGTGTGATAAATAACTTCACATCCATACTCTTCAACTTTTTTAGTTAGAATAGGACCAAATTTATCTTGAATTCTGCCATAGAAAACCTCATTTCCAGTGGTTATGATAGCTATTTTTTTCGGTTTAATTGGTAAAATTTTAATAATGTTTTCTTTTGAAATATTTTCCATCTCTACGATTTTATCTTCATTGATAACTAGAGGAATAACTCTTGTTCCAGCTACTTTTGTTCCCTTTTTTATAGGTGTATTGTTATGTAAAGTAGATACAATAATTTCTCCTAGGCTATTTATTTTTAATAATTCAGTTACATCAACTTTTAATAGTCCATCAATGTTTGCAATAAAATCTATTTTACCCTCTTTTATTGTTGAGAAATCTAAACCTTTACCAGCAATGTGCTCTTTTATCCTAATAGCAGCATCATTTTCATGTAAAGTTCCCTCTTGATGTTCCCATACGTAAAGATTGTCTTTTCCAAGTTTTAAAAGTTCTGGAATATCCTCTGTTTGTATAATATGACCTTTTTTAAATGCTACCCCTTTAAATTCTCCAGGAACAATTTTTGTGATATCGTGACATAAAATCATACCAGTAGCATCAACAGTCTTAACAGTTTTCATAAAGCCCCTCCCTAAATGTATTGTTTTATAAGAATTTTAAATTTTCCTTTTTTATTTTCGCCTAAGTTTTTTTCTAAAATAAATTTTCCTTTTTTTCTAATTGTAATTACTGAACCAATATTAACTGTTTTATTTTTACTTTTCTCAGTATTATAGTTAATTAAAACATCTCCACTTTCGATTAAGTTTGTACTAATATTTCTAGACGAATTTCCAATAGAAGCTATAATAGAATCAAGTCTAAAAGATGAAACAGTATCTGTAATCTCTTTAAATTCCAATTGAGGAACTTCAGAAGTGTTGATGACACTAATTTTTATAGGAATAGTATTTATTTGCCCAAGATTATTTTTTATAATGCTAAAAATATCATTTGTAGCTATACAATAACCGATGTTATCTTTAACGATAATATCACCTAAAGTTTCTCGTTTAAGTCCAAGCCCCATAATGGTACCTAAAAAATCTTTATGCTGTAAAATTTTAAATTTGTTAGAAGCATCAACTTTAAAATAAGTAACAACTTCTTCTAAGAGTGAAAAATCGAAGTTTTTTGGTGTGAAAATCACTAACTGTTTTTCACTGTAAGGAGTTAAACCCAAAGTATGTACATCTAAATTAATTGAATCACAAACGTCATGCAGTTTTGTCCAAATTTGTGGAGGTAAAAAAATAGAACCATAAACAGGATAATCAATTTCTAAACATAACGATAAATCCTCCCAAATAGAAGCTATTAGAAACTCATCTTCATTTGGAAAGAGGTTAAAAAAATATTTTTTATTCATATATTGCTCGCTTTCACCAGATTATTTTGAAAAGTATAGATATATTGATTTTATATCATATATATGATAAAATCAAATAGATTTGTAAAAACAGGGAGATGATTAAAAATGGTAGAAAGAAAGTATATTGCACCTAATGCAATTACAGCAGCGAATATGTTTTTAGGATATCTAAGTATTACAGCTTCCATAGCGGGGGATTTCTCAAAAGCTATTTGGTTTATAATATTAGCTATGGTATGCGATGGTTTAGATGGAAAAACAGCGAGAAAACTAGATGCATTTAGTGAATTTGGAAAGGAGTTCGACTCTTTCTGTGATGCAATATCTTTTGGATTAGCACCAGGTATATTGGTTTATTCAGTTTTAAAAAATCCAGAATATTTTGGAGTAGTTGAATCTTTAAAAAGCGTAGACACGATGAAGTCTTTTGTTATTCCAATATCGTTTATATATGCACTATGTGGAGTTATGAGATTAGTTAAGTTTAATATAGTAACAACAGCATCAAGTGAAAAAGATGACTTTAGTGGTATGCCAATTCCTTCAGGAGCATCAGTTGTGTGTTCATACTTATTATTTGTTGAGGTAGTGAAAACAAATTTCGGAATGAATCTATTCTCAATAGAAGTTTTTGTAGGATTAACACTATTAGCCGCAATTTTAATGGTAAGTACAATACCATTTAAAACACCCGATAAAGTATTTGGGTTTGTTCCTAAAAAACTAACAATACCATTTGTTGTCTTAGTTTTAGTGACGTTGAAATACAGCATGTTTATAGTTACTTGCTACTATATACTAGTTAATTTAACAAAATTTTTTACAGAGAGATCAAAAGAAGACGTTGAATAAAAAATAATTGATTATGATACCCGATAAAATCCAAAAAAACTATTGGAAAATCGGGTATTTTATTTGAATAGTAATATAATTATATGGTATAATTTTAAAGGAGTAATTATGAGTATATTAGATAAATTAAATGAAAAACAAAGAGAAGCAGCTAAAAAAATTGAAGGACCACTTTTAATATTAGCAGGAGCGGGATCTGGAAAAACAAGAACCATCACATATAGAATTGCACATATGATAAATGAAAAGGGAATCTCCCCTTATAAAATTTTAGCAGTTACGTTTACAAACAAAGCGGCTAAAGAGATGAGAGAAAGAGTTGAACTTTTAATTGGAGAAGATGCACATAAAGCTATGATATCGACTTTTCACTCTTTTGGTGTAAGATTATTAAGGGTATATGGAGATAAATTAGGTTATAATGCTAATTTTACAATATATGATACAGATGACCAAAAAAGAGTTATAAGAGGAATTATGAAAGAGCTTGTTGTTAATGATAAATCATTAACAGAGGGAGCTGTAGTTTCAATTATATCAAAACTAAAAGAAAATAGTGTGAGTGTATCTGATTACGAAAAAGAAAATAGATTTGATTCTAATTACAAAATAATATTAGAGTGTTATAGAAGATATAACGGAACTTTAAAAGAAAATAATGGAATGGATTTTTCAGATATTTTGGTTAATCTTCATAAACTATTAGATATTCCAGAGGTTTTAGAAAAACTTCAAGAAAAATTTCAATATATAATGGTTGATGAGTATCAGGATACAAACAATATTCAGTATAATATAATTACTAAAATAGCAGCGAAATATAGAAATATATGCGTAGTTGGGGATGAGAATCAGAGTATATATGGATTTAGAGGTGCTAATATAAAAAATATATTAGATTTTGAGAAGGATTATAAAGATGCTTTAGTTGTTAAACTTGAAGAGAATTATCGTTCAACATCTGCAATTTTGACAGCAGCAAATGAAGTGATAAAGAATAATAAAACGGCGAAAGATAAAAATTTATGGACTAAAAAACCTCAAGGAGAGCTAATTACTATAAAAGAGTGCCTAGATGGAAGAGAGGAAGTAAATTATATAATTGAAGAGATTGTAAAAAGAAAAAATCTGGGAAAAAGTTACAGAGAGTTTACAATTCTTTATAGAACAAATGCTCAGTCTAGACTTTTTGAAGAGGGGTTATTAAAATATAATATTCCATATAAGGTTTTTGGTGGAATGCAATTCTATCAAAGAGCTGAGATAAAAGATATAGTAGCATATTTAACAGTGATAAATAATCCTCAAGATGCAATTAACTTAAATAGAATAATAAATGTTCCTAAGAGAAAAATAGGGGATAAAAGTATAGAAAAAATAAGGGATTATGCAAATGAAGCAAATATCTCAATGTTTGAAGCTCTTGGAAAAGGAATGGAGATACCAGGTTTAACTTCAGGTGTAAAAATAGCTTTAGATGAGTTATATACAATTTTAAATGACTTAATAGAGTTAAGTCATGAAGGAAATGTAAGTGAGGTATTTGATGAATTAATAAGAAGAGTAGGATATTTCTCTTATTTAAATTCAACATATGGTGCAGAAGCTGAGGGAAGAGTAGAAAACGTAGAGGAATTAAAAAACTCTATAGTAGAGTTGGAAAAAACGGTGGACTTTTTAACATTGAGAGAATATTTAGAGAATATATCTCTTGTTAGTGCAACAGATGATTTGGAAGGGGAGTCGGATTATATAAAATTAATGACAATCCATAACTCTAAAGGATTAGAGTTTCCTGTTGTTTTCTTAACTGGAGTAGAAGATGATATTTTCCCTGGTTCAAAGAAAGTGCTTTTCAACCCAGAGGAATTAGAGGAAGAGAGAAGACTTTGCTATGTTGCAATTACTAGAGCAGAGGAGAAATTATACCTGACATATGCAAAAAGTAGATTTGTTTATGGTGAGTTTTTAACAAAGATAAAATCAAGATTTATAGAGGAACTTCCTGTAGAAGTTTTAGATAAAGTAGAGAAAGTTCAAGATCTATTACCAAAATCAAAACTCTCTACAAATGATAAAAAAATAACAGGTTATAAAAATATTATAACTGCAGAAGATTTAAAAAAGATGAAAAATATTTCAAATTCTCCTTTTGCTATGGGAGAGAAAGTTATTCATACAAAGTTTGGATTAGGAAAAGTAGTTGAAATATCAGAAAAAAAATTAGGCGTACAATTTGTAGATGGGAAAAAAGATATAGCTTTGGCTTTAGCAACAAAATTTTTAACTAAAGCATAGGTTAAAAGGAGAGAAAGTTTATGAAGAGAAAAACTCTTAATAAAGAAATTCAATATAATGGGATTGGTCTTCACAAAGGTGAAGAGATAAAAATGAAATTAATTCCGACTAAAAATGGTGGAATAGTCTTTAAAAGAGTAGATTTAGAGAGTGGTAAAAATGTAATCTCTATGGATATAGAAAATACATTTGATCTGACTAGGGGAACAAACCTAAAAAATGAGTTTGGAGCAGCAGTTTACACAATTGAGCATTTTTTATCAGCTCTTTATATAGCTGGAATAACAGATTTAATTGTTGAGCTAGATGGAAATGAACTTCCTATTGGAGATGGAAGTGCAAGAGTTTTCCTAGAAGTTATTGAAAATGCTGGAGTCCAAGAGTTAGAAGAAGAGGTTGAAGAGATTGAAATAAAAACACCAATAAATTTAACTGTAGGGGATAAACATATAGTAGCGTTACCATATGATGGATATAAAATAACTTATACTATCAAATTTGATCATACATTCTTAAAAAGCCAGATGTTAGAAGTTGTTTTAGATGTAGAATCTTATAAAAATGAAATAGCAAATGCAAGAACTTTTGGATTTGATTATGAAATAGATTATTTAAAGAAAAATAATTTAGCTTTAGGTGGAACATTGGATAATGCTATTGTTGTAAAAAAAGATGGAGTTTTAAATCCAAGTGGTCTAAGATTTGAGGATGAGTTTGTAAGACATAAAATTTTAGATTTAATAGGTGATTTAAAAGTATTAAATAGACCTATAAAAGGGCATATAATAGCTATCAAAGCAGGCCATGCTTTAGATATAGAATTTGCAAAATTACTTAAAAAGCAGGAGGAAAAGATATGTTAGATGTTATGGAAATAATGAAAAGAATACCACACAGATATCCGTTTTTATTAGTTGATAGAGTTTTAGAAATGGATAAAGAGGCGCAAAAAATAAGGGGATTAAAAAATGTAACTGTAAATGAAGAGTTTTTTAATGGACACTTTCCAGGACATCCAATTATGCCAGGAGTTTTAGTAGTAGAAGGAATGGCACAGTGCTTAGGAGTTTTAGTTTTAGATGATACAGAAGGGAAAGTACCGTATTTTGCTGCAATTGAAAATGTAAAGTTTAAAGCTCCAGTTAGACCAGGAGATCAATTAATATACGAGGTACAAGTTGATAAATTAAGAAGAAACATAGTAAAAGCTACAGGTGTAGCAAAAGTAGATGGTAAAGTGGTGACTGAAGCATCATTTACATTTACTATTATGGAAAAATAGAGAGTAGGGTGAAAAATAGTGACTGAAATTCATAGCACTGCTATAGTTGAGGATGGAGCAATACTGGAAGAGGGAGTAAAGATAGGTCCTTTCTGTATAGTGGGAAAAGACGTAAAGATAGGAAAAAATACAGTATTACAATCTCATGTTGTAGTTGAGGGAATAACTGAAATAGGAGAAAATAACACAATCTATTCTTTTGTTTCTATTGGTAAAGCTTCACAGGATTTAAAGTATAAAGGTGAGCCAACAAAAACTATAATTGGAGATAATAACAGTATTAGAGAGTTTGTAACAATTCACAGAGGAACAGATGATAGATGGGAAACAAGAGTTGGAAGCAATAATTTATTAATGGCATATGTTCATGTGGCTCATGATGTAATAGTGGGAGATAACTGTATACTAGCAAATGGAGTTACTTTAGCAGGGCACGTAACTGTTGACGATTTTGCTATAATTGGAGGATTAACACCTGTTCATCAATTCTGTAGAGTTGGTTCTTATTCTATGACTGGTGGAGGGAGTGCAATAAATCAAGATATTTGTCCATTTGTTATGGCAGAAGGAAATAAAGCTGTAATAAGAGGATTAAATACTGTTGGACTTAGAAGAAAAGGATTTACAGAAGAGGATCGTTCAAATTTAAAAAAAGCATATAGAATTATATTTAGAAATGGAAATCCATTAAAAGATGCTTTGGTCGAGCTTGAAAGCGAATTTCCTGAAGATAAGAATATAAAGTATCTTGTAGAGTTTATAAAAACTAGTAACAGGGGGATTACAAGATAATGAAAAAAGTTGGAATAATAGTAGGTAACGGAAAGTTACCTCTATATTTCCTTAAAGAAGCGGAAGCTAAAGGGATAGAGGTATACTTAATAGGACTTTTTAGTACAATTGAAGAGGATATAAAAAAACATAAAAATTATAAAAGCTTCAATATAGGAGAAATAGGAGAGATAACAAAATACTTATTACTAAATGATATAAAAGAAGTGGTAATGCTTGGAAAAGTAGAAAAATCAATTTTATTTCAAGAGATGAAATTAGATTATTTTGGAGAAAAATTAATGGAAAAATTACCAGATAAAAAAGATGAGACTTTATTATTTGGTGTAATATCATTTTTAAGATTAAATAAGATAAAAGTATTACCTCAAAATCATTTATTAGGAGATATGATGTTTAAAGAGAGGTGTTATACTAAAAATATACCTTCTCAAGAGGATAAAAAGACAATAAACATAGGGATTGAAGCGGCTAAAGTACTGAGTGAAATAGATGCAGGACAAACAGTTGTTTGTAAAGATTCTTCAGTGGTAGCCTTAGAAGGAATAGAAGGAACCGATAAAACAATAGAAAGAGCTGGAGAGTATGCAGGGGAAGAGTGCATAATTATAAAAATGGCAAGACCTCAGCAAGATATGAGAGTTGATATACCAGCGGTAGGACTAGAAACAGTAAAAAGAGCTATACAAATAAAAGCTAAAGGAATTGTAGCTGAAGCAAATAAGATGTTATTTTTAGATATGAAAGATTGTATAGAATTAGCTGAAAAAAATAATATCTTTATTATTGGAGTGAAAATATGAAAATATTTGTTTCTACAGGAGAGGTGTCAGGAGATTTACACCTATCTTATTTGGTCAAGGAGGCTAAAGAGTTAGATAAAAATGTAGAGTTTTATGGAGTGGCTGGTAAGCACTCTAAAAATGTAGGAGTTAACATAATACAAGATATCGACGAATTAGCAATTATGGGATTTACTGAAGCGATAAAGAAATATAGTTATTTAAAAAATAAAGCTGAAGAGTATCTTAATTTTATAAAAAAAGAAAATATAAAAAAAGTTATTATGGTAGATTATGGTGGATTTAATCTGAAGTTTTTAGAATTACTTAAAAAAGAGATTGAAGACATTGAAGTATTTTATTATATTCCTCCAAAACTTTGGATTTGGGGAGAAAATAGAATTGACAAATTAAAATTAGCTGACCATATTATGGTTATTTTTCCTTGGGAAGTTGATTTTTATAAGAAGCATAATGTAAATGCGATATATTATGGTAATCCATTTACAGAGAGGTATGAAAAGATAGATAGAACTGGGGATAAAATTTTACTACTTCCAGGTAGTAGAAAGCAAGAGATAAAATCTTTAATGCCTGATTTTATAAATCTTGTAAAAAAGAATTCAAATGAAAAATATCTTCTAAAACTTTCTTCAAAAGAGCATTTAGAGTGGATTGATCAAAATTTAACAGATTTAGATAATTTAGAAATATGTTATGATATATCTTTAAATAAAAGTGTTAAAGAAAGTAAAATTGCTATAGCTGCATCAGGAACAGTTACTTTGGAATTAGCTTTACTAGGGATTCCAACAATAGTAGTCTATAAAACTAATTTCATAAATTATGTAATAGCTAAATATATTTTAAAAGTTGGTTTTATATCTTTACCAAATTTAACTCTAAATGAAGAGGTTTTTCCAGAGTTATTACAAAAGAAATGTAACTCTGTGGAAATAGAAAAAAATATGAAAACTGTTTTAGAAAATTTAGACTCTGTTCAAGAAAAAATTCAACGAATAAGAGAGAAGCTTTCTGGAGTAGATATTACAAAAAGATATGCTGAATTTTTATTGAAAGGAAAATAAAATGGAAAAAATTAATGAATTAGATAGGAAAATAATGGGGTTTTTTAAAAATAAATCTTTAAAAACTTTCTTGAAATATAGTTTGAAATATAAGACTGCTATGCTAGGAGTAATTTCATTATCGACTGTAACATCTTTAATGAGTGCAGTACCAGCGTGGTTAAGTAAATATTTAATAGATGATGTTTTAGTAAAGAAAAATGCAAAAATGATGATGATTGTTATTGGAGCTATTTTTGCATCTACTATTTTGAAAGTTATAACAAACTATTTTGCAGATATTTCATCAGGATACATAACAGAAAAAATAAGAAGAGATATCAAAATAGATGTATTTTCACATCTACAAAGATTACCAATAGCATATTTTAAACAAAATAAGCTAGGAGATTTAATGGCTAGACTTTCAGGAGATTCAACAACTCTTGGAAGAATAGGATTTATGCTGTTTGATATGTTGAAAGAGTTTGTAACTGTTGTTGCTCTTTTATTTAGAATGTTTCAAGTTGACTTTGTATTAGCATTGATATCACTAACTGTTTTACCAGCAATACTTTCTATGGTAAAAAAATATACAAAGAAAATTAGAAAGTCAGGAAGAATAAGACAAGATACAGTTGGAGATGTAACTGCTTTTGTTCAAGAAGCTTTATCTGGAATATCAGTTATAAAAGGTTTCAATAGAAGCGATAAAATTATCGATAAATATATGGATGTAACTCAAGAAGAGTTTGATAAAATATATAAAACAACAAAAATAAAAGCTAAGATATCTCCTATAAATGAGATTTTAGCAACAATAATGATTTTATTAGTAGCGGGGTATGGTGGTTATCAAATAATAGTTGCTGAAACTATGACACCAGGAGATTTAATATCTTTTATAACTGCAATAGGACTTATGCAACAACCGCTAAAGACTTTAATCAAAAGAAATAGTGAGTTACAAGAAGCTTTACCATCTGCAGATAGAGTAATTGAAATTTTAGATGTAAAGTTAGAGCCAGATCATATAGGTGAAGAGGTTAAAGAAGTACCTGAAATTATAGAGAAAATTGATTTTAATAATGTTGATTTCAAGTATGATGATGGAGATGAAAAAGTATTGAAAAACTTTAACTTAAATGTTAAAGCGGGAGAAGTGATCGCTTTAGTAGGGAAAAGTGGAAGTGGAAAAACAACTTTAGTAAATTTATTACCAAGATACTACGACATAACTTCAGGAAGTATAAAAATAAATGATATCGATATAAGAGAGATATCGCTACAAAAGTATAGAAACCATATTGGAATAGTGCCACAAGAAACTTTCTTATTTAGTGGAACTATTGGCGAAAATATTGGTTTTGGAAAAGATAATGTTTCAAAAGACGAAATAATAAGTGCTGCTAAAATGGCAAATGCGTATAACTTTATAATGGAGTTACCGAATCAATTTGAAACGGAAGTTGGAGAAAGAGGAGTTCTTTTATCAGGTGGACAAAAGCAAAGACTTGCAATAGCTAGAGCGTTGATTCAAAACCCAAGTATAATGATACTTGATGAGGCAACATCAGCTTTGGACACAGAATCAGAAAGATTAGTTCAAGAAGCTTTAGATACTCTGATGAAAGGAAGAACGACTTTTGTTATAGCTCATAGATTGTCTACAATAATAAATGCAGATAAAATAGTTGTAATGGAAAACGGAGAGATAAAAGAGGTTGGATCGCATCAAAAATTACTAGAAAATAACGGAATATACAGAAAACTTTACGAGATTCAATTTGGAAAAATAGAGCCTATAGAAACAGTAGATCTAATTGAAAACCAAAAGCTTGAAGAGTTAGAACAGTATATATAGAGAGGAAGAGAAATGATAAGATTAGACGGAAGAAAAACAAATGAAAAAAGAGAAGTAAAAATTACTAGAAACTACACTATGTACGCTGAAGGGTGTGTTTTAATAGAAATTGGGAATACAAAAGTTATTTGTACTGCAACAGTTGTAGAGAAGGTACCACCTTTTTTAAAAAATCAGGGTAAAGGATGGATAACAGCGGAATATTCAATGTTACCAAGAGCAACAGGAGAGAGAAACCAAAGAGAAGCTGCTAAAGGAAAACTTGGTGGAAGAACAATGGAGATTCAAAGACTTATAGGAAGAGCTTTAAGAGCTTGTATTGACCTTGAGAAATTAGGAGAGAGAACAATAACTATCGATTGTGATGTAATTCAAGCAGATGGTGGAACAAGAACTACATCAATCACAGGTGGATTTATAGCTTTAGAAATGGCTATGAGAAGACTTATGGAAAAAGGATTGTTAACAGAAAATCCAATTATTGCTAACATTGCAGCTATATCTGTAGGAACTGTAAAAGGAACTCCAGTGCTTGATTTAATGTATACTGAAGATTCAGAAGCAGAAGTAGATATGAACGTAATTATGAATGATAAAGGGGAGTTTGTAGAGATTCAGGGAACTGGAGAAGAGGCGACTTTCTCAAGAAAAGAGTTAAATGAATTATTAGATTTAGCTGAAAAAGGGATCTATGAATTAATAGATATTCAAAGAAAAGAGATAGAGGAGGAGTTTTCTAAGTAATGAAAATATTTTTAGCCACAGGAAATAAGAAAAAAATAGATGAGATGTCAAAAATTTTATCTGGATTAGATTTTGAGATACTTTCTATAAAAGATGGAATAGAAATTCCTGAGGTTATAGAAGATGGAGATACTTTTGAAGAAAACTCAAAAAAGAAGGCATTAGAGATAGCAAAATTTACAAATATGATCACAATTTCAGATGATTCTGGTCTTTGTGTTGAAGCTTTAAATGATGAGCCTGGAGTTTACTCTGCTAGATACGCTGGAGAAGATGGAAATGATGCAGCAAACAATAAAAAGCTAATAGAGAATTTACAAGGGATAGAAAATAGAAAAGCAAAATTTGTAACTGTGATAACTTTAGGAAAACCAAATGGAGAGTATCACTCTTTTAGAGGTGAAATAGAGGGAGTAATTATAGACGAAGCTAGAGGAAAAGATGGCTTTGGATACGATCCTCATTTTTATTTACCAGAGTATGATAAAACATTTGCTGAGATGCCTGAAATAAAAAATCAAATTAGCCATAGAGCAAAAGCTTTAGAAGCTTTAAAAAATGGAATTGATAAAATATTAAATATAGGCTAACCTAAATGGGTTAGCTTTTTTTAAGAGAAAAGTTATTAGGGAGATAAGATGTACTTAAAAGGTGTGGAAATTTATGGATTTAAGTCTTTCGGTGAAAGAATAAGAATAGATTTTGATGGGGGAATAACCTCTATCGTTGGACCAAATGGAAGTGGAAAGTCAAATATATTAGATGGAATATTATGGGTTTTAGGAGAGCAGTCCTATAAAAATATAAGAGCTAAAGAGAGTAAAGATATTATATTTTCTGGTGGAGAGGGAAAAAAACCTGCAAATTATGCAGAAGTTTCTCTTTTTATAGATAATAGAGATAACTTTTTTCCAATTGAAGCTGATAGTATAAAAATTACAAGAAAGATGTCTCAAAATGGAGATAATGATTATTTAATCAATGATAAAAAAGTTAGATTAAAGGACATAGGCGAGTTGTTTTTAGATACTGGTGTTGGAAAAAGTGCTTACTCTGTAATAGGACAAGGAAAAGTAGAAAGAATAATTTCATCTTCAAATAAAGAGATAAAAAGTATAATAGAGGAAGCTGCAGGAGTAAAGAAGTTTCAACAGAAAAAAATGGAATCTGAAAAAAGATTAGAAAAAGTTCAAAATGAACTTGAGAAAATAGAACTGGTTTTAAATGAAATTGGTGAAAATAGAGCAAGAGTTGAAAAGCAATCTAAAAAAGCAGTTGAATATTTAACCTTAAAAGATGAGAAAAATATTTTACAAAAAGGAGTTTTAACATTTGATTTAAACTCTAAAGATGAAATATTAAAATCAGGGGAAAAAGAGCAAGAAAGATTAGTAACAATAACGTCAACGTTAGAAGAGGAATTAAAAAAATTAGAGATAGAACTTAACTCAATTGAAAATAGAAGAAAAGAGTTATATTCTAAAATAGAAAATTTTTCAGAAAGTAATACATCGTTAAGATCTGAGATTGAAGCATTAGAAAAAGAAGAGATAAGAGTTAGAGAAAGAATGACATCTTATACAAGAGAGTTAAAACAAAAAGAGGAAGAGATAGTTTTAGTAGAAAGAACTGTAGAATCTAAAGAACAAATATTAGAAAAATTAAAAGAGGAAAAAGAGAGAGTAAAAGAAAGAGTTTTAGATATTGAAACAAAAAATAAAGAGTTTGAAAAAGCTATTGAAGAAAAAGAGACAAATAAGAGAGATAAAGAGATTAGTGTTGAGTTAAAAAAGAGAAAAATAATGGATTTAGAAGTTGAAAAGTTAAAACTTTTAAACGAAATTGAAAGTTCTACAAGAAGAATGAAAGGTAGTGAATTCAAGATTTCATCTTTGAAAGAGGAGAAAGAGGGATTCGATAAAAAAATAGAAGAAAATTCAAAAGAACTAGAAAAAGCATTAAAAAATAAAGAGCTAAAACAAAAAGAACTGAAAGAAACAGAAGAGAGACAGATAAAGTTAGAGCAAGATATCAGTGATTTAAGTAGAGATATGAATAAGGCTGCAGAGCTAGTAAGAAATGCTGAATTTGAAGAAAAAAGAGCCTCAGCTAAACTTCAAGCTCTTTATAGAGTTCAAGAAAGTAATGAAGGGTTTTATAAGGGAGTAAAAGAGGTTTTAAATGCTAAAATATCAGGAGTAGAAGGTGCTGTAATATCACTGATAACAGTTCCAGAGAACTATCAAAAGGCAATAGAAGCAGCGATACCAGGGAATTTACAAGATATAGTTGTAACAACGAGTGAAGTAGCTAAAAAAGGAATAGAGGTTTTAAAAGAAAAGAAGGCTGGAAGAGCTTCATTTTTAGCTTTAGATACAATTAAAGTTGGTTCAATAAAAGATATTCCTAAAAAAGAGGGTGTTGTAGGAAGAGCATCAGATTTAGTAACTGTAGATAAAAAATATAGCAAAGTATTAGATATGCTATTGGGAAATATTTTAGTTGTAACAGAGGCAGATGTTGCTTTGAAAATATTAAAAGAGAATAGCTACAGTGGAAATATAGTAACTCTTTCTGGTGAGCTTTTAAGTTCTAGAGGAAGAATAACTGGCGGAGAAAATTCAAACTCCATTGTAACTCAGATTTTTGAAAGAAAGAAAGAGATTAAAACTTTAGAGGATAGTACAAGGGAGATTTCATCTAAATTAAAGGATTGGAATGAAAAAATTCAAGTTATGAGTAAAAAGCTTGAAAAGTATGAGGATGAAATAGGCGGAATTGATGCCTTAGAGGATAGTTTAAGAAAACAATCTAAGATAGCAGAGGAGTTATATTTAGATTTAAAATCAAGAAGTGAAAAATTAGAAAAAGAAAAAAGAGTAGTAGATATAGAGATTCAAGAAGAGGAAAACTACAGTAAAGAGTATGCTAAAAGAGTAGAGAATTCTCAAAGTGAAAAAGAGATAACTGAAAAAATAGTTTTAGATTTAAAAAATGAATTGGATAATGAAAATTCAGCAATTCAAATTTTAAATACTGAGATAAATACTTTAAGAAATAGATTCTCAGATATAAGAATACTGTATTTAAATAGTAAAGATAGATTTATTCAAATTGAAAAAGAAGAAGAAAAAGAAAAAGATGAGCAAAGAGAACAGCAGGATAAAAAAAATAAAATATTAAATATTTTAACAGAAATAAAAAAAGAACTTGAAAAATTAGAAGAAAAGGCTCATACTATAGCAGAAGATATAAAAAATAAAAATATAAAATTTGAAAATGAAAACCAAGAACTAAAAGATATGAAAAAAGAGGATCATATTCTAGAAGAAAAATCAAAAGATATGATAAAAAATTCAAGAGAAATTGAAACAACTTTATTCAAAGAGAAAGAGATTTTAAATAGAGAGTTAGAAAGAAAGGAGAGAATTTCTAGAGAGATTGAAGAGATTTTAATTCAATTAGAAGAGTTACTAGAAGTCGAAGAATATTCTCTAAAAGAGGAGGATATAAAAGTTTCAAGAACAAAGGTAAGAGAGTTAGAATTAAAATTAAGAGGTTTTGAATCTGTAAATTTACTTTCAATTGAGGAGTTTAAGGAGTTAGATAATAAATATAAATTTATTGATCTTCAAAGAGAGGATTTAGTAAAAGGAGAGAGAAGTTTATCTCTTTTAATAAAGGAGATTGACCAAACAATTGAAGAAAAATTCTATGAGGCTTATGAGGAGATAAATAAAAACTTTAATGAGATGTGTATAGAAACATTAGATAACTCAGAAGGGAAATTATCACTTCATAATGGAGATGATTTCCAAAATTGTGGTGTTGAAATATCAGTAAAGTATAAAAATAAAAAAAGACAAGCCCTTTCGCTACTTTCTGGTGGAGAAAAGTCAATGGTTGCAATAGCATTTATAATGGCAATATTTATGTATAAACCTAGTCCATTTACATTCTTAGATGAAATTGAGGCTGCTCTTGATGAAAAAAATACTAGAAAATTAATTGGAAAATTAAAAGAATTTACTGATAGATCTCAATTTATTTTAATAACTCATAATAAAGAAACTATGAAGGCATCAGATTCTCTATATGGAGTAACAATGAATAAAAAAATAGGAATTTCTAAATTAGTTCAAGTAAAAATTTAGTAAAGAGAGGAAAAAATGAGACTTTTATCGTATATATATTTTTTAATAACCTCAATACGAAATTGGCTTTACGATAAAAGGTATCTTAAAATAAATGAGATACCAGATGTTGATATTTTATGTATAGGGAATATAACTGTTGGAGGTACTGGTAAAACTCCAGCAGTTCAATTCTTTGCAAAAAAACTTCTAAAAATGGGAAGGAAAGTTGCTATAGTATCAAGAGGATATAGAGGGAAAAGAAAGATTGATCCATTAGTAGTAAGTGATGGAAAAAAAATATTAGTTACATCTAAAGAGAGTGGAGACGAACCTTATATCCATGCTTTAAATTTAAAGATGCCTGTTATAGTAGGAAGAAATAGATACGAGGCTTGTAAATTAGCAGTGGAAAAGTTTGGAGTAGACACAATAATATTAGATGATGGTTTTCAACATAGAAAACTAAAGAGAAATAGAGATATTATACTGATTGATGCAACAAATCCTTTTGGATGGGGTGCGTTATTGCCTAAAGGGACTTTAAGAGAGGACTTTCAAAAAGGTGGAGAGAGAGCAAGCGAGTTTATAATAACAAAATCAGATCTAATATCTGAAAGTGATTTAGTGACATTAAAAAGATTTTTAAAAGTGAAATTTAAGAAGTCAGTTTCAGTTGCTAAACATGGAGTGACTTCGTTATGTGATATAAAAGGAAATGCAAAACCCTTATTTTGGGTAGCAGGAAAAAGAGTACTTCTTTTTTCAGGCCTTGCAAATCCACTTAATTTTGAAAAGACAGTGATTTCTTTAAATCCAGAGTACATAGAAAGAGTAGATTTTATGGACCATCATGATTTTAAAGAGAAAGACTTTGATGTTATAAAAAAAAGAGCTAAAGCGATGGATGCAGATTTTATAATAACAACAGAAAAAGATTTAGTGAAGCTTCCAAAGGGATTAGAGATGGACAATTTATTTGTTCTTAAAATAGAGTTTACAATGTTAGAAGATAATAGTTTAAAAGGATTTGGTGAAATAAATGAAAAATAGAATAGAAAAAAGAGTAGCAAAAGTAATTGAAAATGCGGATACTCTTGACAAAAGAGCCTACTTAACTATCGATTGTGATGGGGTAGTTAAGAGAAAAGAGATGAATTTTTCAATTCCTTTAATGGTGTTTTGTGAAAATGATGAGATTTTTGAAAGAGTTTTAAAAGAAGAGAGCAACAAAATAGAGAGAATTAAAGAGAAAAAAATAGAGAGATTATCAAATATATCTGTTGATAGATTAAAAGAAAATTTTATGAAGCTAGTGATAAAAGGTGAGTTAGAGTTCTCTAAAAAATATGGAAAAGAGCTAGCTTTAAAAGATAAAGAGGAGTTTATAAAAACTATATTTAATCTATCTCTTATGGATAATATAAGTTTTTACAAACCTTTAATGGCTTTAGCTATGAAAGAGATTATAGAAAATATAGGGTGGATAGATGAGATAGGTTATCTTATTATTAGCTATTTTACAAAACAAAGATATGATTTAAGTCAATTAGAAAACGCTATAGAAAGTGAAAGTGAGATTACTGAAATTTCTGAAAATATATCATTGTTAGCATATAAAAAAGTATTAGAAAGTTATACTTATAAGAATGAAAAAAAATATAGAGCTATGTTACTAAATGGAGTTAAAAATCAAAATAAAATAACTCACTGGCAAATTGATGATGAAATTTTAAATAGCATAAAGTTTTAAAGGGGGCAATAGGTGTTAAATTATTTTAATATAAAAATGATTAACATTATAGATAATAAATCTGTTTCAAAAAATGAAATATTAAAAATAATGGTATCTAATATGGTTGAAAATAGCGATTTGATTTCTGATAAGGATATATTTTATAGAGAGGTTTTAGAAAGAGAGAATGTGGGAACTACGGGAATTGGAATGGGAGTTGCAATTCCTCATGCAAGAACAGAAGTAGTAAGAGATATTGTAGTATCAGTTGCATTACTAAAAAGACCTGTAGATTTTGATTCATTAGATGGTGAAAAAGTTAAAATAGTAATTTTGGTTGGAGCACCAAAAGGTGAAAGTAAAAAATATTTAGAGCTGCTTTCGTTATTAGCTAAAATTTTTAGAGATAAAAAAATTAGAGAAAGTATTTTAGAAAGTACCACTACAGAGTGTTTAATTGAAGCTATTGCGGAGATTGGCTAAAAATGAAAATAGGAATATATGGAGGAAGTTTTAATCCTATCCATAATGGTCACGTATATATGGCAAAGTTTATTATAGATTATTTAAAATTGGATAAACTTATTGTTATACCTGTAGGAACTCCTTCTCATAGAAAAAATATATTAGAAGATGCAAACATGAGATTAAAAATGTGTGAAATAGCATTTAAAAACGAAGAAAAAATAGAGGTTTCAGATATAGAAGTAGAATCAAAAGAGGTTTCGTTTACGTATGATACATTATTAAAAATTATTGAAAAATATCCAAACAATGAGTATTATGAAGTTATTGGTGAAGATTCGGGAGCATATTTTCATAAATGGAAAAATTATAAAGAGATTTTAAAATTAGCTAAGGTAGTTGTTCTTCAAAGGCGAGGATATAGTACTTTATTAAAAGATTCAAATCTTTTACAAGTGAAAAATCCATTTTTAAATTTTTCCTCAACAAGAGTAAGAGAAGCTATTTTAAGTAAAGAATCCATAGAGAATATGGTACCAAAAGAGGTAGCAGAGTTCATAAAAGTTAATAGATTATATAAAAAGTAAAGGGAGGTAGCATAAAAGCTACCTCTTTTGTTCACTTAGGGACCATTTTTTTTATGGAAAAAATGTTCTAAATATGGTAAAATTTAGTGATTTATTGAGAGGAGAGAAATAATGAGTTTAAGAGTACCAAATCATATAGCAATAATTATGGACGGGAATGGACGTTGGGCAAAAGAAAAGGGAATGCCTAGAACATATGGACATAAAGCTGGAGCAGATACTTTAAGAAAAATATTAACTTCTTGTGGAGAGTTAGGTATAAAATATTTAACAGTTTATGCTTTTTCAACAGAAAATTGGAAAAGAGCAAAGGAAGAAGTGGATACTTTAATGTTTCTTTTCAAAACTTATTTAAAAAATGAAAAAAAATTATTGATGAAAAATAATGTTAAATTTTTAGTTTCTGGAAGAAAAGAGGGAGTTAGTAAGGATCTTCTTGTGGAAATTAGTAAGTTAGAAGAGGCGACAAAAGGAAATACAGGGATAACATTGAATATAGCTTTTAACTATGGAGGTAGAGCTGAACTAGTTGATGCTATAAAAGAGATTGTAAAAAATAATGAAAAAGAGATAACTGAGGAAACTGTAGAAAAATATTTATACAATCAGTTACCAGATCCAGAGTTACTAATAAGAACAAGTGGAGAGATGAGAATTTCTAATTTTTTATTATGGCAGATAGCCTATTCTGAAATATATGTAACAGATACTTATTGGCCAGATTTTAATAAAGATGAGTTAATAAAGGCTATAGAGAGTTATCAAAAAAGAGATAGGCGTTTTGGAGGAGTAAAATAGATGTTAAATAGGATATTAGTAGCTTTAATAGGAATACCACTTTTAGTAACAGTATTGTTAAAAGGGGGATTTTTACTATTATTGTTTGTAAACTTTGTTATATTAGTCGGATTGTTTGAATTTTATAAAATGGCAGAAATTGGTGGGAAGAAACCAGATGTAAATCTAGGTTATATAGCTGGATTAGCTATACCAAATATAATATATTTCACAAATGTAGATAATTCAACACTTATACTTATGCCTATAACGCTATTAACAATAGCTTTAATAGGAAAAAAAGTTTTACAAAATAAGGTTGAAAATTCTAGTAGGGATATTGGAATTACGCTGCTTGGAGTTGTTTATATTTCAGGATTGTTCACACATCTGTTATTAATGAACTATCTTCCAAATGGTGGGAAATGGTTATTAACAATTCAGATCTTAGTATGGGTATGTGATTCATTTGCATACTTTGTAGGAATGGGAATAGGTAGAAAAATATTTAAACAAGGATTTAGTTCAATTAGTCCAAAGAAATCTATAGAAGGTTCTATTGGTGGTATAGTTTTTACAATGGGAACGATTTACTTGATAAACAGATATTTTAATATTTTTGGAACTGATGTCAGTACAATAGTAGTTTTATTATTTGGATTCTTAATTAGTATTGTAGCTCAAATAGGTGATTTAGGTGAGTCTATGTTTAAAAGGGAGTTTAAAGTAAAAGATTCAGGAAAATTACTAGGAGAACATGGTGGAATACTAGATCGTTTTGATAGTATGCTATTTGTTGTACCAATTGTATATTATTTATTAAAATTTATTTAGAGAAAAGGGTAGCTTAAAAAGCTACCATTTTTTTAGAAGAGAAATATAAAGAATTTGAGGAGAGGAAGTATGAAAAGTATAACTATATTGGGTTCTACAGGAAGTATTGGAACAAACGCATTAAAAGTTATAGAGGTAAAAAAAGAGAAATTCAAGGTTATAGGAATGTCTGCGTATTCAAATTTAGAGTTATTTAAAGAGCAAATAGAGAAATTTAATCCAAAATACCTTTGTATTGGATCTGAAAAAAATGCTGAAATTTTAAAGAGATTATATCCAGAAAAAATAATATATTTTGGAGACGAAGGATTAAAACTTATGGGAGCTTTAGAAGAAGCTGACATAGTTTTAACAGCAATAAGTGGAGCTGTTGGAATTGAGGCTACAGTAGAAGCGATAAAAAAAGAAAAAAGAGTTGCCCTAGCAAACAAAGAAACTATGGTAGCTGCAGGAGATTACATAAACAAGCTTTTAAAAGAATATCCGAAAGCTGAGATAATTCCTGTTGATAGTGAGCATTCAGCTTTATTCCAAAGCATGCAAGGAAGTAAAAAAGAAGAGGTGAAAAATTTAATTATTACAGCTAGTGGTGGAACTTTTAGAGGGAAAACTTTGGAAGAATTAAAAGATGTAACAGTTGAAGAAGCTTTAAAACATCCTAACTGGTCTATGGGTAAAAAAATAACAATTGATTCGTCAACTTTAGTTAATAAAGGATTAGAAGTAATAGAGGCTCATATGCTATTTGGAGTAGATTATGAAAATATTGAGGTTCTAGTGCATCCTCAAAGTATAATTCATTCAATGGTAGAGTTTGTAGATAACTCTATAATAGCTCAAATAGGAGCCCCTGATATGAAGCTACCTATTCAATACGCATTTACATATCCTGAAAGGGAGAGTAGTGGTGAGCTAGAAAGATTAAGTTTAAAAAGTTTGAGAGAGCTTACTTTTAGTCAAGTTGATAATGAAGTATTTAAGGGAGTACAGTTAGCTTTTCAAGCTGGAAAAATAGGAAAAACAATGCCTTGTGTTTTTAACTCGGCAAATGAGGTTGCAGTAGAGCTATTTTTAAAAGGTCAAATAAAATTTTTAGAAATATATGAGATAATAGAAAAAGCTATGGAACTTCATAAAGTTAAAGAGATAGATTCGTTAGAAATAATAAAAAATGTAGACAAAGAAACTAGAAAGTGGGTTTATGATAATTATGCAAGAGATTAAAAAAGGAAGGCTTATAGTTATAGAGGGAACAGATTCAAGTGGAAAAGAAACACAAACAGCAATGTTGTTTGAGAAATTATCAGAAAAAATAAGTAAGATAAGAAAAATATCTTTTCCAAATTATGAGAGTCCAGCATGTGCTCCAGTAAAAATGTATTTAGCTGGAGAATTTGGAACTGATGCAGAGAAAGTAAATCCATACCCTGCTTCAACAATGTATGCAATAGATAGGTATGCATCTTATAAAACTGATTGGGGAAATTTTTATAATGATGGTGGAATAATCATAACAGATAGATACACAACATCAAATATGGTTCACCAAGCATCTAAAATAGGTAACCCTCAAGAAAAAGAGATGTATTTATCTTGGTTAGAGGATTTAGAATATAATAAAATGGGAATACCAAGACCAGATTTAGTTATTTTCTTAAATATGCCAACAGAAACTGCTCAAAAATTAATGGCTGAAAGAAAAAATAAAATAACTGGAGAGGATAAAAAAGATATTCATGAAAAAAATGTTGAATATTTAAAAAAATCTCATGAGAATGCGTGTGAAATATCAAAAAAATACTCTTGGAAAGAGATCAAATGCGTCGAAAATGATAGGTTAAAAACAATAGAAGAGATTTCAAATGAAGTGTTTGAACTCGTAAATAGAATCTTATAACAGGAGGAAAGATGGATATAATAATAGCACTATTATTACTAGGAGTGATAATTTTTATACATGAGTTGGGTCATTTTTTAGCGGCAAGATTTTTTAAAATGCCTGTTTCTGAATTTGCAATAGGTATGGGGCCTGAGTTATATTCCTATTATACTGGGAAAACTTTATATTCTATTAGAATAATACCAGTAGGTGGATTTGTTAATATTGATGGAATGGAAGTTGAAAGTAAAGTTGAAAATGGATTTAACAGTAAGTCGCCATTTGCAAGATTTGTAGTTTTATTTGCTGGTGTATTCATGAATTTTATATTGGCTTTATCAGTGATACTAGGAGCAACATTTGTTAGTGGAAAAGCTATTCAAAATACCAATCCAATAGTAGGAAATGTAATAAAAGAGGCAAAAGCATCAACAGTTTTAAAAGAAAACGATATTATAAAAGAGATAGATGGAACAAAAATAACTACATGGTCTGAGATAGGTGAAACAATAGCAAAAGATTCTAAAAAGAGAGATACTTTAGACGTAGTTATAGAAAGAGATGGAAAAACTTTAGATGTAGTAGTTCCATTGACTAAAATAAGTGAAGAAAAGCCAGCGATTATGGGAATAATTCCTGAATACAAATTTGAAAAATATGGTTTTGGAGAGGGAATAAAGCAATCTTTTAAAATATTTGTAGGTGTATTTGAAGATACATTAGGTGGAGTTAAAATGCTTGTAACAGGGAAGGTAAAAGCTAAAGATATTAGTGGTCCTGTTGGAATAGTTAAAGTTGTAGGAGATGCAAGTAAAAGTGGTAGCTCTGGAATCTTAATTTGGTTACTTGCAATATTATCAATAAATGTAGGGATATTCAACTTATTACCTTTTCCAGCTTTAGATGGTGGAAGAATTATATTTGTTATATTAGAATTAATTGGAATAAAAGTTGATAAGAAACTTGAAGAAAGATTTCATACAATTGGTATGATTATGTTATTTGGGCTAATTATATTTGCAACAGCTAACGATATATTTAATATTTTTAAATTTTAATTAAAAATAAGGATGTGATTGTGTGACAAAAAGAGATCGTATAAAGAGAATAGCAACTATTTTATTTGCAGCTAATGGAATTAGAAATACAAAGATAGAGGATATAGCCAATGTTTTAGGAATGGCAAAAGGTGGGTTCTATTACTATTTTAAGAGTAAAGAAGAATTATTATTAGAAATAATGGATAATTCAGTTATAAGTAGAAAAGAGTTTTTAAAAGAAGTTGGAGATTTAGATGTTCCTTTCGAAGAAAAATTAAAAATGATTGTTAGAAGAAGATTAACTTTAAAAGATGATAGATATAATCTGTTTTTATTTGCTAAAATTTATGAAAATGGAGAGATAAATCTAACATATGATGATTATATGAAGAGAGATATTATATTTAGTGAATTTTTAAATAATAATAGAGAGCATATAAAAGAGGAGTACAGAAGTGAAATAGAGAAAATTAGAACAATGTTAAGCTCATCATTAACAACTCTTTTATTATATTTAATAACTCAAACAGGAATAGAAGTAGTAGATGAAGATAGTTATAAAAGAATGGTTGAAAAATATGCGACTATTGACATAACTAGAGAGATTGAAATGTTTTATAATCTATTTTTAAAGTCTATGTTAAATTAATCTAGATAAAAAAAATCTTTAACCTAGAAAATATAATAAAATAAAAAGGAAAAAAGAGGGGAAATTTGAACTAATGTTTAGAGTGAAACTCTTTGAAATAATCTAGAACAGAATTTTTTAAAAAAGTCTTGAAAAATAACAAAATATCAATTATAATACATTGTTATCGAAAATAGAAAGTAGGAGGAAAAGAATGAAAAAATCAATATTAGTAGTTTCAGAAAGAAAAGAAACATTAAAACAAGTAAGAAAAGCTTTATCAGAAGTTTATGAAATAATAACATTTAATAACTTATTAGATGCTCTAGATATGTTAAGAGAGAGTGATTTTGACGTAGTTTTATTAGATGAGTATTTAACATGGTTTAATTTTTCAGAGGCTAAAAGAAAGTTAAATGGAATAGGTAAGGATTTTGTAGTAATAGGACTACTTGATGAGGAAAATGAAACTTTAATTCAAGAGATGAAAGAAGCGGATATTTACAACTATTTATTAAAGCCAGTAGATGTTAAAGAGATGAATAGAATAATGATACCAGCTTTAAGAAGCTTAGAAATAGTAAAAGAAAAGAGAAAGTTAGAAGAGAAGCTTTCTGATACAGAAGATGAAAATGAAATAATTGGACAGTCTACAAGAATTAAAGAGGTAAAGAACTTAATTGAAAAAGTAGCAGAGAGTGATTTAACTGTTTTAATAACAGGAGAAAATGGAGTTGGAAAAGAGTTAATCGCTAAAGAGATATTTAAAAAGAGTGATAGAAGAAAAGAAAACTATATAACAATTTCATGTGCTTCTTTACCAGAAGATTTAATTGAAAGAGAGTTATTTGGTTATGAAAGAGGAGCGTTCTTAGGAGCGACTACAAGTAAAAAAGGAATTTTAGAAGAAGCAGATGGTGGAACTGTATTCCTTGATGAAATATCAGCAATGGATTTAAAAGCTCAATCAAAAGTTCTTAGAGTTATTGAGTATGGAGAGTTTAGAAGAGTTGGAGGAAACAAATCAAGAAGAGTAGATGTTAGATTTATAGTATCTACTAATAAAGATTTAAAAGAGGAAACAGAAAAAGGTAAATTCAGAAAAGATTTATACCATAGATTAACTGCTTTCCCAATTGAAGTTGCACCTTTAAGAGATAGAAAAGATGATATTCCTATGTTAGCAAACTATTTCTTAAATAAAATTGTAAAAGATTTAAGAAGAGAGATACCAGTTATTTCAGGAGATGCTATGAAGTATTTAATGGAATACTCATATCCAGGAAATATAAGAGAGTTAAAAAATATGATTGAAAGAATGGTAATTTTATGTAACGATAGAAATATTGATGTAGAAGATTTACCGTTAGAAATAAAAATGAAATCTGATACAGTTGAAAATAAAACTGTTATTGGAGTAGGACCTTTAAAAAATATATTAGAGCAAGAGATATATGCTTTAGATGAGGTTGAAAAAGTAGTAATTGCAATGGCATTACAAAAGACAAGATGGAATAAGCAAGAGACATCTAAGCTTTTAGGAATTGGAAGAACAACTCTTTATGAAAAAATCAGAAAATATGGATTAGATACAAAATAATACTTACAAAATTCTTCGGAGGGGTTAAAAATGGCAATTAGAAAGTTTAGAAAAAATATGAAACCAGTTATCTGGGTAATAACAATATTCTTTTTAATAAGTTTGATAGCAGGTTATGCAATGTCATTTAGAAGTAGTTCTGCAAATACACAACTAGCTTTTAAACTAAATGGTAAAAAAGTTACAATGGTAGAAGCACATAGATCTATGGCTATAATGTCTGAGAATTATAAAAGATATTTAGGAACTAATATAGATTCAGAGTTAATGAATACAATTGCTTTTAATGAGTTAATCAACAGAAATCTTTTATTAGAGATGGCTGATAAACTAAAGGTAAAAGTTTCAGGATCAGAAGTGAGCGCTCAAATGGATCAAATAAAAGCAGCTTTCCCTGATAAAGAGCAGTTTAAAAGTGCCCTTTTAAGTCAAGGATACACTACAAAAACTTTAGAAAATGAGATTAGAGAAAATTTAATACTACAAAAAACTGCAGAAGCTATAACTCAAGGAGTACAAGTAACTTCTGAAGAGATTGATGAGTATTATGCTGATTATAAATATTCAATGTTCCAAGGGAAACCATTAGAAGAGGTTAAAACTCAAATAGAACAAGCTTTAAAAATGCAAAAAGGAGCTGAAGCATATGCAAAAAATATGTCTGAAGCTAGAGCAAAAATGAAGTTAGAGGATTTAGATAAAAATTTCGATGCTTATGTAGAAAAAGAAGAGTTTGAATTTGATGGAGTTAAAGTAAGCAACGTTGAATTTGATAAGAGACTTTTAAATACATTAGTAATGACTAAAGGTGATTTAGAGCAAGCAAAAGAGTTAGCAAAATCATCAGTTGAATCAGAGATAAAGTTATTAAAGGCATCAGAAGCTAAAGGAATAAAAGTAGATTCTGTTTTACCTTTAGATTTACAAGTTGCAAATGCTGTAAAAGAATTATATAGTAAATTAAAATCAGAAGTGACTTACACTCAAAATGATTTAAGAGAGTTCTTTGAAGAGAATCAATTAAATTATGACACATTAGAGAGTGCAGATGCAAATGTTGCTATTTTAAAGGTTCAGCCAACAGAAAGTGATGATCAAAAAGCAAAAGAAAAAGCTGAAGATCTTTTAAAGAAGGTTAATAAAAATAACTTTGCAGAGATGGCTAAAAACTTCTCAGATGGGCCAAGTGGTCCTACAGGAGGAGCTTTAGGAACTTTTAAAAAGGGCGATATGGTAAAACCTTTTGAGGATGCAGCTTTTACAGGAGTTCCTGGAAAGGTTTATCCAGAAGTTGTAAAAACTCAATTTGGATATCATATAATTTTTGTACAAGAGAAAGATGATAAAGCTGAAACAGTTACAGCAAGCCATATTTTAATTATTCCAGAACCATCAGAAGAAACAGTAACTTTAAAAAATACTCAAATTGCTCAAATTGTTAAAGATTTAACAGATAAAACAATAACATTTGAAGATTTAAAAAATGATAAAGATATAGTTTTCTCTGAGAAAATAGATGGGATTACAAAAGAGGGATATATTCCAGGATTAGGATATAATGAAGAGTTAGCAAAGGCTATTTATGATTCTAAAGTTGGAGATGTTGGATTTATTAAAGATCAAAAAGATTTTATAATCTATAAAAAAGATTCACAAACAGATGAGAAGAAAGCTGATTTTCAAGAGTTTGAAAATCAAGTAAAAACAGATTATATTAATACAAAGGCTCAAGAAGCTTTAAAAGAGATTGAGTTAAGCACACAAAATACAGAAAATTAAAAAAAATGAGAAGGATTTATAGAAATCCTTCTTTTTATTTAAAAAAAAATTGCATATTTACCAAAAATATAATATAATTTAGGATAGAGCGGTTTGCTCTTAAATATTTTTTACTTAAAAAATCTTAGAGATTAGGAGAATATTGATGAAATATAAATCAGAAGATATTGATTTATTGTTACAACAATTACATATTGAAGAGGTTGTAGGAGAGTTTGTTGATTTAAAGAAAACAGGAGCTAACTTCAAAGGTTTGTGCCCGTTTCACCAAGATAACAGTCCATCATTTGTAGTCAGTCCAAATAAGAACATTTGTAAATGTTTTGTTTGCGGTGCAGGTGGAAATCCTATAAAATTCTATTCAGAGTATAAAAAAATATCTTTTGTTGAAGCAGTAGAAGAGTTAGCAAATAAATATAATATTCCAATAAAAAAAGTAGGAAATAGTAAAGTTAATGAAAATAAAGAGTATTATGAAATTATGGAAGAGGCTCACAACTATTACAAAGAGGAGATATTTAAAAATACAGCTCGTGATGCTTTAGAATATCTATCTAAAAGAAAAATAAACCCAAAATTAATAAAAGATAATGAAATAGGATATGCCCCAAATGAATGGACAGGGCTTTATGATTATCTTATAAAAAAGGGGTTTGAAAAAAAGAAGATATTTGATTTAGGATTAGCTAAAGAAAATGAAAAAGGAATTTATGATGCTTTTAGAAATAGGATTATTTTTCCAATATATTCAGTTTCAGGTAAGATTATAGCTTTTGGTGGTAGATCTTTAGAAGATAGTAAGGATATTCCAAAATATATAAATTCACAGGAAACACCTATTTTCTCAAAAGGAAAAAACTTATATGGTTTTATCCAAAAAGGAAGTAATATTAAAAAGAAGAACTATTCGATTTTAATGGAAGGGTATATGGATGTCTTATCAAGTCATTCTTATGGCTTTGATGTAGCTTTAGCACCATTGGGGACAGCTTTAACAGAGGAACAAGCACAACTGTTAAAAAAATATACTAATAATGTAATACTTTCTTTTGATATGGATGAAGCTGGACAAAAGGCTACTGAGAGGTCTATACTTATTTTAAAATCAGCAGGATTTAATATAAGAGTGTTGTTATATAAAGATGCAAAAGATCCTGATGATTACTTAAAGAAATATGGAAAAGAAGCTTTTTTAAAAGTTGTAAAAGATTCTTTAGAAGCTTTTGATTATCTTTATTTAAGATATTCATCTGAGTATAGTTTAGAAGATCATATGTCAAAACAAAATTTCATAAATAGATTTAAAGATTTTTTTCAATGTTTAGAAAGTGATTTAGAAAGAAGTTTATATATTGATAAATTAGGTAAATCATTAAATATTGAATTAGATGTACTAAAATCTATTTTAATAACAAATAATAAAAAAAGAATAAAAAATACTTACGAAAAAAAAGAGGAAAGTAAGGATTTAGACGAAAAAGGACTATATAATCTAGAGAAGTTGACATTAGCATTAGTTCTTTCTCAAAATGAGTACATTGAAGATTTTAGGAATAAAGAGATTAAGAGTAGTTTAGGGAAAAAAATATTTCAATATATAGAGTTTTTAAAAGAAAATCAAGAGAAAAGCTCTAATATAATAAAAGATATAATATTAACAGGAAATTTAAGCCAAGATGAAGAGAAAGAGCTAGTAAATATATCACTACTTTCTATAGATGATTACTCAAATAAATTGGATATAGAAAAAGGATTTCAAATTATTTTTATGTCATGGTTTATTTTAGAATTAAAAGAAGCATTAAAAGAGAGAACTAACTTATTAAAACATATTAGGCTAAAGAAAATAGAGGATAAATTGAAACAAAATATTGAGTTCAATGACCTTCGTGCATTGTATGAGGAATTTAAGGGTATCAATGCTTAAAATTTTGAAAGATAATTTTATTCAATAGAGGAGGCTTCAACTAATGAAGGAGTTTATAAAAAATGAAAAGGTTTTAGCTTTATTAAGAAAGGCAATGGAAAATAAAGTAATAAGCTATGAAGAGATTAATAGCCAATTAAGTGCAGATTTCCCGCCAGAAAGAATAGAGTTTTTAATAAATGGAATGACAGAACAGGGAATAAAAATCATTTCCCAAGAAGAAGTAAAGAAACAGGAAAATATTAAGAGAAAAGACGATGGTAGAAAAGATGCAAAAAAAGTTATAACTCCACTATTAAAAAGACCTGTTGTTGAATTAGATGAAGATGAGGATGAAGAGGAAAAGACTACTGAGTATTCAGATGATTTTGATTTTAATCCAGATGAAATTGAAGAGGTAACTGAAGATGATTTAGTAAATGATGACCTATTTAGTATAACTGGTGAGATGGAAGTAGACGAGCCTATAAAGATGTATTTAAGAGAGATCGGACAGATTCCACTATTAACTCATGAAGAGGAGTTAGGGTATGCGAAAGCAGCTTTAGAGGGGGATGAATACTCTCAACAACAACTTATTGAAGCAAACCTTAGACTAGTTGTAAGTATAGCTAAAAAACATACAAATAGAGGTTTAAAGTTATTAGATTTAATTCAAGAAGGAAATATAGGGTTAATGAAAGCGGTAGAAAAGTTTGAATATAGTAAAGGATATAAATTCTCTACATATGCTACTTGGTGGATAAGACAAGCTATTACAAGAGCAATAGCTGACCAAGGAAGAACAATTCGTATACCAGTTCATATGATAGAAACTATTAATAAAATAAAAAAAGAAGCTAGAATATACCTTCAAGAAACAGGAAAAGATGCTACTCCAGAAGTTTTAGCTGATAGATTAGGAATGGAAGTTGAAAAAATTAAAAGTATTCAAGAGATGAACCAAGATCCAATATCTTTAGAAACTCCAGTTGGAAGTGAAGAGGATAGTGAATTAGGAGATTTCGTAGAAGATAATAAAATGCAAAATCCATATGAATTAACAAATAGAACTTTACTTAGAGAGCAATTAAATGATGTTTTAAAAACTTTAAGTAGCAGAGAAGAGCAAGTTTTAATCTTTAGATACGGATTAAATGATGGTGCACCAAAAACTCTAGAAGAGGTTGGAAAAATATTTAAAGTAACAAGAGAGAGAATCAGACAAATAGAGGTTAAAGCACTTAGAAAATTAAGACATCCAAGTAGAAGAAAGAAACTAGAAGATTTTAAAGTATAAGACAATGTGGGGGAGACTATCCCCCATTTTATTATTAACTAAAAAAAAGGGGAACACTATGAAAATAAAAGCATTTGAAAAAGAGATATTAGAAAACTGTATTGATGATAAGGACTTTGTAAAATTTTTAAAAGAGAATTCAAACTTAAAATTAGAATTAGAAACTGTAGATATAAGAAAAGAAGAGAAAGTAGAAGAAAATAGTTATGTAGTAGAAGGAATTGTTGGAGAATATTTAGAGGAGATATCTTATATTCAACCTCTTTCAAGAGAGGAGTTAGGAACTGTTTTAGAAACTTTAGATGAAGAGGAAAGTGCTCATAAATTAATAGAGAGTAATTTAAGAGAAGTTGCAAACATAGCTTTTGATTATTTAATAGCTGGAATTGATTATTTAGATTTAATTCAAGAGGGAAATATTGGAGCAATAAAAGCTTTAGAAGAGTATAGACCATCAAATGGAGATATTTTAGAGTATATCAAGTTATGGGCTAGAAGAGAGATGTTACTATTTGTAGATGAAAAAGTAGAGACAGAAAAGTATATGTATAAAGGATACTTCTCAAAAAGAAAAGAGGAGTTAATAGAGCATGAAATTGTAGCGGAGTTAGAGGAAGAGGATATTGATGAGATACCTTTAGAAGAAAAATCAGAAATAATAGAAGAGAAAATAAATGAAGTTGAGAAGCTTGATTATAATTCTGTTCTTAAAAAAATATCTCATTTGGAAGAGGAGATTTTAAAAAGATATTATGGATTAATTGGAGAGAAAAGAGAATCACTATTCGAAATTGAAAATCTATTAGATTTAAAAAGAGGAGAAGGTGAGCAGTTATTTGAAGAAGCTCTAACAAAAATATCTTTAGGAGGAGGAAGAAGTTTAAAGATATGAAGCTAAGTAAAATTATAAGTTTTTTAGAAGAGAAATTTCCAACTTCTCTAGCTGAAGATTGGGATAATGTAGGATTATTAGTAGGAAAAAGGGATTCGAAAATAACAGGTATTTTATTATCATTAGATTTAACAGAGAGTGTTATTGATAAAGCAATTGAAGCAGGTGCAAATCTAATAATAACGCATCATCCACTAATCTTTACATCTTTGAAAAAGATAACTAATGATACTTTAACAGGGCGAAAAATAATAAAATTAATAGAAAATGGAATTTCAGTATATTCAATGCATACAAATTTAGATTCAGGAAAATCAGGATTAAATGATTTTTTAGGTGAGAATATATTAGGAATGAAAAATGGAAAAATACTTGATCCAATGGAAAGTAACGGAAGAGAGTATGGAATTGGAAGAGTTTATAAATTAGATGAAAGTTTGAGTATAGAAAATTTATCAAATTTATTGAAAGAAAAGTTAAATTTAAATAGTATAAATGTAGTGAGATCAAAAGAAGAAAGAGAGATTAAAAAGATCTCTTTAGTCAGTGGGGCAGGGGCGTCTTATTGGAGAAAAGCTAAAAAATTAGGAGCACAAGTTCTAATTACAGGAGATATAAAATATCATGAAGCTATGGATGCAAGAGAAGAGAATTTTACTTTGATTGATATAGGTCATTTTGAAAGTGAATGGATATTTTCAAACTTGTTAGAAAGTTTATTGAAAAAAGAGTTTGAAATAGAAATTTCAATATATAATGATGGCCCAATATTTCAAAAAATGTAAGGAGAACATAGGATGCTAAAAAAAATTGTAGTAGGTTCATTGATATTTTCTACTTTGGTCCTTGGAAAAATAAATGATTATAGAAATGTTTTTTCAGAAGATGATAAATCAAATTTATTGACGGTTGTAGAAACTTTCCAAGAAAAAACAGGAGATAAACTTTATCTAAATACTTTAGAAGAAAATGAAGGTTTTGAGGCAGATGACCAAGAGAAAACAGTTATTGTAAATTTAATAAAAAACAGTGAAAATGATATTTTAAAGGTACAATTAAAAATTTCACAGGATCTAAATCCTGAAGATATGGCTTCAGATTTGTCATTATTATTAACAAATGTAGAAGAGTATGTAGGTGAAAAAAGTGAGGCTCAGATAGCAACAAATCTAGTTGAAGGGCTACAAGAGGTGTTTGTGACAACATCTGATTCTCAAGAGAATAGTAAAGATTTAGAACATATGTCACTAAGGAATAAGGTATTTTTAGGAATTTTGTTGACATTTTTAGTATTATCTATTAGAATAATACAGGTAAAAAGAAAAAAGAAAAAATACAAGTTAAAAAGTGATAGGTATTAGAGTTAATCGCTTGCGTTAGCAAGAGGAAAGTCCGGGCTCCACAGAGCGAAAAGGGTAGCTAACGGCTACTAAAGGAAACTTTAAGGAAAGTGCCACAGAAAATAGACCGCTACATTTTGTAGTAAGGGTGAAAAGGCGGTGTAAGAGACCACCAGTTCTTTAGGAGACTAAAGAAGCTAGGTAAACCCCCTTTGGAGCAAGACTAAATAGGAGAGAATAGGGGCTGCTCGTCCTCTCTCAGGGTAAGTTGCTTGAAGCTATAAGCAATTATAGCTCTAGATAAATGATTGACAAATACAAAACCCGGCTTATTTAATGCCTATCAATAATAAACAACTGAGTCAAGAAATTTTATATAAATTCCTTGGCTTTATTTTTTATATAAAATCTTATTAGGAGAAAATTGTTATGAAAAAGATGAAAATAGCAATAGGAGTAATATTATTAGCATTAGTTGGGTGTACTCCTTTAGAAAAGAAAATAAGTGATGAAGAAAGAATTTTATTGCCATCAGTTCCAAAACAAGCTTATGATGTAAGCATATCAACTATGCCAGAAGGTGAATTCATACCTCAAACAGATATAATTCATACAGGTCAAAATGTAGCTTTAGCAGAAAATGCAGTGACAGAGATTGCTTTAAATGGAGTAGATCAAGTAAATATAGCGAAAAAACAAGTTAGAAATAAATTGGCTTATAATGGAAATTCAACTGTACCTTTTACAGGGACATTTGCAGCAGTAGTAGGTGTTCATAAACACTATACTGAGGATTATAAAGATGGAAAATTAAACGGTTATAAGGTTTGGTATTCTGAAGCTGGAAGAGTAGGATTAAAAGAACCTTATGCAAATGGAGTTAAAAACGGAGTTCAAGAAACTTATTACAGAAATACAGGAAATATTCGTTCAAGAATAACATATTCAGGTGGAAGAATATCAGGACCAGCAACTTGGTATGACAATACAGGCAAAATATTACATCAAGAGGATTTTAAAGGTGGAAATGGAGAATGGATTGCATACTGGGACAATGGAAAAATTAGAGAAAAGGGTAGATTGGCAGGAGGACTTCAAAATGGAGAGTGGAGAAGTTATACACCAAAAGGTGAGTTAGAAAAAATTACAAACTACAGAAATGGGTCGCCATTATCTCAAGAGTGGTTAAAATAAATTAGTTGACAAAATACATAAAAAATGATAAGATAAAAAGTAGATTAAGCTTGGATAAGGTCGTCAGCAACCGAATCTAGCGATCTTTATACTTTTGGAGGTGTTAGAATGTACGCAGTTATAAAAACTGGAGGAAAACAGTACAAAGTTGCAGTAGGTGAAGTATTAAGAGTTGAAAAACTAAATGCTGAGGTTAACACAACTGTAGAATTAACAGAGGTTCTTTTAGTATCAAACAATGGAGAGGTTAAAGTTGGAACTCCTGTTGTTGAAGGTGCTAAAGTAGTTGCAGAGGTTGTTGCTCAAGGTAAAGGAGCTAAAGTTGTTAACTTCAAATACAAGCCAAAGACTGGATATCACAGAAAGAAAGGTCATAGACAACTTTTCACTGAGATCAAAGTTACTGCAATCAATGCATAATTAAATTATGACAAAGATTGAAATTTTTAAAAAAAATGGTAAAGTAGTTAGATACAGAGCCAATGGTCATGCTGAATACGCTGAGTACGGGCAAGATATTGTTTGTGCCGCAATTTCCATGGCAATGCAATTTCCGTTAGGAGGATTGCAAGAAATTTTGGAGATTACTCCAAAATTTGAAATTGACTCCGAAGGGTACTTAGACGTTGATATGAGGGGAATGGATTTTTCTAACAAAGAAAAAGAGGTTCATGTATTATTAGATACAATGGTATTGATGTTGAAAGAACTATCTAAGGGTTATCCTAAACACATAAAGCTTGTAGAGAAGGAGGAAATTTAGATGCTATTTACATTAAATATACAATTATTTGCGAAGAAAAAAGGACAAGGTTCTGTTAAGAACGGAAGAGATTCTAATCCAAATTACCTTGGAGTTAAAAAGTATGATGGAGAGGTTGTAAAAGCTGGAAACATCATCGTTAGACAAAGAGGAAACAAATTCCACGCTGGAAACAACATGGGATGTGGAAAAGATCATACTCTATTCGCATTAATCGATGGATACGTAAAGTTCGAGAGATTAGGAAGAGACAAGAAGCAAGTTTCAGTTTACGCTGAGAAAGCTAACTAAGATTTTAAAAGGAGAGATTGTTAATCTCTCCTTTTTTTCATAGTTATATATTGATTGAGTTATTTTTTACTAAATATACCAAGGATTCCTCCAGAGATTAAAAGAGCAATATCTTTTAGTAAAGATGCCAGATTAAAATGACCAGAATATGCTAAATATTTAGATTCCCATTGAGGAGCAAACTTATCTTTAAATTGTTTTAGTCCTTCAAAATTATAGAAGTTTCCACCATGATTAAATAGAAATACGCTAAGTTTATTCCATAGTGGAGCGAGTTCACCACCGTATATTCCAGCAAGTGGAGCCATTCCTAAGCTAAAACGTTCATATTCATTTTCTTTTGACCAGTTTATTATTTTTATAAATAAATACTCCATAGTTCCAGATGGAGCAAATTCAACATATCTCATTAAATCAATAGCAACTTCATTTTTATTTTCAGTACTCAGTAGATTAGAAAAAGCAATTAACTCATTATTTTCATTATATAAAAGTGCTATTTTAAAATTTCTAAGATAGTCTAAATTAAAACTTCCTAAAGAAAAACTTTTTTCTTTTGCTTTTTTATTTTTTAACCAATTATTAGAAACCTCTTCTAGTTGAGCTTCAATACCTTCAATAGAGTCGACAACTTTAAAAGTGAAGTTCATTTTTTCAAATTTGTTAAAAGTATATCTAATTTTTTTATATAGAGGTGTTGAAATATCATAATCTTTAAGATTAACAACAGCTTCTTCACCAATTTTGATTATTTTTAAACCTAGTTCTAAATATTCAGAAAGATGTTCTTTAGAAATTTCATAAAAAGCTATATTTTTTCCACTCTGCTTTCCAACTCGATAGAAATCTTGTATGATTTCTCGAAAGTGTTTTTTATCGCCAATAGGATCTCCCATAGAGATAAGATTTCCATTAGTGTTTCCATACATGATAAAAGAGTCCTTACCCTTATCAAAGAGAATTGATTTGTCAGGTAATAGAGCTAGAGAAGCGTAGCTATTATCACTTGATTTAATTATTTTTTTTATTTCATTTATAACTTTAGAGCTTGGTATTTTTTCTACACTTAATACAGTATTAAAGAAGTTAAAAAATACAAAAATACAAAATATAGATAATGATATAAAACTGTTTCTTAAAAATATAGTATAGTGTCTGTTTAAAACTAAATGCCACCAAACCTCTTTTTTATACTCTACTGTTTTAAAGGAGTAGAAACCGAAAAAGATACTTAGTAAAATAACAAGCAAGGTGAATAATACCCATTTTATAGACAGAGGATCTTTTAAAATTGAGGATTTCCTATAAAATCGATCTTTAGATGGAACTAATAAAATTAAAATAAAACTAAAAAAAGCTGCTTCTAAATAGTTAAATCCTTTAAAAAAACTAAAAAATATAGCAAAGATAAAAGCTATAATGGACAGATAATAGGCACTATCTAATCGTCTATAGATTCCATAGGCCAATATTAGAAGAAAGGTTCCAATTATGTTGGACGAGAAATGAGACAGAACTATAATATCTCCTGGTAAAACAGAATAGATGAACTTAATATACCTTATATCAAATTTTGATGAGTTTGAAAATATAATAAGGGTTCCAGATAAAAAGATTAAAATACTTAAAATGTCAGGAAAAATCCTTTTTAAAATAAAGTGTAACTGTTTCATAAATATAAAATCCCTCCTCTAATAAACAAAAGGTGAGCTAGTTAGCTCACCTAAAATTATAAATTAATCATTAAGTTTAAGAACAGATACGAATGCCTCTTGAGGAATCTCTACATTTCCAATTTGTTTCATTCTTTTCTTTCCTTCTTTTTGTTTCTCTAATAGTTTTTTCTTTCTTGAAATATCTCCACCATAACATTTAGCAAGAACGTTCTTTCTATAAGCTTTTATAGTTTCTCTAGCTATTATTTTAGCTCCCAATGCAGCCTGGATAGGTACTTCGAACTGTTGTCTAGGAATAATCTCCTTTAACTTTTCACAAATAGCTCTTCCTCTAGAAGCTGCATGATCAGTGTGAGCAATGAATGAGAATGCGTCAACAACATTTCCTGAAACAAGAATATCTACTTTAACAAGAGTAGATTCTTTGTAGCCAATCATCTCATATTCAAATGAAGCATATCCCTTAGTTCTAGATTTTAACTTATCATAGAAGTCGATAACAATTTCTGCAAGAGGTAACTCATAGATTACCATTGTTCTGTTATCATCTATGTACTTCATATCAATGTAAGTTCCTCTTTTTTCTTGACAAAGTTCCATAACATTTCCTACATAATCCTTTGGAGTAAGAATACTTCCTTTTATATAAGGTTCTTCAACACAGAACTTTGATCTTCCACCTTCAGGGAAATCACAAGGGTTATCAATAACATATGTCTCTTTTCCTTCTAAAGTGATTCTATACTCAACTGAAGGAGAAGTAGAGATTAAATCTATATCGTATTCTCTTCTAAGTCTTTCAACAATAATTTCCATATGTAGTAATCCTAAGAAACCACATCTAAATCCAAATCCTAAAGCAAGAGATGTTTCAGGGATAAATGTTAAAGAGGCATCATTTAATTGAAGTTTTTCTAATGCTTCTCTTAAATCCTCATAATCATCTGTAGAAAGAGGATATAGTCCAGCAAATACCATTGACTGAGCTGCTCTAAATCCTTCTAAAGGCTCAATACAAGGTCTTTTAGCATGAGTAATAGTATCTCCTACTTGAGTATCTTGAATAGTCTTAATACCAGTTATGATATATCCAACAGATCCTGAACTTAATTCAGGCTGTTCTTTTTTAGTTGGAGCAAAAATACCACACTCAAGTACATCAAACTCTTTTCCAGTTGACCAAATTTTAATTTTATCGCCCTTTTTTATAGAACCGTCAAGAACTTTAACATAAGTTATAACTCCACGATAGTCGTCAAATAAAGAGTCAAAAATCATAGCTTTTAAAGGTGCTTCTTCATCAAATGTTGGAGCAGGAACTCTTTCAACAATAGCTTCTAAAAGCTCTTCAATTCCAATTCCAGCTTTAGCTGAAACTAAAACAGCATTATCTGCAGGTAATCCAATAATATCCTCAATTTCATTTTTAACTTTATCTACATCAGCAGCAGGTAGATCGATTTTGTTGATAACAGGTACAATCTCAAGATTATTCTCAAGAGCTAAGTAAACATTAGCTAGAGTTTGAGCTTCTACACCTTGAGCAGCATCTACAACTAGAAGAGCTCCTTCACATGCAGATAGCGAACGAGAAACTTCATATATAAAGTCAACGTGTCCTGGAGTATCAATAAGGTTTAATTCATATTCATTTCCATCTTTAGCAGTATATTTTAATGTAACAGCTTGAGCTTTTATAGTAATTCCTTTTTCTCTTTCAAGCTCCATTGAATCAAGTAGTTGTTCTTTCATTTCTCTTTCGGTAACAGTACCAGTAACTTGAAGTAGTCTATCAGCTACAGTTGATTTACCGTGATCTATATGTGCTATAATTGAAAAGTTTCTTTTAAATTTTTGTAACACAATATCCTCCTCTAAATATATTTCTTCACACTATATTATAAAAGAATTATCAAAAAAAATCAATCTAAATTAAATAATAGCTTGACTTTATGAAGGTTTTTAGAATATCATTAAAGAAGAATATAAAAAAATAAGGGGGATTATTAAATGATCTTTGGACAAATGAATGAATTAAAATTTTATAAGGGAATTTCTAATGGTTTAGATATGGCTATAGAGGCTATAGAGAACGGAAGTTACAAAAATGGGTTAGTAGGAAAAAATGAGTTAGATGGAGATAATGTATTTTTTAATCTTCAAGAGTGTAAGACTAAAGTTATAGAAGAGTGTTTCTTTGAGGGACATAAAAAATATATAGATATTCATGTAGTAATAGACGGTGAAGAGGGAATAGGATACTCTTTAAAGGACTCATTAAAAGAAAAAAGTGAATACAATGAAGAGAGTGATTTTCAGGTTTTAGAGGGAGCTGAAGAGTACAGATTAAACATGACTAAGGATAACTTCTTAATAGTTTTTCCAGATGAGCCTCATATGCCATTAATTGCAAAAAATAATGAGCCTAAAGAACTAAAGAAAGTAGTGTTTAAGATAAAGTACTAAGAAGAAGGAAAAAATGGAACAAATTAATAATAAGTTGTTTTTATGGATAAGTTTGTTGGCTTTTTTAGGTGGAGGGATGAATGCCTTTGCAATATTGGAATTTTCTCTAACTGCAAGCCATATAACAGGAAGTGTAACAAGAATCTCAACTGATTTAGCATATTATAATATACCACATTTGAAAATAATGATAGGATTAGTGGTATCGTTTTTTGTTGGAGCAATAGTTTCAGGTATTATTATAGGATCTGGAAGAGATTTTGAACTTAGAAAAAGATATGGAGATACGTTCATATTTATTGGAGTACTATTAAAGCTTTTAGATATATATTTATATGCTGAAGTTTTATTTGTATTTATTCTTGCCTTTTCTTTAGGTTTACAAAATGGTCTATTTATACGTTATAGAGGTATGGTAATTAGAACTACTCATATGACAGGGACAGTAACAGATTTAGGTGTTGTAATAGGACATTATTTAAGAGGAAATAGAGAGATAACATGGAAAATGAAATATTATGCTATGAATATACTTTCTTTTATAACTGGTGGTCTTTTAGTAGGATTAGGACTAAAGTATTTAGGAAGAGGTGTTTTGAACTATATGTCTATAGCTTATATTTTAAGTGGAGCTTATTATTTCTTATTAAGAGATAGATATTATAAAATGAAAAGGTAGGAGAGAGAAATGGAAAGATATTTTATAACAATAGAGGAAAAAAAAGAGGTAGTAGAAAAATACCCAACTCTTGAGTGTGAAAACTCTATAGGAATGATGGTAGATGATTATATGTCTATAAAGTGTAAAGTTTTATCAGGAACATGCACTTATAGATTAGGACAAAAGAACGAGTATAAAAATTGTAAAATATTAAATAAATAGTAGAAAATATGGGGTGAGATTAATGGATATGAAAACTCTTTATTCAGCAGGAATGAACTTTGATGCTTTCATGGGGACAGGAATAAAAAGTGAAAGAGATAGAATTCCTAAGAATTATTCAAGAATAACTATGACTGAAGATGAAATCAATACTGTAAAAAATATTGAAAAAAAGATAAACTTCTTAGTTTCAGGAGAGCCATGGTGCATGGATTTTCAATTGAATGTAACTGTATTAAAAAAGTTTTGTGAGTTAAATCCAAATTTTGATATGGCTATTATAACTAAAGCTAGAGGAGAGAAATTTTTAAAACCTTTAATGGAAGTAGAGGAGTTTAAAGTTCCTTTTATTGTTCCATTAACAGAGGAGTTTGAAGTTTGTGGAGATATTTTTATAGAAAGACCAAAAGAGATTAAAAAGTTTATCTATGAAGATGTAAAAATGGACTATTTAAAAGGTCAGTATTTAAATGAAACTATTAAAGATTTAATAGAGATGATAACTAAAAAGTAGATGTTATTTAACATCTACTTTTTTCATATCTTCATAATAGTTTCTCATACTTGCTTTGTTATATTGGAAGTTCTGAACTTTATTGCTAATTCCAATTCCATCAATTTTATAAACTAATGGAACTACTGGATTTTCATCTAAGATTATCTCTTGAATATTTTTATAGTGCTTTTTTCTATTTTCTATATCAGTTGTAGTACGAGCTAGATCAATTTCTCTGTCTAAAGCTGGATTGCTATAAAAAGATCTGTTTCCTTCAGCTCCAATGGAGTTTGAATGGAAAAGAGTAGTAACCACAGTATCAATATCACTAACACCTAAAATCCATGTAGTTAAAAGAATATCGTGAACGCCCTCTGAAGTTTTCTTTAAAAATGTTCCCCACTCCACAATCTCTATGTTTGATTCAATTCCAATCTCTTTTAAATTAGCTTGTATAATTTGAGCTATTTGAATTCTCACTATATTTTCACTTGTCCAAATTTTAAAAATTGGAAGTTTTTTTTCTTTAGTTTCATTGGCGACAATCCCTTTAGCTTTTTGGATATCATTATTTATTGGCTTCAAGTTTTGATAACTTCCAAAAATATTTGGATTTATTGGAGAGGTTGCAATAGAACCTTTATTTAGGAATATAGCTTCTAAAATCCCCTCTTTATCAATAGCCATATGAATAGCTTTTCTAATATTTTTATTATTCAAACCATCTTTTTGAACATTTAAAACCATTAGCTCTGTGGTTGTCGTAGTTTTATGAAGCAGATTCAGGTTGGGATTTTTTTCTACAATTTGAAAATCAATGGGAGATATAGCATAAATAATATCCACCTCACCAGTTTCTAAAGCAGCTAAACGGCTAGTGTTTTCAGTAATTATTTTAAAAATTAATCCGTTATTTTTAGGAGATCCTTTAAAGTACTCTTTAAAACTACTCATAACTATTTTATCTCCATCTCCCCAATTGGTAACCATATAAGGACCTGTACCAATGGGATTTAATGCAACATTATTTCCAGCCATCACATAATTTTTGTTCATAATAGCAGCTATAGGAAGAGTTAAGTTTGCTAAAAATGGTGCCGATGGTTCATGTAAAGTTATAAGAACTTTATCGTCTGGCATTTTAGCAATTGATTTAATATCTTTTAATATAACTCTACTTCCAGGTTTTTCCATCATTCTCTCTAAACTAAAAATGACATCATCTGTTGTTAACGTATCACCATTATGAAACTTAACGTTTTTTCTAATAGTAAACAAGATCTCTGTAGGAGAAAGATAGACAAAATTTTCAGCTAATTCAGGTATAGGAGTTCCATTGTCATCAAGAGTAACTAAAGTATTGAAAATATGTTCTGTAATACCAAGAGTTGGAAACTCATTAAATGTATGGGGATCTAGTGATTTAGGTTTTGAACCTTGGGCTACAGTAATAACATTATTATCATTACTAAAAGAACTATTAAATATAAATATAAAATTTATAATAAGTAGTAAAGTAAAATATTTTTGAATAAATTTTTTCATAATTCTCCTTTAAATAATATTATTGTAAGATTCCTAAATGTAAATTATAATAAAAATCTTTGTTGCTAATTAACTCTTCATGAGTTCCTTTTTCGACAATACCATCATCTGTTAAAACGACTATAGTATCAGCATTTTTAACAGTGGATAACCTATGAGCAACAACTATAGTTGTACGATTCTTAGAAAGTTCATCCAAAGATTCTTGAATAAGTTGTTCAGTTATATTGTCTAAAGCAGATGTAGCTTCATCTAGTATTAAAATTGGTGGATTTTTTAAGAAAATTCTTCCAATAGCAATTCTTTGCTTTTGTCCGCCAGAAAGTTTAACTCCCCTTTCTCCAACCTCTGTATCATAACCATCTGGTAATGTTTCGATAAAATCATGGATATTAGCTTTTTTAGCAGCTTCAATAATCTCTTCATCAGTGGCATCAGGTTTTCCAATAGTTAAATTCTCTTTGATACTTCCAGTGAAAAGAAATGGATCTTGTTGAACTATTCCAATATTTTTTCTTAATGAATCAATTTTAAAATTGTAGATACTTTGTGAATCAATTTTAATATCTCCACTATCAATATCGTAGAATCTAGGAATTAGATTGCAAATAGTAGTTTTTCCACCACCAGAAGGACCTACAAGAGCAAGAGTTTCTCCAGCTTTTATGTTAAGGGAAAAATCTTTTAAAATATTTTTTTTGTCATGACTAAAAAAGATATTTTCAAATTTAATATTACCTTTAACATCTTTTAACTCTTTGGCACCTGTAGAATCTTTTTCAATATCCTCATCTAACATCTCTTTAAAACGCTTGAACCCACTCATACCATTTTGATACTGCTCAACAAAACCGACAAGTCTTTTTATAGGTTGACTAAAAATTCTAATATATAAGAGGTAAGCTAAAAAATCACCGAAATTAATTTTACCTTGATAAGTGAAAATAGCTCCAAAAACTAGAACAAGATAGTCTAACATATCTGTAAGAAAAGTCATTCCTGAAACATATTCAGCCATAACTTTATATGCTCCTTCACGAGCTGTTTTGAACTCAACATTACTTTTTTTAAATTTCTCTAGCTCATCATTTTTATTAACGAAAGCTTTGGAAACTCTAATTCCACTGATACTATTTTGTAAAGTTGAATTGATAGCACCAATTTTTTCACGTGTTTCTAAAAAAGCATCTGACATTCTTTGTCGTCTGTTAATAGTGAACCAAACTATAAATGGAATAACTGAAAAAACAATAAGTGTCAATGGAATGTTGATATTTAAAAGAAGAAAAAATGAACCTAAAATCATAATAATTGATATAAAAAGATCTTCTGGTCCGTGGTGAGCAAGTTCAGATACCTCTTGTAGATCATTTACAATTCTAGACATAATACTTCCAGTTTGTGTGTTATCAAAATATTTTATTGGGAAGTTTTGAAGTTTTGTGTAAACATCTTTTCTCATATCTCCTTGCATTCTAACCCCAACTACATGACCCCAGTAGTTCATAAAGTAATTACAAATAAGTTTGATGATATATATTCCTAAAAGTGTAATTGCTAAAACCACAATACTACGATAGTTTTTATTAGGAATATAGTTATTTACAGCAGCCCTACTCAACATAGGATAAATTAAATCACAAATAGAAACTGTTATAGCAGCGAGTAAATCTAAAAAAAATAGTTTTTTATAAGGCTTATAGTAACTTATAAATTTTTTTATCATAAAGAACCTCCTGAATGAGTTTTTATTATAATTTTAAAAGAAAAAACCTTAAAAGTCAAAGAATATTAAAACTCTTATGAAAATAAAAGAAAGAAAATATCTGAATTAAAAGTAAAATATAGTGAATATTAGTTTGTGCTTTAGGAGGATTTAATGGATAACATAGGATTAGTTTTAGAAGGTGGAGGGTTAAGAGGAGCATATACATCTGGAATTTTAGATTATTTTTTATCTAAACAGTTACATTTTAAATATACAATTGGAGTTTCAGCAGGTGCAATTTATTCAGCATCTTATGCTTCGAGACAGAAAAGAAGAAATATTGATATTATTTTAAAATATTTAAATGATGAAAGATATATGGGATATAAGTATTTAATAAAAAATGGAAGTTATATAAATATAGATTTTGCATATAGAAAAATGACCTATGAGCTAGCACCTTTTGATTTTGAAACATTTTATAATTGTGATTTAGAATTTAAGGTGGGAGCATTTAATTGTATAAAAGGAAGAACTGAATTTTTTTCTAAAAAAGATTTTAAAGGAACAGATGATCTTTTAGAATCTCTAATTGCATCGGGAAGTTTACCATTTTTTTCTAAAGAGACAACAATAAATGAGAAAATATATTTAGATGGCGGAATAGCTTCACCAATTCCAATAGCTCAGTCGATATTAGATGGAAATAGTAAAAATGTTGTTATTTTAACAGAGGATGAAGGGTATAAAAAAGAGCCTTTAAAATTACAGCCACTGATAAAATTGTATTATAGAAAATATCCTAAAGTAGCAGAAGCATTAATAAAACGTCATTTAGTTTATAATAGAACTTTAAAAGATATACAAGAGCTGGAAAATAAGGGAGATGCTTTTGTTTTTAGACCAAGTGAAATAGTAGTGGTAGATAGACTAGAAAGAGATTTAAATAAAATCAAAGCTCTCTATAAATTAGGTTTAAAGGATGCAAAAGAAAATTATGAGAGATTGTTAAATTGGATGAATAATGAAAATGAAGAGAGTTTACTCTGAACTCTCTTCATTTTAAATATTATTATTGTTTTGCAGGGATTGTGGTAGGAGTAGCTTTCATCATCTCATAATGATTTTTCATCATTTCAGTCTGCATTTTAGCTCTTATTTCACCAATCTCCTTATTAAGTTTTTCAACTTTATTCCAATCAACTTTCTCATCTAACATTGCTTTTTTTATATCTAACTGTTTTTGCTCAATATCAATCATATTTTTTTGCATTTCAGGTGTCATATTCATCATATTATTTTTCATCATTTTTTTTCCCATTGCACCAGACATAGGCATCATATTACTACATGTAGAACAATTATTATTTTGAGATTGCATCATAGGCATATCATTCGTTGTATTTTGTTGAACATGATCTTGATGATTATCATGTGATGCAGCAAAAGTAAAAGCTGAAACAATAAAAGAGCATATTAAAATATATTTTTTCATGAAAAAACCTCCTAAATAATACATAATATAGTTATGCTCTATTATTAAAAATAACTTAAAGACTTCCTTTAAAATAAAGTTAAATTGCGTTGTTTTCTTGAAGTAAATTTTTAAAGAATTCAACACCGTGAATTAAGGCTTCATTTTCAAAATCAAATCGATTGTTATGAAGAGCACAAACATGTCCTTTTTCTTCATCTCTAATACCAACTAGTGTTAACAATCCAGGAGTTCCATTTTGTGAATAGAAAGAGAAATCCTCAGATCCACTTAAAGAAACATCGGTAAAAACTTTTTTATCTTTTAAAGCTTTTAAAGCTTTTTCAAAAAGATTAGAATCGTTAATTACTGGTGGATAAAAAGGCTGAAATTTCATATCGATTTTTACATCAAAAGCAAGTTCAAATCCTTTATTAATGTGCTCCATTCTTTCTTGAATAAAGGGAATTAAAGAGATATTTTCAAGTCTAATAGTTCCAAGCATATTAACAGTTCCAGGAATAATATTTCTAACTGTACCAGCGTGGAAAGCTCCAATTGTAAGTAAAAAGTGCTCATAAGATGGAATATTTCTAGATTTAATTGATTGATAAGCTTCAACTAATTTAGCTCCGATTAATATTGAATCAATACCTTTATGAGGTTGAGCACCGTGGCATCCTTTTCCTGTTAAAACAATATCTAAATTTATATTTTGAAGAGATACAAAACCAGATTTTACAGCGAACTCTCCAACTTTAATCTCAGGATATACATGTAAAGCATAGATAGCTTCTATATTTTTAGATTTATAATATTCATCAGCTACAATAAACCTAGCTCCGCCAGCTCCCTCTTCCCCCGCTTGAAATATGAAAACTAGAGATTTTTTTAATTTCGTTCCTTCAGATATTAAAAGTTTAATCTCTTGAATAAAAGTTAAAAGCATAGCTGTATGTCCATCGTGTCCACATGCATGCATCATACCTAGAGTTTTAGATTTAAAAGGGTTGTTACTTTCTTCAGCCAATGGTAAAGCATCAATGTCAGCTCTAAAAGCAATACATTTATCGCTCTCCCCTGGAATAAAAGCAACGGTACTTGTTCCAATGCAATGGTATTCTACGTTTTCTTTATCTAAAACCTCTCTGATATATTCAGCAGTTTTAAATTCACTTAATGCTATTTCTGGTATAGTGTGTAGATAGTTACGATGAGTATTTAAATTATTTAACATATAATCACTCCCCTAGAATTGTTACTTAAAGTAATACCATATTTTTTGTACTTTTGTCACATTTATTTTATCAATACTTTAAATACAAAGAATATAATTAAATTTGTAAAAATTATATTAATTTCAAAGAATTTAACATCTCTTTTGGTAGTATATAACAAGGATTATATAAAATTAAAAGGAGATAAAAAGATGAAAATTATTTTAATTATCTTATCCATTATGTTGTCATCAATATCATTTTCTACAGAGGATACAAATAATTTAAATACTAATGCCCCAACAGTTGAGAATGTATCCATATCTAATATGGCCAATGAAGAGTTTATCCAAAATATAATGGGAAATATTGGTGAAGATCCAGAGAATATGGATAAAATGAATGAGATTGGTGAATTAGTAGATGCTGAGGTTCAAAAGGAAAAACCAGATTGGGTTAAAGTTGAAGTATTATATAATGAATTATCAATGTATACTAATAAATTAGCTGTGAATATGATGAGAACCTTAAAAGAGGGTGGACTTGATAAAAGTGAACCAAATTTTGAAGAGGAAATAAATAATGAGTTGATGTCAGATATGGTTTTAGATGATGATATACCATCAAACTCTATGGATGAAAAAGAGGTTATGAAAGCTATAAAAAAAGGAATGTCGGACAGAGAACTTGAAAGAATGGAGTATTTGAGTTCCAAAATAGCAAAAGAGATAGAGAGACCAAAACCAGATTGGAAACAGGTAGAAGAAGATTATAATGAGTTATCTAAATATACAAATAAAGTGACAGTTATAATAATGAAAGTAGAAAAAGATAAAAATGGAGCTCAGAAGTAGCTCCATTTTTTCATCTTAGTTAAGTTAAAAAAATATCCTTTAAAATTAAAAAGGAATTCCATGGGTTCCGTATAATAATAAATCACAGACTTTAGTACAAGGAGGTTTGAGAAAATGGATTTTAAAAATATAAATATAATGGTGGGAATTGCAGCTCTGTTTTCAACAGTTTCTTTAAATTCATACAGTAATGATTTAAATGAAAGTCATCTACAAAAGATGTTAAACTATGAGATAAAATCAGATAGTAAAATATATACAGTACTTACACCTTTAAAGAATATTATTCCACAAAATTTAAAGGGGTTTAAGGAGTATGATGAATATGCACACAGTCTTATGATGTCAAATAGTTCACAAATATTTTTAACAAAAGATGTTGGGAATAATTTTGTAATATATATGATACCACATCATGAAGCTGCAATAATAGCAAGTGTAGGTGTTTTGAAATATACTCAAAATATAGAGGTTAAAAACTTAGCTAATAGGATAGTTCGTGCTCAAGAAAAAGAGGTTGAATTTATGCAAAAACTATTAGAATCAGGAGAGTTAAGAGGAAATGATAATGAAAAATTTCTTTCTAAAATGAAGAAAATAACAATTAAAATGATGAGAAGTATGAAATCTTATGATGGACAAGTGAATAATGCCAGTGATATAACAAGAAGTTATTTACAAAATATGATTATTCATCATGAAGGAGCCGTAAATATGGCTAAGGAGTATTTGAAATTTGGAAAGAATAAAGAACTAATAAAAATGTCCAATGGAATTATTTTAAGTCAAGATGAAGAGATAAAAGAGATGAAACAGATGTTAAAAAAGGCAAATTAAACATTTGCCTTTTTTTTTAACTATTAAAAATTTTTTAAATCATCTTGTACATTGCTAATTGTTCCTAAATTAAAGTTATCAATTAGAACTTGAAGAATATTAGGACTTAAAAATGCAGGAATAGTAGGACCTACATGAATATTTTTAAATCCAAGATATAGTAAAGATAAAAGAACTAAAACAGCTTTTTGCTCATACCAGGCAATATTAAATATTATTGGTAAATCATTTACATTATCCAATTCAAAGACATCTTTTAATTTTAGTGCAATAACAGCTAGTGAATAGCAGTCATTACATTGTCCAGCATCTAAAACTCTAGGGATACCATCAATGTCTCCTAAGTCTAATTTATTATATCTATATTTAGCACAACCTGCAGTGAGGATTACAGAATCTTTAGGTAGAGCTAAAGCAAATTCAGTATAGTATTTTCTATCTTGCATTCTAGCGTCACAACCACCCATGACATAGAATTTTTTTATTGCTCCAGATTTAACAACATCAACGATTTTATCAGCTAAAGCTAAAACTTGATTATGAGCAAAACCAGCAATAATTTCACCATGTTCAATTTCAACAGGAGGTTTACATGCCTTTGCCTTTTCAATAATTTCACTAAAGTCTTTAAATCCATTTTCATCAGCAAGAATATGTTCGCATCCTTCCATACCAGCAGAGTTTGTAGTGTAAACTCTTTCAAGATATTCAGCTAAAGTTCCTCTAGGAGGTACTAAACAGTTACTTGTAAAGAGAACAGGACCATTAAAATCAACAAACTCTTTTGTTTGATGCCACCAAGAACCGCCATAGTTCCCTACAAGATTATCATATTTTTTAAAGAATGGATATGCATGACCAGGAAGCATTTCAGAGTGGGTATAGACATCAATACCAGTACCTTTAGTTTGCTCTAAAAGCATTTCTAAATCTTTTAAATCATGTCCCGATATTAAGATTCCAGGTTTATTTTTAACTCCAATATTAATTTTAGTTATTTCAGGATGTCCATATGATGTTGTATTAGCTTTGTCTAAAAGAGCCATTGCATCGACACCAACTTTACCAACATTTAAAACAATTTGTACCAGTGCTTCAATAGATAAAGAATCATCATCGACATTAGCTAGTGTTTCTTCGATAAATCTGTATATAGAAACCTCCTCATATCCTAAATTAAAAGCATGCTCAACATAAGCACACATTCCCTTTAATCCATATATAATAGTTTCTCTTAAAGAACGGATATCTTCGTTTTCAGTTCTTAATACGCCAACTTTTTCAGCATAATCTAAAAGTGAGTCATCTGAGCTAAGATCAGTTGGACAATTAATATATTTTGCATATTTTTCAGGAACAGAGATTTTATTATTTAAAAGCTCTATTTCTAGAGCGGTTCTATAAGCTTCTCCAGCTTCAATCTCCCTTATAATGGCTTCATCATGAAAGTTAGCATTGGTAATTGTAACAAAGAGAGCATTTACAACCCATCTGTGTAAGTCATTAGTTATAGGAATTTTATCATTTAAAAGTTCAATATAAGCAGAAACAGTTTTGGTCATATGTATTAATAAATCTTGTAAACTAGCAGTTTCAGAGGTTTTACCACAAACACCTCTAACAGTACATCCTTTATTCATAGCAGTTTCTTGACACTGAAAACAAAACATAGACATAGACAACCTCCTAAAATTTATTCTTTATATTTTTAATAGTAAAAAAAACTGAGGTATTAAAAAGTACCCCAGTAAAAAATTTATTCTTTTTCAAACTCGTCTTTTCCAGCACCACAGATAGGGCAAACCCAATCTTCAGGAACAACTTCCCAAGCAGTATCTGCAGCAACTCCATTGTCAGGATCTCCTGTAGCAGGGTCATAAATCCAGTCACAAACTTTACATCTCCATTTTTCCATAAAAAAATACCTCCTATGCTAGTTAATGTACCTGTGATGTTTTTACAAAAAAATTAAAGATTTCCTTTTAAATTTACAAAAAAATTAAAGGATATATTTGTTGAATCTATAATATAAATTATAGAGAAAGTGTATTTTAGGAGGAAGTAATATGGAGGCAGTCAGCAGTTTACTACAAATAAAAAATAGTTCAGGAGAATCATTATTACAAACCTTAGGACATGATGCAGTTGAATTTTTAATTAGAGCACTTGTTTTTATAGTTATATTATATTTAGGTTCGTATTTCACAAAAAAAGTTGATAAATATATAGATAAAATACCTGTGGTTAATCAAGATATTAATACAAAGCAGTTTACTAAATCAGTTATGAAATTAGGGTTGAATGTAATGTTTTTTTTAATAGGCTTATTGGCATTTGGTTTTAGTGAAGCATCAATAGCTACTATGATTAGTGCCATTGGATTGGGCGTAGGTATCTCTTTAAAAGAGTTTCTATCAAATTTGGCTGGTGGAGTAGTCCTGTTTTTTACAAGACCTTTTAGTATAGGAAATTTTATTAAAATAAATGGTGTAATGGGAGAGGTTGCTAAGATAGAGGTATTTTCAACATATATAACTAGTTTAGATGGAAGAAGAGTTATAGTTCCAAACAATGTAATGATCAGTGGAAATATTATAAACTATGATGCAAATCTTTTTAGACGTATAAAATTAATGTTATCAGTATCTTATGATTCTGATATGAAAAAAGTAATTAGCATATTGGAAAATATAGCAAATACATACGAAGGGTTAAGTAGGGATAGAGAAAACTTTATACACACAATGGAGTATGGAGATTCCAGTATAAATGTTTTATTTATGGTTTGGACTCCAACAAATGGTTATTATAAAGTTAGAGGAGAGTTAATGGCCTATATTTTGGAGGTATTTAACAAAGAGGGGATAAATGTTCCGTTTAATATTTTAGATGTAAATGTAACTGAAAATAAATAGAGCAAGGAAGAATATATGAAGAAAGAAAGGGAACACTTAAATTTTTAAATGCTCCCTTTCTTTTATTTTAAAATTTCAATAATATTATCAATGTCATCAAAACTCATATTATTTTTAAGGTACATAGCATACTCTAAAGATGTCATTCCCCAACTATTTTTAATATCTAAATTAGCACCATTTTCTTTTAAAAAACTTACCATTTGTAAATCTTTATTAAAAATAGCAAGATTGATAGGCGTATTACCCTGTAGCGGTTCTTGGATATTGATATCTGCATTGTGATCTAAAAATAGTTTAACAATATCAATATCTTTTAATAAAACAGCTCTGTGTATAGGATATCTGTATTCACCACTCCTATCATTAACATCGATTCCACCTTCTAATTTCACTTTTAATTTTTCTAAATCTCCATTTTTTAATGCATTTTTAAATTCAATCATAAAATCCCCCTTAGTCAGTATAACTACTCAGAACAAACACAAGGATAATTTGGTGTAGGTTCATCACTTAAGTATTCTTTAATTTTTTCAATCCCAACGTAGTTAGTAGCACTTTCCCAATCTTCAACTACTAAAGTAGGAGCGGCAGTAACATTAAGGTTTTGTGCGAACTCTTTAGCTTCAGTCAAATCATATATAGTTACATCATGTCTATTATTGAATAAACTTTTGACTACATCACAACTATCACAATTTTTAAGTATAAACAGTGTTTTTTTCATATAGTCGACCTCCATTATTTAATAAAAAAATTATAACACATTAATAGAGATTTATATTAAAATTTTTAGGGAAATTTTGGATATCTTAATTCCAAAACATAGAGTTTTTAATAGAATTGATTAAAGTATCAATATCTATAGGATAAACTTCACCAATGTTTCCTATTCTAAAACTCTCCTCTTTTGTTAATTTACCAGGATATATAACAAATCCTTGCTCTTTAAGTTTTAAATAAAAAGTTTCAAACTTATAATCAGGATGATTAGGAGCATAGAATGTAGTTATAATAGGAGATTGTTTTTCTAAAGAGATGATAGCTTTAAATCCAAGAGTTTCCATACCATTGACAAGTTTATCTTGATTTTCTTTATATCTTTTTTCTCTAGCTTTAACTCCACCTTCAGCTTCTAATTCTAAAAGAGCTTGGTAAAAGGCTCTTACAACATGAGTAGGAGAAGTGAATCTCCACTTTCCATTTCCACTTTCCATAACTTTCCACTGATCAAATATATCTAAAGAGTGAGAACGAGCTTTTCCCTCACATTTTAAAAGTTCAGATTTTTTAGCTATAATAAATCCAAATCCAGGAACACCTTGAATGCACTTATTAGATGAACTAATTAAGAAGTCAATTTGATACTGGGGAATACTAAAATGAATTCCTCCAAAACTAGACATAGCATCAACTATAAAAGTTTTATTATTATTTTTAGCAATTATTCCAATCTCTTTAATTGGATTTAAAATCCCAGACGTAGTTTCACAGTGAACAACAGCAACATGAGTAATCTCACTATCTTCCTTTAAAATATTTTCTAAATGAGCTAAATCATAAGTTTCAGTTTGCTCGATTTTATAAATAGTATTTTTAACTTTTGCTATATCACAAATAGTTTTCATTCTATCTCCATAGGCACCATTTGAAAGAATTAGAACTTTTTCATTCTTGCCAATAACGCTAGTTAAAACAGCTTCAACAGAGAAAGTTCCACTTCCTTGCATAGGAATCATAGTATAGTCATCTCCAGCTTCAGCAATATCCAAAACTCTTTTTCTCATATTTTGAACTAAAGAGTTGTACTCGTTATCCCAAGTGCACCAGTCTTTAAGCATAGCTGATTTAACTCCAGAAGATGTCGTCAGTGGTCCTGGTGTTAAAAGGATATACGGCTTATCTGCTAAGTCGATATTATTCATTTTAGCATTTATAATATCAATTATATTAGGTAAATCGCCAACTTGCTCAACAACATAGTCAGCCCCAGCAGCAAATAATCTCTTTGCAGTTGCATCCATTAATTTTTTTAATTCGGTAGGATTCATAGTTTCAACTTCATTTTGTGAAAGTCCAAGTTCACTTCCACCTTTTAAGATACCAACAGTCCAAACGCCAGCATTTTTACCCTCTTTCATATCAACAGTTGTATCTCCAATTTTTATAATAGAACTTACGCTAGGAACATTTAAAGTGATCATATTTTGATAAATCATATATGGATATGGTCTACCTGCAGGAACTTCAGTTGATGTTATTCTAAAATCTGGAGAGTATCCAAAAGTTTTAGCTTTAGAAGCAACAATATCTAGCATATCTTTTGTGTATCCAGTTGTACTTCCAATTTTTAAACCTCTATCTCTTAATTTTTTTTGAAGATCTAACATTCCAGGAACAGGCTCAGCAAAATTCTCTAAAGAAGCGAATAAAACTTCTTCAAATCTTTCGTATAAAGAGTTGATATCTTCCAAAGTGTAATCTCTATTAAATTTTTCTAACCACAAAGCGTGTATTCTTTCCATTTTTAATAGTGCTTTTATGTGATCTATTTTTAACATTCCCATAGGTTTTCTAGCTTCTTCGTAAGTAATCTCAAGACCAATCTCTTTGAAAACTTGAACAAAAACATCAAGCGGTGCAAAACATCCATAATCTACTGTAGTACCTGCCCAATCAAATATAACTGCCTCAATCTCTTTTCTCATTATTTATTCCTCCCAAAATTTCTTTTTTTTATTATTTCATAAATTGTTTTTACTAAAAGGTTTGTTCCCACAATTAAAATTCCCATTGCTGCTGCTTTAGCTTGATCTCCAACTTCATCAAGGTTGACCATTGCAATAGATGCAAGAGTTGTTTTGGAAGTATATAGGAAAACAGCTGCTGAAACTGTAGTCATACAGTTTACAAAGTAATATATGAATATCTCTCCAACAGTATGTTTAGTAAGTGGTAGAGTCACATTGAAAAATGTTTTATACCAAGGTACACCCATAGATAGAGATATAATCTCAAACTCTTTGTCTAACTTTTTCAAAGATGTTGACGCTGTCATAAAAGCAACTGAGAAAAAGTGAACAATGTTTACAAGAACTAATATCCAAAGAGTTCCATATAAACTATTGAATGGATTGTTAACCCAACCAAGAAGTGGAATTTTAATATAGTTCATATTAAAGAAAAAGATATATCCTAAACCTAAAACCATTCCTGGAAGGGCTAAAGGTACTATTGCAAAAAATTTAATAACATTTCTAAGTTTAGTTAAACTCTCAGTTTTTAAACATATGTATGCTCCAAGATATGCAATAATAGTTCCAAATGTAGCTGATAACATTGCTATAGTTATGGAATTTTTATAAAAATGGAAAGCTCCACCGTTAAAGTCAAAGAATTTATAGTTATTCAAAGTAAGTTCAAAGTTATATGGCCACATCTTAACAAAAGAAGCGACTCCTGCTGTAATAAAAATTCCCAATATACTAAGAGCAATAAACCAGCAGAAACTATAGAAGAAAATATCTCTACCAGTTGAATTTTCAATTCGATAGTTCATAGATTTTGCATTGAAGGTATCCCTTTGTTTTTTCTCTAAAGATTTTTCAAAGAAAAATGAGATAACTGCAGGAATAAGTAGAAGAATACTAACAACAGCCCCTCTTCCTAAATTTTGTTGTCCTATAACTTGCTTATAGATATCAGTGGCTAAAACATTATAGTTTCCTCCAACAACTTTAGGTGCTCCAAAGTCCGTAAATGCAAGAATAAAGGAAACTGTAGCTGTGGAAAAAACAGCGTATTTACAAGATGGAAGAGTTATTGTAAAAAATTGTTTTACTTTACTTGTTCCAAGAGTTTTAGCAGCTTCGTAGAGCCTATAGTCACTATTTTGTAGTGCCATAGAGATAATTAAGTAAGCTTGAGGTAAAGTATAGATAACCTCACTGATTATGATACCAGTAGAACCATAAAGATTAATATCTGTTGCAAGATTAGGGAATCTACCAAAAAATCCAGTAGTTATAACCCCCATTCTTCCAAATAGATAAACTAGTGAGATACCATGTAGCATAGTTGGAGCAAATATAGGTAAAAGAATCAAAAATTTTAAAACTCCTTTTCCTTTTATATTGCTTCTAGCCATTCCGTAAGAGTAGCAAAATCCTAAGATTAGAGTTATACCCATAGTTAAAGTTGCTATTTTAACTGTATTAAAAAATGAGGATACCACTCCAGGGCTAGTGAGATACTGAATAAAGTTTTGTAAACCAATAAAATTTCCAGCATTGTCCTCTGTTGCTTTTCCACTTAAAGAGATAAGTGGAAAGAGTAGAGCAACAACGAAAAAGATTGCAATTCCCCAAACGATAATATCCCTAACTTTTTCTGAAAGAAGTTTTTCAGATTTTTTTAAAACTAACTCCACTCAACTCCTCCTCCTAAAGTTCTTTCAACTTTAAGGAAGATGTGTTGATCTTTTTTTAGTGGAATATGGGCAATTTTATTTCTACAGATGTCAACTTCAATGATGTAGTTCTTTTTATTAACTTTTAATCGATAGTATGATCCCATATACTCCCAAGACTCCAATGTTCCCATAAAGAAGTTGTGTGTTTGTTCATCAGCAAGAGAGATATCCTCTGGTCTAGCCATAACTTTTGTTCCATTGATTTCAAACTTATTGACCTTTCCGATAAAATCCCCAATGAAGTTATTAGCTGGATTTTCATATATATCCTGAGGCGTTCCAACTTGAACAACCTTAGCGTTATCCATAACTATAATTCTATCTGACATTGAAAGAGCTTCCTCTTGATCATGAGTAACCATTATAGTTGTGATTCCAAGTTTTTTTTGAAGGTCTTTTATATCGTTTCTAAGTTTTTCTCTAACTTTAGCATCAAGGGCTGAAAGAGGTTCGTCCAATAAAAGAATATCTGGTGAGTAAGAGATTGCTCTAGCAAGCGCTACTCTTTGTTGCTGTCCCCCTGAAAGCTCATTGGGATATTTATCCTCTTGACCTCTTAAACCAACAAGCTCAAGTGACTCATCTATTTTTTTTTGGATTATATCTTTTGGTATTTTTTTGTTTTTCATTCCATAAGCAATGTTTTCTCCAACTGTTAAATTTGGGAAAAGAGCATAAGATTGGAAAACGATTGACATATTTCTCTTAGAAGGATGCTTTTTTGTAATGTTTTCATCCTTTAAAAAAATTTCACCACTATCGACATTTTCAAGTCCAGCAATAATTCTAAGAAGTGTTGTTTTACCACAGCCAGATGGCCCTAGAAAACAGATAAACTCCCCTCTTTCTATTTCAAAATTTATATTGTTCAACGCTTTAAACTTACCAAAAGTTTTTTCAATATTTTTTATCTTTAAATAACTCATCAGTACTCCTTTTTTATTTTTTTTCAGTTTTTGAACCAAATTTTGTTTCCCAAGTAGTTAAAATATGTTCTTTGTTAGCAGAAGCCCAAGAGAAATCATTGGCAATAAGTTGAGTAATAGGATTTTCTGGAAATCCTTTTGGTGGAGCAACACTGATATCTCTAGAAACAATAGCATAGGATTTAGCATACATTTTCATAGCATCTTCAGAGATAGCCCAGTCTAAAAATACTTTAGCTTCATCTTTAATGTTCTTTTTATTTATTAGAGCATTAGCTTCAGAATCCC
>NZ_JBOFXD010000013.1:0-32068 GCF_051653945.1 Cetobacterium sp.
TTTGATTCAGATTGTTGTACAACTTCTTTAGAATTTTTAAGAGAGCTAAATATAGATTAAGCATTGAAAATAAAGGGGTCATAGATGGTCAGGAAAATCCTTAGCGTTGTTATTCCGCGTTTTCCTGACGGGACCCCTAATAGACCAATTAAAAAAACAAAACTCATACATACTATGCCTGTAACTAAAATTTTTCCAAAATAAACAATAGGCATATTTTCAAATAAAATTTCACATTTCAAAGCACTTTCATAAACTTTTATTTGATTTAAAAAATGTTCATATAAAAATCTTCCTAAAAAACTTAAAACAAAAAAAATAAAACTCATATTTGCAAATCCCATTTTCTTTGCTATATCAAATATATCAAATCGAAATAAAACTCCAGAAAAAACAATAGTAGAAATAAAACTGTATGTCCCAACTATAAAATTTGATCTTAAATCTACAAGTTTGTTATATTTACTTTCATCATATTCAAAAATTTTTTGTTCACTTTCAATAGAAAATGAAGATGTTTTAAATTTTGAAGTAACTTTTAGATATAATATACTCATATCTATTGAAATTAATAAAAGAACTAATATTTTTCCATTGGCACCATAGTTATAATATATTAACCTAATTAGAAAAATATTGATAAAAATAACAAGTAATAAAATGCTATTTTTAGTCATTAAATTTTTTATTTTTTGAAAATTCATTTCTCCTCCCTAATTTTTATTTAAATAATATTTTATAACAAATTCTAATTAAATCTGCAATAAATTTATTATACTTTCTTGCACTTTACTTATATGAATATATCCGATATAATATGTAAAATATAATATTTAGAGGTGAAATTTATAAGTGGGAAAAATTATAGCTATAAAAAATAACAAAGGTGGAGTTGGAAAAACATTTTTAGCAACTCAAATAGCAGCAGGATTATCTTATTTAGAAAATAAGGTTTTAATTTTAACATCAGATCCTCAAAATAATGTATTTAACTATCTATTTAGAGGAGAAAAATCCTTTAGAAAAGGATTAAAAGCTGAAGTTTTAAAAAAAGATGGGGAATACTTTAGATTAAGAAGTAATCTTTATTTTTTACCTCTCGAAGACGTAAAATTTTCAAACCAATTTATAAAAGAACTTCCTGTATTTTTAAATAGAATAAAATCAGAATTTGATTATATTATTATTGATAGTATACCAACTCTAAAAATAGATGAGATATTCTTAAAGGAATCCGAATATATATTAATTCCAAATTTTGCAAACTCAGTAACTTTAGAAGGAGTTTTAAATTTATTAAAAACAATTGATATAAATAAAGTTAAAGCTATTGTTACAAATAACTATAAAGATACAAAAGTTCAAAAAGAATTTTATAGTATGCTTAAAAACGAATTGGAAGATTATCCTATATTAGTTACAGATCCAATTAAAAATCTCTCTTTTATAGAGGGGATGTTAGAAGAAAAGAAAACTATCTGGGAATATCAAAATAAATCAGCTTCAGAAGTTCAAAAAATATTAATCTCACTTATTAAAGAGATTCAAAACTGAGTTCCAACTTGGAACTCAGTTTCAAGTTAAGTTGGAGGGAAAAATGGCTAAAAACGATAAAAATAAAATTTTTAATAATATGAAATCTCTTTTGAGTGAAACTAAATTAGAAAAAAAAGATATAGTTCCAACTGATGGAATTAGTCAAAAAGAAATAGAGGATGTTATAGATATCAGTCTATTTAAAGAACTTACAACAGATGAAAAAATACTAAATTTATTGTTGAGCAGTTCTATAGAACTGTTTAAAGTTCAGGCAAAAAATGTAATAGAATCAGGAAAAATTTTTAAAAATGTTTTTGACGAGTTAGGTGGAGAAGGAAGTAAATATGTGGGTCTTTATGAAAAATGGTTACTAGCAAATAATATCAGTAAAAGTACTGCTCTTAGATATCGAAAAAGATATGAACTTTATAATAGTGTTACTTTAAATAAACAAAATATTATTTTACTATTACCACAAAAATATATCGATTTGATCTATTTAGAGGAAAATAAAAACAGGTTTATTGAACTAATAAATAAAGGGGCAAACAAAAAAGAGATTGTGGAGTTAATTGATAATCAGGAAATAATTATTCCAATATCAGAAAAATCAAGAGAAGTTATTACAGAATTTAATTATATCCCTAAATTTATAAAGTTTTCGTCTGAGGTAGATAATAAAATAAAAGAATTAGATGAAAAGAAAAAAAGAGAATTACAAAAATATCTAAAGAAAATAGAAGAGATATTAAATTAATTAAAAATTCTATTGTGGATTTTAAAAACAATTTGCTATAATATATATACCCTAAATTTATAAAAATATAAATAAAAAGAGCTTAATTTTACAGAGTTAAGCTCTTTTTATTTTTGTTTTTTATCAAATATCTAAAGGAGAATTTAAGATGAATTTTTTATTAAAACTAAAATTATGGCTTTCTATATTTTTGAGTTTTTTAATGCTTACATATATTGCAACCCAATCAGAATTTCTTAATCAAAGAAATGAACTGAAAATAGAAAAAACAATGATAACTGAAGAAGAGTTTCAAAATAAAAAAGAGTATGAACTGAAACAGGCAGAAGAAAAAAATAAAAGAGAAAAATACTTGTTATACTTACTATACTATGGTTTGTAAAAATCCTTAAAAAGAAAAGATCCTTTTTTCAGCTATTTTGAAAAAAAGATCTTTATTTTTATACAGCTACTATAATGGATGAAGTAAGAGAAGCTTTAAAAAATCAAAAAGACAAGAGAGAAAGTAATATCTAGTAAAAAGATAAAAAGGAATTCTCTCGAACTCCTTTTATCCTTGTAAACATTTATTTTTTATAAAATCAGGTTGGAAAACTTAAACTTGCCAAAAATTTAACTTTTGGCAAATGATAAATTTCTTAAAAATAGAAATTACCATGACTGTGCAAACTAAAATTTGATTGGTTGAATGCACTAATATATTACCTTATTATTTAAAGAATCCGCAATAAAAATTTAAAAAAGGAGGAAAGAATTCATGTTGAAAAAATTATTTAAATCTAAAAAAGAGTCGGAATTAATATTAAAAAATGAATTGTTAGAAATTGAAATTGAAAAATTGAAAAATGAAATCAGAAAAAAAGATGGCTTTTTAAAATGTAAAAATAGTTTGTTTATAGAGAAAGATAATGAAAAGAAACAAGAGAAAAATTGGCAAGAGATAGAAGAACAACTAAAAAAATATTATACAGAAAATACTGAATTAAGAGAAGTTGTAAAGAAAAGTGAAAAAGTTATTTCAATACCACATTTGAAGTTTAATTATTTAATTCAAATAGAAAAATATTTATATGAAGCTCGATTTAAAGAACTAGTAGAGATATTAAAAAAGAGAGGAAATAAGTTTGTTCAAGATCTAAACGAATATGTAATAGAACATTTATCAATTGAAGATACACTAAAGTTAGAATTAAAAAAGAAATTTGAAAAATTTCAAAAATTAGAGATTAATTGGGAAATAAAAACTCAGTTGTTAAAAGGAGAAAAACTTTCAAAGATATATTCAAAATACAGAAAATTTACAAACATAATGATAAATGAAAATAAAGAGTTTGTTTGTGATTTGGATGGATATAGATTTGATATTCTTATTAATAAAGGATTCTCTTTACATGAAATTGAAGAATTAAAAAAAATTTACCAAGATTATATATTAAAATATAGAATTAAAAATCCATAGGAGATGTAAAAAACTTCTTAAATTTAATTAGTAAAAAAATTTTGTAGTAATGGGCTACAGAACTTTTTTAACTGTTTGAAACGAAACAGTTGAGATAAGAATCATCATCTTTCTCAAATTGGGTTTTTCTTAGACTCCGAAAGTATAATATAAAAAATTAGAATCTCCAATAAAAAAGGAACTATTTTATTGGAGTTAATAATGTTGCAGATTTACATAAATTATATTAAAATTAAATAAAAGGAGGTGAAGAGAGTTTTTAATAAGGAGAAAAGTGCTGGGCTTTTCAATATAGTTTTAAATCCCATATTTAAATTCCTTAGAAGGTATATCTTTAGACTTGGATTTTTAGATGGTATTGAGGGGCTAGCTTTTTCAATTTTTAGTGCTCTTTATGCAAGTCTAAAATACTTAAAGCTTCATGAAATAAAACAAAAATAAACCAATTATTCTTAAATAAAAAGACTAGGTGGGCGAACACCTAGTCAACGGTTACCTAGTATCTAGTAGGAAAAAAAGGACTATAAATACGATTCTTAACATTTGTAAACGTCACCCCTTTTCTAGAGGTAGGCAACTACTGAAAAATTATACCATGTGAACCCCCATCGCCCTAATAGAGGGCGGAGCTCCGTGGGAAGTATCTGACTCATAAGAATCCTTAAAAAGAAAAGATCCTTTTTTCCAAATAGCTGAAAAAAGGATCTTTATTTTTATATTTAAACAGCTACAATATACTTTGAAGGTCTAACCCCTATCTTTCTGAAGTTTATTTAATTCATCTTCTAAAATTTTATTGGTCATTTCTAAAGTTAATGTATTTGATATTAAATACTTAGTTACTTTAATAAAAATATTCGTATATAATCTTTTAAACTCATCCTCTGTAAAATCAAAAAATGTTTTATATGCATTTAAACTATTTAAAATATACTCCTTTAGTTTAAAAGCATCCATCTCTTCAACAGCTTTTTTTTCTATCTCTCTTACGTTAACTTTTTTAAAATCAATATTTTCAAAAATATATTTCTCAATGATTTTACTTTTCCCTCTAGTAAAAGCTAACTTTTGAATTTTGCTTTCTGAACCACATTTTTTTATATAGTCTTTATAAACTATTTTTTCAAGCTCAGCTTTTTCATCCTCACTAATGCTATTAAAATATTCTTTTATCTTTTGAATATCAACCTCACTTATTTCAAATTCGTTAACTACTATTTCAGCTTTTTCTATTCTTTTTTCATTAAAATCTAAAGTTTGAATCTCTTCGTGATCTATATCCCAATTTTCAGCCAATGCTTTTAAAAAATATGCCCTTATTTTTTCAATTTTATTTTTTTTCATATATTTTGCAACATTCACAACTTTTTGTAATCCCCATTCTAGTATTGCATCATTTACAGTTTTAGGCATTGTTTTCAATGTTTTTGCTTTTGATGGCATCATTGCAATAATCTCAGCAATCATCTTTTTAGTCGGTACAACTTTCTCAGTTGGTGTAACATCTTTTAAATTTTCATTCTCATTCAATTCTAAATTCTGAAGTAAATTATTTTCAGTTTCACTGATCATCAATGAAGTAGTCATTCTTCTAAATTCATTTCTATCTTCAAAAAATCTATTCTGTTTCTCTTCAATAATTTTTTCATTAAAAGTAACCCTAACTTGTGAATCTGTCCAAGTTTTCTCTTTTATTATTTCAAAATTTTCTATCAATTTTAAATTTTTTAACTCTTCAAAATTATGCTTTAAAATTTCAATCGTCCTACTTATATTTTTTTTTTCTAATTTTAAAGGAATCCTTTTTATTAAAAAGATACAATCTAACTCTAACGCTGAATTATTAAACCTGAGTTTTTCTATAAGCATATACAAAGTTCTAGCTGTTCCTGTACTTATTTTTAACAATATATCACTATCATATACTAAATACCCTTTAGATAAGATATTCTCATAGAAATGGTCACTCATGCTTATTTTATAGACCTCATTTATCCTTGCATCAGAGATATCTTGTCTAATTTTCTCATTATTTTTTAATTTTAAATCTATAATCTCTATATTAAAAATATTTGTACCTATTTCTCTATTAATTATCCCTTTACTACTGTTAGAATACATTGTATTTTTAAATGTATAATTTGTTTTATTCAATCTTCTTATTGATTGCTTTAATTTTTTATAAGAATTTTTATCTTTTTCATAATTCATCTCCTTTATTATTTCATAGTTAGCAACTATAAAAGATTTAGGAAATCCTCTTTTTTTCATAATTTTTGAAAGAGCTATAAATACTCTCTCATCATACTCGCCAGGAATACTTTCACCTACAGGTGGTGTTACCTGTATATATACATCACGATTTTTATTAAAATAATATTTTACAGATTGATTTATCTTCCTTCTTGTATTTCTAGAAAAAAGTGGATGCTGTATTATATTCATATCAATTCTAACTAAAGCACCATCTGTAATTAATTGGTCATCTATAACTAAATCCTCTTCAATTGTTTCTTCTATTGTATAATCTATATACTCATCCTTTATAAAGTTATCTTTCATCCCCACCAAACTCTCCCTTTATTTGATAATATATCCTCATTCCATAGGTGTAGTTAATTTATCTCATAAATATTCTAACATAAATTAAAATAAACCTCAACTATTATATACCTTTAGAATGTGGATTTCATTTAAAAATACACCTATGTTATGTGGATTTTTAGAAATAAATACAATTCTATAAAAAATATACCTAGAATGTGTGGATAAAAGGGTCTATTTATAGATAACCCTGTTCAGTGAGGATAACAAACCCTGTTCAGTGAGGATAACAAACCCTGTTCAGTGAGGATAACAAACCCTGTTCAGTGAGGATAACAAACCCTGTTCAGTGAGGATACCTAAAATCACTATAAAACTCAATAAAATCAAGGACTAATCATATGTTTTTTTGTTCTTTTTTTGTCAAGGTAACAATATAAACAATATAAACAATATAAACAACTATAAACAATGCAAAATTAAACATTTAAAAAAAATTTAAAAAAGTCCAAAAATGGAAATTTTAAAAATAATAATATGATATTCTAAGTAGAATTAAAAAATTTAAGATAACTGAAAAGGAAGTGTTTAATTGTGATTTGGTTAAAAAAATATAAAAAGAAAATTCTAATTAGCTTATTTGGTTTATTATCACTGAATTCTTATTCATTTGAATTACAAAATATATATTTTAATCAAAGAATGGATGGAGCAGATGGAGGATATAGAGAGTTTTACATAAAAAACAAATATTTAACAAAACAAAGATATAAAATAAATATCTTACCAGGTTCTTTAAAAGACGCTTCAAAATTTATAGAGATTTATCCAAAAGTAATAACAATAGAACCTCAATCAAAAGGAACAATTAAAGTTTTTGCAAAAACACCTAAAGATGTTAAAAAACAGGAATATGATTTTAAATTACAATTTCAACCAGTAAATATTCCTACTTTAGCAAAAAGAAAAGAAGGAATAATATCTGGAACAAGTAATATATCAATCGCCCCGATAATTGAACTTAATGGATATGTTGGAGATATAAACTTTAATGAAGCTTTAAAATTTGAAAATATACAAGTTATGAAAGATTCTCACAAAGGTATTATAGTTAAAGGAAATCTATCAAATAATAGTTATGCAAGTTTAGATTTTGGAGCTGAGGCCTATGGAACAAATGAGTTTTTATATGGAAGTTCATATATTGGAAATATTCCAGCAAATACTAAAAACAAAGAAATTGAATTGAAATTCCCAATGATAAAAAATCCAAAAGACTTAAAAGAAATTATTTTTTACAGAACACCTTCAAATACAAGAGAAGTTGTAAAAAGAATTAAAATCGACAAGTAATATAAGGTAGACATAAAAGTCTATTTATATAATAAATAAAAAAAGCAGGAGGGTTTAAATTATGAAAAAATATTTATTAGGAACTTTATTAGTTTTAGGAACAATGGCATACGGGCAGGGCAACCAAGTAATCGTACCTGTAAAAGATGGAAATGCAACAGCGAATTTAAATATTCAAGTAGAAGGAAAAGTATTTGATCCAATGCAGTTATCATTAGTTGTTGATATAACAGCAGCAGCAGGACCAACAGGAAATTCATTTGCATTTAAAATGCCAGATGTAATGAAAGGACAAAAAACTGAAGCTTTAACAGGGGGATTTGATGTTTATCTTACTCAAGATGGTAACAGAGTAGAGTTTAATAGTGATCCAGTAATAAAACTATATAATGGTGAGGGAATAGAACATAAAGACACAGATGTAATAACTCCAGCAGGACCAGCAAAAGATGTTAAATTAATTTATACATTAACAACTGGAAAAGGAAGTAACAAAGATTATACAGGTAAAATATTTGTACAAGCAGATGCGACTGCTGTAACAGAAATAGGAAACTACTCAGACGGATCAATGAACTTAAGAGTAGCTGTAACTGGTCAAAACTAAGATAAAATAGATAATAAAATAAAATTTATTTGGAATGCTACATTGCATTCCAAATTTTTTAAACATTAAAGACATAAAATTTGAGTGTTTAAAAAATTTGGAATAGAGGGGGAAAGGTTTATCATGAAATATAAGTTTCTATTGATTATGTTAGTTTTAAGATCAATACAATTATATTGTCAAGACTACACTATAGAAGAACTTTTAAATTTAAAAAATCAAGGATTAATATCTGAAGAGGATTTTAAAATTTTAAAATCAGAATTAAATTCAGAAAATTTATCAGAAGAAAATTTATATGACTTAAATATAAATTCTAAGCTTGTGTCAAGAACTTATAAAGTATATGAGAAAAATAAGAAATATTATTTTCCTTTAAAAGAATTTTTTAAATATATTAATTTTAAAAATTATATAGAAAAAAATAATGAATTAATTTTATATTTAGGATCATCACTGAGAGAAGTTAAGATAGAATTAAAAAACACCGACTCTGTTTTTCAGGAAAATGGAGAGATTTATTTGGAAACAGATAAGTTTTCAGAAACATTTTTGAAGACAATTACTATGAGTCCAGATGAATTATTAATAAGAATGTATCTATCTTTTGATACTCCAGGTGAAATAAAACAACTTCTTGATATATCCAAAGATAAGCTTATAAGAAAAGATACTGAGGAAGAACTTATTTTTAGCTCTGAAAGAAAATTATTTGACTTAGGGTATGCAAGGGTTCAGTTGGGACAGAACTTTGATAAGGGAGCTGGTAAAAGAGGCTATGAAAGCTCTTGGGATGGAAATATAGGATATCAAGGTGGATTACTATATGGACAAGTTACAGCTGATTATGATTTAAAAGAGGAAGAGCTAAATACAGTTCGTTTAGAATATGACGATATTTGGAAAGGGCACAACTTAGATATTGAAAATAGGAGAAGTGGAGATAAAAGAGAATGGGGTGTATCATTCTACAAAGACAAAGGATACTATGAAACTTCAGGTGGTCATGTTGTAATTAGGGAAAATGTACCGCTAGGAAGTAGAGTAGAACTAATTTATATGGGGACACCTATCGAAATTAAAGATGAAGACAATGGTACTGTAGAATTTGATAATCCACTTATAAGAACTGATAGAACTTATGTTTTAAGAGTTTATGAACCAGATGGTAGAATATATGAAAAAGAGATAAAGACAGTACAAGACTATAATTTACAACAAAAAAATCAAGTTGAATATAGATTAACTGTAAATGAAAATAGTCAGTATGATCGTTATACAACTGATGTTGATGTGTTCTATGGTATTACTAATAATTTAACTATGGGATTTGGATATTCTAGGGATATTGAGGACATAGATGTAGGAAGAGATAAAACTGGAAATATAAAATCTGAGACAAAATATTTAGATAGTGCAAAGTTAGATTTAGTCTATGGAGGAACTTACAACGCAGTTTCATATATATTTAATCTATCTGGAACAAAAACTTTAAATAGTTATAATTCATATAAAGAGATTGAGAATGAGAGAAAAAATATCTCCTTAGAGGAACGATACTCATACAAATATCTGAATCAATTTAACTATTCTAAATGGAAATTGATATATGAACATGAAGAGTTTGGAGATTATTATGATGAAAAAAATAGAGATAAGCTGGATTTAAAATATGATATTTTATCTAATACAGATGTTGGATATGTTTATGAAATTAAAAGATATAAATATGATGATGATGAAAAATCAAAGAAAATTACGATAGATAGTGATTACACATGGAATAAATATCTATTTAGTGCAGGAACATCTATTGATATAAATGATAGTGATAACAACGAGTATCGTGCTAGTGTTTATTATAGTGGATGGGAGAGATTAACAGGAAGATTAGAAAATGTATGGACTAAAAATGGTGATGAGTATGAATCAAGAATTAGTTTATACAATAACAATTTTGGTGGATTCCTTGATTTCACTACAGAACTGGCTTATTCAAAGAAAGATAAAGAAAAAGTTAGCTTTAAATTCTCTATGAAACTTGATAACTGGTTGAAAATAGATACTAATTTAAGTGATGATGGTTCAAGAAACCACAGAATCGGAGTTGACAAGGTAATAGATTTAAAAAATCCTACAATTAATTTAGATACTATGGATAATTCAAGAGTTAAAGTAATCACATTCATAGATGGTAACAATAATGATATTTATGATAATAATGAAGAAATAGTTCCTGGAGTAGAGGTTAATCTAGGAGATAAAGTTGTTGTAACTAATGAAATTGGAGAAGGAATGTTTTACGGTATAGGAAATGGTGTTCTTTATGATATGAAAGTAACTATAAAAAAACCATCATTTACTTTGGGAAATAATAAAATAAAGATAAAAAGTAATTTCTCGTCAACGATTGAGGCATATATACCAATAAAACCAATGCTAACAATGAGTGGAAATGTTCAGTTAGATAAGGGGTTAAATTTAAATGCAGATGAAAAAATTGAGTTTTATAATGACTTAATAATTGAGTTAAAAGATTTAAACGGTAATGTAGTTGAAACTGCTGCTCCAGATAATGAAGGATTATTTGATATGAGTGGACTCTTCCCAAAAGAGTATTATATTGAAGTTACATATGTTGGAACAAAATATGATTTAAAAACAATTAGAGAAGAGATAGAGTTACAGTATTCTAAAGAAAGTTCTGTAAACACTGTACTATTGAAAATTAGTAATGATAATATAGCTATAAATACTTCGGAATTTAAAAAAAATATGGCTAGATTAAGGAGATAAATATTATGAAAAACTTTAAAATATTGATTTTTTTAATTTCTTTAATCTTTTTAAAAAATGGACGAGCGTACGCCAAAGGTGATTTTACTCCACCAATACCATTACCACCAGGAATAGCGAATCCAGAATCTCCTAATAATGACTTTGAAGTTCCAGATATAAAAAAATCTGGATTGGATGTAGATGGAGAAGATTTGAGATATTTGGAAAAGACATACACTGTTATGATGGAAGCTAAAGTGGATGTGTTTATACCCTTAGAAGTAGTATCTGATATTAATATAGAGGCAACAGTAATAGGAAATCAGATAAAAGATATTCCTTTTGAAATTGAGTTAAATAGAGCACCAGAGAAAAAAGATTATTATTCTATAAAATATAGTGAGAGTGTTATAGATATAGATGGTGATGGGAACCCAGACACATATATCCATTCTCCAAAATATATAAATGAAAAAATTTCACGAGATAACTATGTGAAGATATATGGTGAAAAAATTTCAAAAGAGGGAAAACATAACAAGACAATTTATGTAACTGTTGAAGTAGGGGAATAAAAGAAATAAAGGAAAGAAAAGGTTTCCCTTTTTCTTTCCTTTTTCTTTAATCAAGAGGAGGATGAAGATGAAAAATATATTTTGGGTATTGATGTTATTAAGTTATGTTAAAAGTTATAGTGAAATTACTTTAAAAATTCATGAACCTATTAGATTTGAAAGTGTAAATACTAAAGCCGTTGGCGATTTAGTTGTTGGAAGAGGAACTATCGAAGTTATAAGTGATGACTTAGAGGTTGATCGAAATAAAAAATTTGTTTTTAGATTTCCTAAAAAGGGATTGATGACTAATAAAAAAAGATGGGTTCAGATTGATAAATATATTATGGAAGACTCTGATAAAACATTTAGAGTAACAAAAGAGAGAAAACTTGTAAAAATTTTTGCAATAATTGAAAGAAGAAAATTAAATGACCAAATGATAAAAGCTGAAGACTTAGAGGGAGAATATATTGGTTATGTTCCCATTATAGTTGAACAGTATGGTCAACCTATTAGGGGAGTTGACAATGGGGAGAGTAAAGATGATAAAAATATATAAAAATACAATTTTAATAATGTTTTGTTTAACAACTTTAGCTTATAGTAAAAATTTAGATAAACTTAAAGCTGAAGTAAGACAAGTTGAAAATAATCTAGTTATCAACATATCTAGAGATGATAAGACTATAAAGACATCTCCCTTGTTTGATAAAAGTATAATCATACATAAAATAAAAAAAGGGGATACATTATCACAGATTGCTTTAAAATATAGAAAAGCTGTAGAAAAAATTGCCAGAGATAATAATATTAAAAATATAGATTTAATAATCATTGGACAAAATTTAATAATAGAGTAGGTGTTAGGGGATGAAGATATTATTTTTTATATTTATAATTTTTTCAAATACTGCTTTTTCTTATATAAATATATATCCTACAAAATTTGAAAAAAATATTACAGCTGGAGCTAATGAAACTTTTAAGCTGTATAATGGGTCTGGAAAGCAGATTAGGTATCGGGTGTACTTAGAGGAGGGTGAAGCGAACGACATGGGCAAATGGGGAGAAATATACCCTCAGAGCATCACTTTGAATCCGCTGGAAGAAAAAGAGATACGAATCTCAATAAATCCTCCCAAAAATGCGGCAAATGGAAAGTATAAAGCAAAATTAATAGTGAAAGAGGTAGGAGTTCCTAAAAAAGAAAAAAATGATAAGGTTAACTTTTTTACTCTTTTAAAACTAAATATGACAGGATACATTGGAGAGAATAATGAACAGATTTAATAAATTTAAAATAATTAGTTTAGTTGTGATAATTGCAGCTATTGTATTTGATATATTTTTTACTAAGACACAGGTTGAGAAGATTGCTCAAATTAAAAACGAATATTTAAAAACAGAGATAGAAAATGTGTATGTACAGAAAAATGAAAAAATAAATTTAGCTATTCTCACTAAAAATAAGATAAAAAAATTTAATAATCTTGAAAATATTGGGGTAATAGAAAAAGATAGACCTATTTTAATTTTAAAAGATGGGAAGTATGGGTATATTAAATCAAATGGAGATACTCTAATCCCTCTAAAGTATGATGCTATTGGAATATTTGTAGATGGTAAAGCTTTAGCTAAGAAAGCTGAAAAAATAGGTGTTATAGATGAAAATGGAAAAGTGATAGTTCCATTTGAATATAGTGAAATTTACACTGGAGAGAATAATCTATTTATACTTAAAGATGATAGTGAATACTTTTCGTATGATTTAGAAAGAAAAAAAAGTTTAGATATTGATGAGATTTACAAAGTAAACGAAAGAGTGCTTATATTTTCTAAAGAGAATAGATTTGGAGTTATAGGCTATGATGGGAAGATAATAGTTCCAAATGAGTATGGAGAGATTTCAACTTTTATAGATAAAATATTTATAGGATACAAAGATTCTAAATATAGTTTATATAATTTGAAAAATGAGAAAATTTCAAGTTCTTTTGATTTTATAGAACAACTGGGAAATAATGAATATAGAGCGGGGAGCAGTGAGATTGGTGCTTATGCTTTTTTAAGTGAAGAGGTTTCAACTGATGAAAAATATGAAAATATAAAAAAAATTGATGAATATATATATATAGGCGAGTTAAAAAATAACACGTCAGATGTAATTAATTTAAAATTACAACTTGTAAAAAATATAAGTAATAAAGAGATAGAAAAATATATTTCAGAGATGAAAAAGGAGAAAAGCAATGAGTAAAAAAACCAGAAAAATTAGTTTGGCTTTAATAGGATTTTTACTATCATTATTAACTATTGTGAGTTTTGCAGAACCACCTGAAGCTCCTAATCAATTAATTACAGAAAATCCATACAAAGAAGTAAAAACAGTGGAAGCTAATAAAAATAGAGAGCACGCTGAGATGAATATAAGTGTTAATAAAATAAGTCAAAAGACGATTAATGGAATTTTATGGGAAACAGGAGAAATACTGCTTTATTTACCAAAAGAAAATAATAAGAATAATCAAGATATTTATTACATAGCTACTTCTTTAAATAATTTTCCAAATTTAAAAACAAAGACTGGGAAAAAAAATATTAATGATTTAAATAAAAACATTAATAAGATTGTTGTCAGTGAAGAACAAATCCATTTCGATGAATTTGAAGATTTTATAGTAATAAATACAAATACTAATGAACAGTTATATCTAGGAATAATTGAAAGAAAAACAGGAGAATTAAAAAATGTTTGGACTATAGAAGCGAATAAATTCAATGAAAAAGAATTTATAATTGAGGGTGAAGCTGATTTAGATAAAAAACAAATAGTATTTAATACTAGAGGTATAAGAGAAAAATATGGAATAACTCTTAATAATGAGTCACTTCTTTTTATAACAGAAAAAATGAAGCCAGGGTACACAAAAACCACGATAAAATTATCCAAGACAAGAACAAATAGTAAACTAAATTATAGTTTTAATGAAAATGAAATGTTGTTGACATATGAGGATATAATTCCAAAAGAAGTACTCATCTATGTCTATGATGAAAAAAGCAAAACCATAAATAAATTAAGTTATGGCTCTAAGATAACCGATTTATATGATCTTGTAATAGAATCTTTAACGGATAAAAGAGTATCAAGTAACTTTATAAAGACAACTAAAAAAGGAATTATTGCAGAGTCATATGACACTAGTTCTTACAGTGAAGGAAATAGCAACTGGAGGTATCTAAAAACAGCTTATTTAGATTCATTAAGTCCAGGAGGATACGGAATCGGAGTAGGTTCTAGTATTGGAGGGAGTATTACTGTTTTTATGGATTTAGATGGTAATTTACAAGGAGTTTTTGAAAGAGATCCAAATTTATCTACAGAGGAGAGTATACCTACAAATTACATAAGTGCGACACGTTTCGTAATGAAAAGTTACGACATACTAAAATAGATTTTAAATATTGAACTAAATAGTATAGAACTATATTTTCGAGAAGTAGAATGATGGAGTAACGTCTTGAAATGCTTCCTCTAATACTCCGATATGCGATTAAATTCTAACTAAATTTAATGGTATAAAGCTCGGTGAAGTCGGTTGAGAGTTATCCCTAACAGGTTAAGCTGAGGAAATGCGAACCAGAGGTGGTCGAGATAATGATAGATCGGGAGTCAAATTTATATGGTTAGAATGTACAAAACAAGTACTGACAAAGTTACGAATGTACGGGTCTAAAATTTGTTATAATAGAAATGTTATAGTCACATATTTGTGATGTAAGTGGCGAAAAGTAAAAGTTTATGTTATAAAATTCGCTATATTGTTATAGGCAATATCTAGCTTACAGGCTCATAGTAACGACCTAAGTAAATTTAATGATAGAAGATATGGAACGTGGAAAACAAGACACAACAAAAAAACCTAGTTAGAGGGTTGGTGAATATAAGTTAAGCAATTAACAAAATTTCTTTAGTCTTGTGAGAGTAAGGGCACAGTACCAATGAAACCATGATAATAAATGGTGGAGGGATAGCCCTAAGTCAACGAACTTTTTGTTGATGGAACGCCGTGTGCGGTGAAAGTCGCATGCACGGTGTGGGTCAGGGGAAAAAATAGAGATTATATCAAAATTTTACCTATTGACATAATTAAAAATACTTGAGAAAGATCATGGTATTTATCACCATAATGCATTAAAATATTGGGCAGATTACGGTACTCCACCATTAGTCAAGGAAGTTTTTGATATGAGACCTTTGATTTTAAATGATTTATTAGATGGAGTGAATCAATATAATAATTTAAACACAGATGATAGATTTGAGTTAAAAGATGGAGAAATTATTATAAGTAAGGGCTATATAAGTGATTTAAATAATGGAATTTTAATCGATTCATCTGGAGTTGAATTGAAAAAAAATTGGGATAATAGATTAATAGCAAAAAGAATAGAGAGAAAAAATTTTAATAAGAGTTTATCATTTGAAGTAAATGATAAAAAAATTACAGATATTCAAATAGTAAATAGAGTCGATTCACTTATTGAAGAAGATAAAAGTGTAGATTTAACATTACTGGGTTTAAACGAATTATCAACATCACAATTTGAACCAACCAATTTATTAATTCTAGATTTTTCAGAGTTTATAAATTATTTTGAAGTGTATATTGATAATTTTTATAAGATTGGAATATATGCAAGAGATATTTCTTCTCAAGGTTTAGAAGTTGATTTAGATCAATATCTTGGAACAGATGGTTTGAAATTAAAAATTTTGAGATCTACAGGAAATACATTCAAAGTATGGATAGTAAAAACGAAAGAAGTTCCTATTAATGTAGGAAAACGTCTTTCAGTGAGGGTACACGATTATAATCCAAGTTGGCCAATAGACAAAATATATAACTATAATGTTGTTTCTATAAAAAATAATTCATTATCAAAAGGAAATACAGACATATTACTAAGTAATCCTTTAGTAGCTGGTACAGTAGGATCTCCAAATGGAAGAATAAGAGTATATTCTGATTCAACTTCAAATACGGTACCATTAATGGGGTATTTGAGTGAGAATGATATAATTATGACTTCCATTGGTAACAATAATCAGTATTTATCTGGAACTGTAACTGGAAAATATATTCCGATAGTTCCAAGTCAAGTAGGAGGGAATTCTGTTGAAATAACTATTAATAATGGTGGAAATGATTTTAAGAAGACTGTGAGTTTATCTCCAGAAATCAGTGGAAATCCAAATGGGATGATGTCAACTATCTATAGTGGAGTCAACAATGGAATTGAAGTTGGAGTGGATTATCAGCAATCTGATAGAAGTAAATATGGAACTGATATTTCTTTAACAAGCTGGGATTTAGAAAAAAAAGATATTAAAATTGTAATGAAACATCCATTAATAGAAAATACATTTAATATAAGTGTTCCAGCTTTTGATGGAGAAGTTTATTATAATAAAGATATTTTACAGCCAGGTACAGTGAATATAGATTATACTAATAAATCTCTTGGTGGAGGTTTCTCAAGAACAGTTTCGGGAGAAATAAGTACATCATTTGGTATAGGAATAAAAGATTATGATTTAAGAATTTTAGGGACTGATAACGGTAAAATTAATTTAAATATTAGATTACCTAAACAAATTAATTTAGTTGTTAAAGATGAACAGGGTTATGAACAAAAATTACCATTTAGTGTAGATGTTAGTAAGATAAGTAGTGGGATATTAACTTCAGATGCAAATTATTATTATATACATGCTCCAAATGATGGTTGGAGAGATTCAGATAGTTCAATATTTGCAACTGTAACTTTAAAAACAATGTTTAAGAAAATTAATACAAAAGTAACAATAAGTGGAGATAATTTAAATTTAGTTTCAATAGGAGCTAAGTCTACAAAAGGAGTAGAGAAGAGGACAACAATAATTAATAAAATAGATGCATTAATGACTTTTAAGAATTTTGATGAAATTATAGATGTATCTTCTTCAACAATAGGTAAGTCTGTATCTACAGTTCAAGTTTTTAAAGGAATAATCCAAAATGAAAATAAAATAGTATTAAAAGGTGAAGATGGTATAACTAAAATTTTTAGTACAACATTCAAGGATTTAAAGACAACGCCACAACAAATAGAAGCAGCAGGTGTTAGGATTAAATACGATGAATTAACTGATAAATTTGAATTTATTAAAGATAAATATGTAAGCTCTGATAAAAAATTGTACTTAGAGATAAAAACATCAAAAGATCAATTAATATATGTGATAAATTTGCAATTAAAAAATTCAAGTTTAGAAACAGATACAACAATTAAATTTGATTCTAAGAATTTTAATATGATACAAGGGGATAGTTCAGCTCCTTATGGACGTATAAGGGTATACCAAAGTTCAGATTCAAATTATAATTCGAAGATAGGAATTATTGATAGTAGTGATAAAATAGTGGTTGATATTAATAAAAAAAATGGACAATTTTTACAAGCAAATATAACAGGAAATACATACTCATTGCAACCTCATCATTTTGGAAAGCCTATAAATATAACGGTTGGAACAAACCATAAAACAATTAACATTTTAAGTGACTTAAACGGAAATCCAATTCAAACACAAGATTTTGGGCTTCAAGATGGGATAAGAACATATGTAGATTATCAAAAGTTGAGTATTTCAAATGGAGCAATAGATTTTACTTTTTCAGAGTGGGATGGAAAATCTAAGACAATACCTATAAAAGTAGAATATTCTGATGGAGCTGTTAGTAATTACACTATTAGTATTCCAGAGTTTGAAGGAAAGAATTATTACAATGAAAATCTTCCATTAGCAAATGAGTATTTACCTACTAAAAAATATACAAAAGAAATAAATGAATTTATGAGCGGAGAATTAGATAGGATTAAACTGGGGACTAAAGATTTTGATTTAAGAATTTTAGGAAAGAATAATATAAGTCAATCAAATTTAAGAATAAAAATTCCGCAAAAAATTAAATTAGAAGCAATAGATAAAAATAATACAAAACAAGAGCTAGAATTTGCAATAACTTTAGATGGAATACAAAATGCAGCTCCTAGTATGGATGGTAATTATTATATAGTTAGCTCTACTAATGATGGATACAAAGATATAATTAGTGCAATGCAATTTGATATTGTGTTAACAGGTATTTTAAAAGATAATTTTGTATTAAGTAATTTGGTAACTTTAAAAGGAAAAAATCTTAATTTAGTATCTATTGGTGTTGAAAATACAACAACTTCTAATATAAATAAAATGACAACATTAATAGATGAAGTTGAATATCGAATTAACTTTAAAAATAGTTTAGAAGTAATAGATTTTAGAGATAAAAATAAAGGTGAGATAATACTAGGTGATACTCAATTTGAAGCATTAGATTCAAATAAAATTATCCTAAAAGATAGTGGAAATATAATCTTATCAAAAACTATATCTGAATTAAAAAAAGGTGTAGAACTTCCAGATACGGGAGTTAAAATTACTTATGATTCAGTTAAAAGAAATTTAAAGTATGAAAAAGTAGGATACAAAGATTATAGTAATGAAAATTTAACTTTAGAGGTACGAAGTGAAGGAAACCTATTGATAAGGGTGATAACTCTTAAGCTATATAATAAAATTGGATTTGAAATATTACCAGATAAAGGAACTTTAGATTTTGGTCATTTCATGCCAGGTGATTTTAAAAGAGCGGAGAGTTTAATAGAGTTTAAGAATCCTAGCGGAGCAAAAATATCTGTGGACTTAAATCCAGCAAATAATAAAAATATGTATAGAGCAGGATTAGAAATAACATCTAATAGAACAATACCGTTAAGTAATATCCAAATAAAAGATTTAAAAAAGGGGATAAATAATACAAATAGCTTTAAAATTTCAGGAGAAGCTAAGACGACAAAAAATACAGAGGCAGGAGATTATAAAGGCGAATTAGATGTTATAATCACAATAATTCCATAGATAACTAAGAGGAGATTAAAATGAAAAAGTTTATTATAATGTTAATGTTATTATCTAGCGTCCCTCTACTTGCATTTAAGTTAAGTGAGTTGGAATTTGGAGAAACACTTGCACCAAATACAAAAAAATCAAAAGAGTTTACTATAGAAAATAATAGTAGAGTTTTAAAAAAATATGAATTTTCAGTAGATAATCAAAATATAGAAATTCAACCTAAAGAGTTTAAATTAAAACCTAATGAAAAGCGAAAGTTTTTAATAACGGTAGATGCAAAGAAACTTAAAGGAACTCATGACTATTTTTTAATAATAAAAGATTCAGAAAACCAAAAAAGTAAAAATGTAGTAAATTTACATAAAGTTGTGAGAATAAAGCAAAAATACCATATAAACTAAGATAAAAGAGTAAAATATTTAAAAGTCCTGTCTTTAATTTTTTAGACAGGACTTTTTTATTTTCATTTGTTTTAATAATCTTAAATTTATTTTGTAAATGGATTTAAGATAGTATTTAAAAGAATCGATGTTTCTTATATGATAGCTTATTATGAGGTCTTCAATAGATTGATTAGAATTAAAAAATTCTTGTACGATAGAACCAATTTTTAATTTTATAATTAATTTAGTTAATGTTACTTTAAAGTTGAGGTATATTAGATTTTCAAGTTTATTTCTTGATAGGTTCGAGCATAGTTCAAGATTTTTTATAACTTTATCTATTTTCAGTTTTAAATTTATTTTAATACAAAATACTAAATTAGAAATATTAATGCTCGAATTTCCAAGCAGGGAGTTTTCTTTTAAAAGCTTACTCTGTTTAAGAAGAGAGTATAGAACTTCATAGAAAAAAAAGAGGTTATTAATTAAAAAATTTTGATTAATAATTTTATTAAAATCGTCAATGGAATTAGCATAATAAAATTTTGTTATAAAATTTTTTATTGGATTGATACTTATGTTACTTAAAAACTCATATTTCAAATGTATTATTAAAACCTCAATAGATTCAGAGTATAAAAGGCATTTTTGAAGAGGAGTATTTGCAGTTGTAATTAAAACCTCCTCTTCGTTGAGTAGAATATTATTTTTATAAAATTTATAATAAAGTTTTCCTTTTAGCATAATCCTTATAGTAATTCCTGAGTTATAGCAGTATGTTAGTTTTAAAGAAGTACCGCCGTTTCTTTTCACATGAACAACATTAAAAAATTTATTGGAATAGATAATATTTTGATAATTTTCTTTTTGCAGATTCATATTTTGAGGATGTGTAGAATAATACTCACAGATTTTAATTATATTTTCTTTAGACATTAAAATCCACTCTTGAAAATCAGGGGCTAAATTGGATTCTTTTAAGAAAAAATTAAATTTAGATATTTGATTATTATTGTAACTATCAATAATATTTTCACAAAAGTAATAGGCTCTATCAAATCTATTTTCAATAAATTGGATATATTTTTGATTATTCAGATAACATTTAATAATTTTAATTAGGTACGTATCTGGAATCTCCAATCCGTTGTTAATTGCAATATATTTAATTAACTCTTCTAGCAGTATAAAGCGATTTATCTTTTCTGAATCTTCTTTAAGTAAAAAATATTTATAAATACTTAGCATATGTTATAAAACCTTTCTATATATTTTTTCGAATATATCGTTTTTTAAATGTTGATGGTGAACAACCTATTGACTTGACAAATTTCTTATAAAATGTAGACTCTTTATAACCAACAAGGTAGCTTATTTCTTCTAATTTTTTTTCTGTAGAGATAATAAAAAAACAGGCATAGTCTATTTTCTTAGATTCTATAACTTCAGTAGGCGTTTTTTCAAAAATTTTATAAAATAACTTATATAAACTAGAGAGAGAAGTATCTAATTCTTCCAAAAGTAATGAAATGATTTCAGAATCGAGTTTAGATATATTATTTGTAATAGTTACTAAAATTTTATTTTTACAATCAATCAAATTTTGATTAATGTACTCTATTTGTAGGTCAGAGGTTAAAGTTAGCAGATATAAAGCTAACCTTTGCAAATCAAAATAGTTTTTTAATAAAATTTTTTCTTTATTTAAAATTAAACTAAAGTTATTTTTATCTAAAGAAAAGAGAGTCTTTTTAAAATAAAATTTTGGAATGTTTATTCCAAAATCTTTAATAAAGTTAGGTTTAATTATAAAAATTACTTCAGAATATGCAGAAGTTAAGATTTTATAGTTTTCCAGAAAGAAATTCTGGTCAATAATTAATAGATCCCCTTTAGATCCCAAAATATTTTGTTCATATTCAATATTTCCGTTTAAAATAAATTTAAAAGAAAAGCTATCCTCTATAATACCACTACTATTTATTGAATTACTGCTCTCAGTTATGTGGTAAAGTTCAAAGTATTTATCTTTAAACAGTTCTTTTTCATCATTAGATGAGAAAGTTAAATAAATTTTGTAGAGTAGAGTTGAATTTTGATGTAGAGTTTTTTTTAGTATACTAGAAAATTCAACTGCTTGTAAAAGTAATAAAAAATAGTTTTTGAATTTCAGATTTTTTCCAGTTTTAAACTCTTTGGATTTCTCTAAAAAAAATATAGTTGCTTTAAAAATCTCTTTTTGTATAGAGTATTCACTCCAAATCAGATTCCCATCAATTTTAAAATCTAATGGATTTTCAAAAAAATTAAAAATCATTAAAATCTCCTCTTTTGTAATAATAATATTTTTATTGATGATATTTTTGCATAAAAAAGCATAAATTTTATAAAAACAAAGAATATTTTTATCTTTATTTATATAAAAAAGTTCTTCAAATTGGTCCATATTTCCTCCATTTTCGTAAAAAAAATAAAATAATTACTATATTATAACACTAAATGTTAATAAAAAATTAAATTTACGAGCAAATAAAAAACGAGTAAAAAAATAATAAAAAAAAAAATATAGTAAAAAAAAAAGAAAAAAAGTTATGTTATACTTGGATTTCAAGTGAAAAAAAGAACTTGAATATTGTTTATTAATGTTTAAATTTACATGCTATGGAGTTATTGTATTTATTGGTATAAATCTACTGAGGGGATACAAATGTTAAAAAAAAGTCCAAAATTGGAAAAATTAAAATATAAAAACAGTAATAATATATGACAAATAGTTAATGTTTTTTAGGGGGATTAAAAATGAAAAATGTGACAATAAAAAAAGGAGAAAATTATTTTTTAGATGATAAGTTTTTTATTGTGAAAAGTGGAAAAGTTTTATCAAGAGATATTTTATCTAATGGGAAAGTAATAACAAACGAACACTATTTTGGTGAGGGTGAGGTTATTGGTAATTTTTTTAAATTTGCTAAAGATTATAAACTGACAATCCCAGACATTGGGATTGAGATATTAGCTCTAAAAGATTCAAAGCTAGAAGAGTTTGATTTTTCGCAGAATCAATTGATAGAGAATACATTTTTTGAAAAAATTATCACACAGTTAATAAAAAAATCTACTATTAAATTTTTAGAAAAGTTATATGATACGAAAGGTTATATACTGTCTATTTTAAAACTTTATGCAAATCATGAAATGCAAGTGGAAAAAAGAGAGATTAGCTATGAAAATTTCAATATAAGTAAAAGCCAATACTATTCAAAAATAGCAGAGTTAAAAAAAGAGGACTACATATGTGAATCTGGAAAGATATGGCAATTAAATTTAGGTAAAATAGATGAATATTTAGAAAAATATGAATCTGATTTCATTTAAAAAAATAAGTTAAAAAATATAATTTTAAAAATATAGGAGCTAGTTATGGATATTTTAGAAAATATAAAACTAAATGATAATGAAAAAAATTATTTTCAAACTTTACTTTCAGAGTCTTCAATTACAGACGTTTCATTTATGCAAAATAAACTTTTTATAACATTGCTGAACTCTAAAATGATAATATTAAAAAATTCAGATTTAGATGTATTTCATTTATTGAAAAAATATCAGAATGAGGACTATTTAAAAAAATATGAGTCTAATGTCAACCGAAAGAGGATAAAAAGAAAAGGGTGTATAAGCGAGTGGACAGAGGAGAATATAGAGTATTTAAAAAAATATTATTATTCTAAATCTTTAGATGAAGTATCAAAACATATAGAAAAAAGTTTTTATCAAATATCTTTGAAAGTGATTGAACTGGAATTAGTGAACAATAAAAGCTGGACAGAGGATGATCTTGAATTTTTACAAAAAAATATAATGATGTCTAATCATGAACTAGGAAAAATATTAAAAAGAACTATGTATTCCATTAAATCTAAGAAAAAAGTATTAAAAAAAATTAATGGAAACTAGGTAGATTAAAATGCTAAATAAAATAAAAGCTTTTTATAAAAAAGATAAAAATGTAATTAGTAGCAGTTTCTTAACTGAATATGAACTTGAAGTAGATTTGAGGAATCATTTAGTAAAAACTAGTAAGTATGCTGAGATGTTAGCTGATTTAATGTGCTTAGACAGTGAAAAAGTTAAAAAAATAAAAAAAGGTGCACTATTCCATGATGTTGGGAAAAAAATGATAGAAAAACAAATTTTAAATAGCCCAGATAAATTGACTTTTGAAGAGTTTGAGATAATGAAAGAGCATAGCAAACTAGGATTAAGGGTGTTAAATAAAAAACATAAAGAGGAAATTGTGGAAAATATAATCTTGTTTCATCACGAAAAGTGGAATGGAAATGGGTATCCCTTTGGTTTAGCCAAAACATTTATCCCTTTAGAAGCGAGAATAGTTTCTGTTGCAGATTGCTATGATGCTCTCACAACAAAGAGGGTGTACAAGAATGAAGTTTCGCATGAAGAAGCTCTTAAAATTTTAAAAAATGAAAGTGGAACGAGTTTTGATCCAGACATTATATCGATATTTGAAATATTTGAAAATAAGTTTAAACAGGTATTAGAAAGTTTTAATGAATGTAAAAAAATAAAAAAGGAGATATAGATATGAACTTAAAAACAGGACTTCAACCAGGAACACTGATATATACAGGTTCGAGAGATAAATACGATACTATAGAAATTGAAGAGTTTATTTACAATGAAGAAAGTATAGAGCATAGGACAAATATTTATAAAGAGGAACTAGATTTAAACTTAGATATTGAAAAGAACAACTGGATTACTGTAACAGGAATTCATGACGTGGAGCTCATAAAAAATATAGGGGATTTTTTTAATATAGATAATCTGATATTAGAGGATGTTCTTAGTAACAATCAAAGACCTAAAATTGAGATTAGAGATAATTTTATTTTTATAGTTTTGAAACTTATAACACAACAGGAGGATGGGGAGTTCAAATATGAGCAGATATCTTTAATCCTATTGGAAAATAGTGTAATAGTATTTGAAGAATCTAAAAACAATATTTTTTATAATATAAAAAATAGGTTGCTAAAAAATATAGGAAGATTAAGAAAAAAGGGAGTGGGATATTTAGTTTATGGAATATTAGATAGAATTATAGATGATTATTTTATAATTTTAGAAAGTTTAAATAATAGAATTGATGAGTTAGAGGAGAAAATTCTATTAGACCCAACTAAAGAAGATTTTGAAAATATTTTAGCATTGAAAAAAGATATTCTAAAATTAAAAAAATCATTACATCCATTAAAAGAACTAATAATCTCTTTGAGAAGTAATAAAGTTAAGGAATATTTCAATGAGGATATTGATATCTTCTTAGAAGATTTACATGATCATATAAATGTTGTTTTAGAAAACGTAGATAGCTTATTTGTTAAAGGAAATGAACTAATACAACTATATCATACAACTGTGAGTTCAGGCATGAACGAGATTATGAAAGTCTTAACAATGATATCTACAACATTTATCCCTTTAAGTTTTTTAGTTGGACTTTATGGAATGAATTTCGAAGTGATTCCTGAACTGAAGTGGGAGTATGGTTATTATATGATTTTATTTGTTATGTTTTCAATTATTTGTGGTATAGGATATTTTTTCAAGAAGAAGAAATGGTGGTAAATTTTAAAGGAGAGTGATAGATATGAACTACTTTGTTGAGTTGTGGAATGGTTTTGAAGTTATGCAAGTTATAACACCTCTTATTTTGGAAAAGGGAATATTTTTATTTTTGTTATATTTAAGTTATAAACCTGTAAAACTATTAACTACGAAATTTTTTAATAAAATATTGGAATTGAGAAAAATAGAGTTATTGTTAAAAGAGTTTATAATAATTTTGATAGAGGGTATTATTATTATATTCTATACGTTGAACATAGTGCATATTTTGGGAGTTGAGACAACAACGTTAGTGGCAATGATAGGTTCTGTTGGAATAGGGGTAGGATTGGCTTTAAAGGGGAGTCTATCGGATTTAGCTGGTGGGATTCAAATATTAGTTTCTAAATATTTTGTAAAAGGGAATTTTATAAATGTAGCTGGAATAGAGGGAACAGTTCAGAGGATAACTTTACTATACACAGTGTTATATACTCCTGACAATAAAGTTATTATAGTTCCAAATGGTAAACTATCTAGTGGAGTTATAACTAATGTTACAGGAAATGATATAAGAAGAGTGGACTTTGTATTTTCAACATCATACGAATCTAATCCTGCAAAAGTTAGAGAGATACTTTTGGATATTTTTTCGAAACATCCATTGGTTTTACAGGATAAGGAGATATTTATAAAATTAAGTAAACTTAATTCGAGTTCTTTAGACTTTACTGTAAGAGTTTGGACAAGGAGGGAAACTTATAGAGATGTTCTATTTGATCTTCCTGAGATTGTAAAAGTTAGATTTGATGAGGAAAAGATTGAGATACCATACAACAAATTGGATATATACCAAAGAAATGAAAGTCAAAAATAGATTGTTAAAACAAATTAACGAAACCCCAGGAATAACACATAAAGAGCTATGTGAACTTATTTTAACAACAAAAGGAAATATATCAATTCATTTAAAAAATTTGGAAAATGAGAAGTTGATAAAAAAATATATTGTTGAAGAAAATAAAAAAAGATTTCGATTCCACCCTACAAAAAAAGGTAAAGATCTCTATCTAGAAACGGAATGGGGCTTATTTATTAAAAAATTTATTGAATGAAAAAAGATTTCAAATAGAGATGATGTTGATGAGAGAAAAAAAGCGAAGAGACTAGGATGGTGTTTCTACTATTTTTTTCCTAAGATGTTTTAATAAAAATAAAGCAAATATTTAAATATGGGGGAAGTTTTATGTTTGATTCAGATTTAAAAAAATTTTTAAAAAATATTTTAAATTTAGATTTTGAGGGTGATTTTATATTTATCAAAGATTCTAATTTTAAATATGTTTTTGCTAACAGTAAGTTTTGTGAGCTTTTTAAAATATGTCCTGAGGATATCGCTGGAAAAGACGATACTTTTTTGACAAATGACGAAAAGTTTTTAAGAACATGTCATGAAAGTGACTTAGCAGCTTTAAAAGAAAATCATGTTATTTGTACTGAAAGAGCTTTTAATACAGAGTTCAATGTTTTGAAAATGAAGATTGCAACGGGACCAAATAATTTTGGTATTTTAGGTTTTGCTAAATTAAGTATGAAAAAAAGATAATTGTATTAAAAAATGATAGACTTCCTTTATAATAGACAGGTAAAATACTATAAATATGTTTATTATTAAGGGAGTTTTTTATATGAGTAAAAAATAAAAGTTTTCTATTCAAGAAAAATAAAAAATTATCTACTTGAATAGGATGTTGTTTAAAATAAATTCACTTTTTTTATTTTAGAGTTATAAAAAAATTACAAATATATCACTTATTTCCAAAATTGGAAAAAAAAAAGTAGAAAATGAAATACTATAAATATATTATTTTAATATTATTAAAAAATTAGAGTAATTTTAAAAGTTAAATTAAAAGAAAATTAAAAGAAAATATAGGAGGCTATAATGTTTTCAAAAAAAATGGAATATGGGCACATTATTTTAAAAAAATTAGCAGATAGAAGCTACAATAAGATGTTATCAGGAAAAGAGATACTAGAAGATACTAAAGTTCCCTATAATATGGGATTGGGTATTTTGTCAGAACTTTCAAGAGCAGGGTTGGTAAATTCAGTTAAAGGGAAAAATGGTGGATTTATTTTATCTAAAGAAAAAATATCTTTGTTAGATCTATTTTGTGCACTGGAGGCTAATAAGAATATGAGTGTACTAGAGTTAAATAAAGTTAATGGTGGTAGTACATATGACAAAAAAATTCAAAATATAGGAAAAATTGTATTGAGTGAACTAGCAAAGACGGAGATATAAAAAATCTTCAAATAAATAAAGGGGGGATTTTTATGAAAAATAACCTAAGTGAGTATATATCTGAGGCTGAAGATATTGAGATTCTTGGTGCTAATAGACTTTTAATAGTGACTAAAAGACAAAATATTTTATTGAACGGAGTGAGCCAAACTTTGATAGATGAATGTTTTGAAGTATTTGGCAAAAGATTTCGAAAAAATAAAAATAAAAAGTCTGGGTATTTAAAAGTAATCTGGTTAGATGATGAGATTGAATATTTAAAAGAATCATACTTAAAAAAAGAGATTAAAGAGATAGCTGTTATAGTAAATAAAAGCGAGTATCAAGTACATTTAATGCTAGGTAGATTAAGATTGATAGAAAAAAAAGAATGGTCAGAATCTGAATTGGAGTTTTTAAAAAATAATATCGATAGTAATATTGTTTGGTTAGCAAGTGAGTTAAATAGAGGGATTGGATCTGTAAAGTCTAAAAAAAGAGTAATTAAGTTAGAAATGTGTTCTCAACAGAGTGAAATACATAAAAATTAGGAGAATGAATACTAGATAAAATTCTCCTAATTTTTTTTATTATATATTATAGTGAATAATTTAAAATAGATTATTAAAATCAGAAAAGAAATCAAATTTTCGGCCTAAACAATGGGGACAAATTTCAAGAACAAGATTATTTTCAACTTTAACTAAATATGAAATTACTGTGAATAAAAACTCTCTTTCAGTTTGTGATTGTGATTTAACAAAATATTCTGAGATATTCTTCTTCCGATACAAACATTCCTCCATGTGTAGAGTATTTTGTAAAGTGTCAAGGATTATATTCGTAACTAATGGTTTCATTTCACTATTGACCTGCCTAAAATAATATTTTGAGTAAACAAAAATTGTATAAAAAGAACCTAAAAAATAGGTCCTTTCTATTTAAACAATTCCATTTGCAACATCTATAGTTTACACTGAATAATAAGAATCCACAATAATTTTATTGTGGATTTAAAATTTGTATTATATAATACAAATACCTCATGAGAAGAAGACTCATACAGCTTATCTTTTCATCTATTTCGTTTCAATCAATAAAAAAATTCGTAGTATATGGCTACGAATTTTTTTATTGCAGATTTAAATTTTTTAGTATATCATTATGTCTATGAAACATTACCAGTTTCTTTAGAATTTCCTAAAACCTTTTAGGATTAGGAGATTCTATCATAAAATTAAAGTGTTTTTTATCTTATGTTTTCTTTGTACCAAGAGAACTTTATACTATTAAAAAATGAGACCTATATAAGTCTCATTTTTAATTTATTTAATTATTAACTGTGATTTGTATACAAGAAGAATTAAAAAACCTTAGCCATTTGATTGGAGTCAGTAGCTAAGGTTTTTCAATAAGATTTGTTTGATTACAGTTGTATATATAGAGTATCAGAAAAAATTTAAATCCACAATAAAAAAATTATAAATATTAAAATACCAGAGCCACGGCCCTGGTATTTATCAAATTACCCCTTTAAATTTCCATTTTGTTCTTCCTTTAGTTTTTCATACTCTAGCCCCAGTATTAATAATTCAAGAAGTTCTTCGAGTGTCTTTTCTTTTAATCTTTCTTTTAAATCCTCTCGCATACAAATCACCTCTTACTATTAAGAGTAACAGATGTTCTTATAAATCCGCAATAAAAATTAATACCAATATAGAGAATTTGATTGGATTTAAAGAGGCTTTAGGAGTTTCTTATTTATATTTGATACAAAATTTTAAATTTTTGTGTATATTTTTATTAATTTTTTAACTTTTCCTTTAAAATTAAAACAAAATAAAGGGAGGGTTATTTATGAAAAAACTATTATTTTTTAATCTATTTTTATCTTCAATTGTTTTAGCTAATAACAATTTTTCATTAGGTTTACTTGGTGGTGTTAATAACTCAATTTATAAGACAAAAAAGCAGGAAAGCTCTTACTTTTTACCAAACTTAGATATCCAATATAATGGATTATTTATACAAGGAGATGAGATTGGATATACTTTTTGGGGAGATGAAACACTATCTCTTTCAATAATTAGTGAATTTTTAGCTGGTTACCCAGTTAAAGGAAAAGATTTGAAAGTTGGTTATCAAAACATTGAAAAAAGAAAATCACAAATCATGACAGGAGTTTCTCTAGATTATAAATTTCTAACAGATAACTACCTTTCAGTTTCAACTATTTTTGGAGAACATGGTAATAAAACAAACTTAAGTTTATTAAAAACTATATATTTACCTTATGATTTTCTTTTTGTCCCATCAATCTATGGAAATATGTACTCGAAAGATTTTTCAAATTATTATTTTGGAGTAACAACTGACGAAGTTCAAAAGAACAATTCTATAACTACGCCTTTCTCCATAAAAGAAGCATATGGTGTAGGTCTAGCAGTAGTTTTAGAAAAAAAATTAAGCAATACTTTTTCTATCTATACTTTTGGAAGTTATGAATTTTTATCAAATAAAATTAAAGAATCTCCTATCGTTAAAAAAGATTATTTTTACACAGTTGGAGGTGGATTAAAATACACTCTTTAAGTCTTTATATTTTTTTAATTTTCTTTTCTTTTTGTTCATTTGAAAAAAATTCATTTGCACAAGTGGATTCTTCGTTTAAAGTGTTGTCTACAACAATCTCTAAACTGCCACTAATCCAAGACTTAGATAGTCTTGAACGTCAAGAACTAGACAGATTTATTATAGATAGCTTTTCATTAGGAAATGAATTATTTATAAAAAATGCCTCTTCTACTCAACCAAAATTAACTGATTGGATGAGAAATAATAGAAAAATCTTAGGAGATAATCCTACTGTTAGATATCAATCCTTTTTTTTATCTAATAATCTTGAATATATTGTTTCTGGATCTTTAAAGGATTTAGAATTTATAACATTTCAGTTATATTCTCTAAAAAACAATGAGAATATTTCAACTAATGTTATATCAACTCGTGATTTTAAATATATTCATGATGAGAGTTTTGAGCTAATAGTTTCACCTAAATTCTATTTACAGAAGAATACATTACAAACATCCTCAAATGACTACATCTTAATAATAAGAGAGTTTTATAAAAATGATTCAATAAAAGATAAAGTTCCGAGTAATATTAAAATAAAAAAAATACCTAGTGGTAAACATAAAAAAGATTTCAATGAGAATATCTCCTTTACAAAGACCAATGATTTTATTCAAGGAGTTATAATTTCTACATTCAATCTTTATGAGCAACTTAAAGGAAACCCAAATTCTGAGATAGAAAACAAATACAAACTAGCTTTATTTCCTACTAAGGGTAATTATTACGAAGGAGAAGTTATTGAATTAGATGATGATGAGGTTTATGAAATAACTGTCTATAATTTACCCCAAAATTTAAATTTTATTTGGACTTTTTATAATATATTTTCTCGAACACCTGACTATAAAAAATATAACGTATATTTAAATAATCATAATGTTGAATACACCTCTGAAAATAGTTACAAAATGTATCTTTCTAAATATAAAATAAATAATCTAAAAAATAATTTAGAAACAGGTGGGTACTCAAGAGGGATATTAAGTTTACGAATATCTGAGGAAAATATACCTGATAATTTTGATTATAGTATAAAAAAAATAAAAATTAATCAACTAGACTAAGTGATACAAGGGTGTATATTCATATACCCTTGTATCTTTATAAAGGAGGAAATAAATGAAAAAGTTATTAGGATTACTGGTATTGCTTTCAACAGCAGCCTTTTCAAGAGAGTTGACATTAGAAAGTGCAATTGATTTAGCTTTAGTAAAGGGAAAAACTATAAAAACATCAGAGTTGTCAAAAGAAAATGCAAAGTTAAATGTAAGAAGAGCATTTAAAACAGCTTTACCTACAGTTACATATAATGGTCAGTATCAAAGGGCAGAGCACGAGTTAAGAAATGTGGCTACGAGCAACGGCGATAGAGAAGCTAAGAGCGGGTATTCACAGACAATAGGTCTTTATCAACCTCTGTTTAGAGGAGGAGCTATAACAGGTGGAATTTTGGGAGCAGAGGCATCTAAAAGTATAGCAGATATCTATCTTTTATCTGAAAAAAGAGATGTAAGATTAGATATTATTTCTCTAT
>NZ_JBOFXD010000014.1:0-21968 GCF_051653945.1 Cetobacterium sp.
AGTTCCCATAAGGTATTGGAGGAAGAGTTAAAACATCATCCCTATAAGATAATTTTGATACTATATAATCTGGTATTATGTAATCTGTTCCAAGGGGAGCTTGAGCTCCATGGTACTCGATACTTCCAATAGCAATTATAGCTATTGGAGATTTCTTCATAAAGTTTATAACATCTTTAGCTGGAGTATTTGATATATTCATAGTTCACCTCTTTTATTTATTAGAAAATTTTACATTATATAAATCAAAATATCCTGTAGGATGTAAAACAAAATTTTCTACATATTTTTGTGTAGCAACATTTTGATTATTATAAACCATAGTTACAGATGGTATCTCCTCTTGAATTATTCTTTGAGCCTCTTTATAATTAGCCATTCTTTTCTCTTGGTCTGTTGAAACTCTTGCTTCATCAAGAAGCTTATCCACAGTAGCATTTGAATAAAAAGATCTATTTCCTGCTCTTCCATGAGCTGAACTATGGAATACCGGATATAGACCATAATCAGGATCTCCTGTTACAGTTATCCATCCTAAAATATACATATCGTGTTCTCCTGCAGCAGTTCTATCTATATATGCTCCCCATTCAAGAGTTTCAATAGTTGTATCTATTCCAATTGTTTTAAATTGATCTTGTAAAATTGTTGCTATATCTTTTCTAATTGTGTTATCGCTTATCCAAATAGAAGTTTTAAATCCATTTGGGTATCCTGCTTCTGCTAAAAGACTTTTAGCTTTCTCTACATTATACTCATAATTTTTAACATCTTTATTATATCCTGGAATTTTTGGACTTAATGGTGAATTCCCTAGAACTGCAGTATTTTTATATGCAACCTCTATTATATCGTCAACATTTATAGCATGAGCAATAGCTTGTCTTACTCTTACGTCATCAAAAGGTTTATGCTGAGTATTTAATCCTAAGTAAGCATTTCCTAAAGATTGTTCCATTAAAAACTTTAAATTCTCATTACTTTTTATCTTATCTATATCAACTGGTTCAACATCATAAACTATATCCGCTTCACCAGTCTCTAAGGCTATTGTACGATTTGTTCCTTCTGGAATAGACTTTATTACAATATTTTCAATTGGTGTTTTCCCTAAATAATAGTCGGGATTAGCTTTTAAAAATATTCTATCTCCTGCTAACCACTTATCAAAAATATACGGTCCTGTTCCAATCGGATTTTGGTCATATTTTTCACTAGAATTTGTCACTGCTTTTTCATTTAATATAACAGCTCCAGGATGAGATAAGTGGCTAAGTAGTGGTCCAAAACCATCTTTTGTTACTATCTCCACTGTATACTCATCAATTATATTCACCGCTTCTATTTCACTTATAAGAAAAGAAACAGTAGGCTGATTTTTCATTCTATCTAATGTGAATTTAATATCTTTAGCTGTCAATGTCTCTCCATTATGAAACTTCACATTTTTTCTTAAATTAAAAATAGTTTTTCTCTCATCAATTTTTTCCCAACTCTCTGCTAATCCTGGAACAATATTCATATCCTTATCTTTTTTTAACAGCCCATCATAAATTTGATTATAAACTCTTACACTTGGAGTATCAATAGCTTTTTGTGGATCCATTGTTCTTGCATCTGACCCTTGAACTATAACAAGAGGTTTTCCCTCTTTCTTCTCCTCCTTTTTTTCACATCCTAAAAGAGTAAGTATCCCAATAATTAATAAAAATATTTTTTTAATCATAATCCCCTCCCATATTTTGAAAAACTTTTTTTTTTTTTAAAAATAATAATAACATATTTTTATAAAGTTGTCTTATATAAGAATATAATAAGGTTTATATATGGGGTAACTAATTAAAAAAACTTTCACTTTTGTGAATATAACCTCAAAATTTATAGATTTTTCTTCATTTCAAAGGAAAAATAAAGTAAAATATAAATGAACATTAAAAAACTAATCCAAAAGAGGTGAAAAATGAAAGTAAAAAATATACATTTTAAAAACCATAAAGTTTTAAAAAATCTAGAGATAGATTTTACTGATAACGATGAAGTTCTTGATACCGTTGTTATTGCAGGTATTAATGGAAGTGGAAAAACAAATCTTTTAAAATATATCTATGATTATTTTAATAAACAGATTTATTATAATAATGATTTAACAAACTCTATAGAGTTTCTATTTGAAAAAGATGAAAGTAAAGTTAAAGAACAAGTCAATTGGGAGTTTATAAATTATTTAACCTCTTATGAATATTATAAAAAAAATAACCCTGAAAATTCTAACTATCAGATACTTAAAAACAATTTAAAAGTTTTACCTAAAATTATATATATTCCAACAGAAATTAATTTTCAAAGCATTCAAACACAAACTAATATGTTAGAACGACACTATAATTTTTTAAATATTGTAGATACAGGCTTAATCTCGAATATAGCTTCATATATAGCCACGAGAGTAACTTATATTAGCAATACAGAGGAAGATTTAACTGGAAAAGAGGTTAGAGAAAAGGTAGCTAAAGAGATCAATAATATCTTTTCAATTTTAGATTTAGATATAAAGTTACAGGGGCTTTCTAGGGATGAAAGAAGCATGCCTATTTTTTCAAATTCTACAGGTGAAGAGTTCGATATAAACGAGTTATCATCTGGTGAAAAGCAACTTTTTGTAAGAACTTTAGCAATAAAAATGTTAGAACCTGAAAACTCTATTATTTTAATAGATGAACCAGAACTATCTTTACACCCAAAGTGGCAACAAAAAATCCTTGAAGTATATAAAAAAATAGGAAAAAATAATCAGATTATTGTAGCAACTCACTCTCCTCATATATTAGGAAGTGTTCCTAAAGAAAACCTTATAATTCTAACTAGAGATGAAAACGGAGAGATAAAAGCTTTAAAAGATGAGGAGCTTTATAGCTCTTTAGGTCAACCTGTAGATAGAATTTTAGAGGATATTATGGGACTTGAAACAACAAGAGATCCAAATGTTTTTAGATCTTTAAGAAAATTAAGAGAACTAGTTGATAATAACCAGTATAATTCTGAGGATTTTAAAAGTTTAATGAAAGAAATGACTGCTACTCTAGGAGGAACTGATCAAGATTTAATGCTGATTAAAATGGATATTAACATTAAGAAAAAGCAAAATGAGCAAAGGGGGGAATAAATTTGTTCAAAGTTAATAAAACCCCTGAGCCTAAATTTTTTCAAGAGTTTAAAAAGAAACATCCACTTTCTAATTGGGAACAATACGATTCTTATCGTGATATAAAGCAACAACTTAGAGGATACTCTCTTTTTGAAGAACAAGAGTTATGCTGTCCATATTGTGAAATTGAAATAGATGTAGATACAAGTGAGACGGAACATATTAAGCCAAAAAATTTATTTCCTAATGAATTTCAAAATTTTAACAATCTTATAGTTGCTTGTAAAAGTTCTAAAAGGTGTGGGAATAGTAAAGGAAGCCAGTGGAGCCCCGATTTTATAAATCCAGTTCTAGAAAATCCACAAGATTTTTTAACATATGATATTAAAACAGGAGAGGTAAGACCTAAAAATTCCATAGGAACTGATTATGACAAAGCTAAGGTAACAATTGATCTACTAAACCTAAATGATAAAAGATTAGCTGAGGCTAGGAAAAATTTCATATTAGGAAATAGATACTCTATTGACTATTTAGAACCAGATGGTGAGTTTAGAACTCTAAAAGAGTTTATGATTGAAAATAAGGATAGTATTGCATCTGTTTAAACGCTCTATAATTATTTTACCAACTTTATGAAATTCTAACTTAAAAAATTAATAAGATCAAAGTTCTTGATTAAGAACTCTGATCTTATTTTTTATACTCTTATTCCATTTTAGTCAAATCAAAATGATTACAATCACTATAAAAAATAATCTACTTACAAGATCCTGTCATTCCTTGTACAAAACTTTTTTGCATGCTAAAGAATATAACTATCATAGGTATTGTACTTATAACAATAGCTAACATAAGCATTCCATAATCTACAAAATACGCTGATGACATAGAGGATAACGCCAATGTTATTGTTTTACTCTCATTTGTTCTTAAAACAATTAAAGGCCACATATAATTATTCCACTGAGTCATAAAGGCATAAATTGCTGCTGCTGCTAAAGTTGGTTTCATAGGTGGCAAAACTATTCTAAAAAATATTGTTAGCTCACTAGCTCCGTCTATTCTCGCAGATTCTATTATTTGAATAGGGAAACTCTTCAAACTCTGTCTAAAGAAAAAGATTAAAAATATGGAGGATAATCCTGGAAGTATAACTGCTAATAAACTATCTATTAAACTTAACTTAACCATTATTCTAAAAAGTGGTATCATCATTGCTGCAAATGGAACCATCATAGAAAGTAAAAATATTTTATAAATAACCTCTGTTTTTACACTTTTGAACTTATCAAATCCATAAGCTGCTAAAGATGTTATAAGAAGTGTTAAAACTAGGTATATAATAGTTATTTTTAAAGTATTTAAAAAAGCCCTTTCAAAACCACCAAATTTTATTAAATTATTGTAATTTTCAAAAAACATCTTACCTACAGATAACTTTCCACCTAAAATATCTGTATTATTATTAGTTGAGCCCACAACTAACCAATAAAATGGAAATATTGAAAAAAATGAAGCAATTCCTAAAAATAGGTATTGGAACATCGAACTTACTTTTACTTTTCTCTTCATTATGCATCATCTCCAGCAAGTTTAAATTGTATATAAGATAATAAAGCAATCATCAACACCACAGTGTATGATATTGTTGCTGCATAACCAAAGTTAGGTGCATAAACAAAAGATACATTATAAATGTATTGAGAGATTGTCATAGTGGAATTTGCTGGTCCACCCATAGTTAAGTTCATAGGTTCATCAAAAAGTTGTAATGTTCCTATTGTCGACATAATAGTAGTGAATAATAGTATCGGTTTTAACTGGGGTATTGTAATATAAAAAAATTGTTTAATTTTGCTTACTCCATCTATATCTGCTGCTTCATACATATCTTTTGGTATACTTTGAAGTGCAGCCAAGAAAAATATCATATTATACCCTGTCCATCTCCAAAGAAGAGCTAAAATTATTGTAACTTTAGCCCAAAATGGATCTGTTAACCAAGGTATTCCCGTTTGAAATATCCCTGTTTTCATTAAAATATTATTCACTAACCCTTTTTCTGCAAAAATCATTTTAAATAAAACTGAATACGCTACTAACGATGTCACACATGGCAAAAAAATACATGTTCTAAAAAAACTTTTAAATTTCAATTTAGTTGAATTCAATAAAGTAGCTAAAAAAATAGCTAATACTAACATTATTGGAACTTGTATAATTAGATATATCATTGTATTTTTTAAAGAAGTATAAAACATCTGATCATGAAATAATCTCTTTATATTTCCAAAACCATTAAATTTATATACAATACCTCTAGATGTATAAAAAGAAAGAATCAGTGAATCTACTATTGGATATAATGAAAAAAACAGAAATAATATTAATGCAATAGATATAAATAGCCAACCTTCTCTCTTTTCTTTCCATAATTTTTTTAGCATATCATCACCTACTGTATTTGAGATTTTAATTGAGCTTCAGCTTTTTCCAATCCCTCTTCTACACTCATCTGTCCTTCAACTATATACTTTAAAACACTAACTACAGCTTGATCGGCTTCTCTAACATAAACTCCATAATTTACAGATGGAATCTCTTTCATCCATTTTGAAAATTCTTGATAAACTTTTTGATTATCAAAAAATACATCTGAGGCTTCGTAAGCTACAGTAGTTTGAGAAGGTAAAAATGTTCCTATAGCTCCTCTTTCAGTTAAAATATCATTATAAAACTCTTTATTCTCTGCAAATACTGATTTCATAAACTTTGCTGCAACTTCTTTATTATCTTTATTTAAAATATACCAACTAGATCCACCTAAATTAGATGCATTTACAGATTTTGTCTCCTCTAATCTTGGGATAGGTGCTACTCCCCATTTCCCACTTTGACTATTTTCTGTTTTTATACTTCCTATTATCCAAGCACCTGTAGAGATAGTTGCTACGTCTCCAGATGTAAAGTTCGAAACCCACTCTCCCCAACCAGAAGCTTGATTTACAACTCCTGAATTAAATAAGTCTTTTACTGTTAAAATAGCATTTTTTAATGCTTCGTTCTTTGTAAAATCTACCTCACCTTTTTCATTAAAATACCAACTTCCTGCTGATTGCATCATAACTCTAATTATTCCAGGATCATGTAATGCCATATCAGCCATCAGCTGTTTTCCTGTTTTATCTTTTACCTCTTTTCCAATCTCTATAAGTTCTTGCCATGTTATATTTTGTAATCTCTCCTCTGAAATACCAGCTTCCTTTAAATAATCTCTTCTATAAAAAAGTCCTGTTACTCCACTATCAAAAGGAACTCCATAAGTTTTATTTTCCACTGTCATAGGTGGTATTTTATATTTAGCAAATTCATTGTAATCAATAATATCATCTAATGGCATAAATGAATTTGGATATGATGTTAAAAATTTTTGTGCCGCATAATCCTCTATTAAAACAATATCTGGTAATGTTTTTATAGCATTAGCTGATAAACTTGTATGTATTTTTTGTTCAATGTCATCTCTACCATTATCAACTACTTTTATCTCAATATTTGAATTTTTTTCAGAATATATCTTTGCTGCCTTCTCCATTATAGGAACATTAAAATTTTTATCCCAAGCCCATACTGTTAATACTTTTTTAGAATTTTCATCTACTTTTACTGTTTCATTCTTATCTTCCTTTGTTCCACACGCAACTAAACCAAGACCCATAAAAAAAAGAACTGATAATTTTTTCTTCATAAAAACCTCCGTAGTATAAATAGTAGTCACTTGAAAAATAAAAATGACATTTTTTACAATTATAGAACTCTATTTGTAAAAAATCAAATATATATAATAAATTTAAACAAATTAATTTTCCTAAGTTAAAAAAGTTATAGATTAGATTTTTTCTTTTTTCAAAAACTGCTAATAATCTTTATAACAACCACATGTTTTTGAATTTTTTTTATTTCATTTTTAAAAAACTTCCAAAACGTTTGACTTGTGAATAAAAAATCGATATAATTGACATAGATTTATAACAATTGAAAGAAGGAGATAAGTTTATGGCACTCAGCATTAATGCCAAACATTTGAGATTATTTAAACTACTGGAGTTTACTAAAGGGGAGAGTCTAGATTTTTGTGAGCTCTTTTTAAATGTAAACAGAGCAAATATCTGCTCTTATTTAAAAGAAATTCAAAAAATAGTTCCACATAACATATATGTATCTAAAACAGATGAAATAATTAATTCTATTTTAAATCAAAATAATTGTTATTCTTTTCTAAAAAAAGAGCAAAACATTTCAAAAGATGATAGAATCTTTTTTCTTACACTTCATCTACTTTTAAAAAGTTCTTTAAACCTCCAATCTTTATCAAATATTTTAGGAGTATCTAGAAGAACATTAAATGTTGATCTTGTAGCTGTTAAAAAAAACATTGAAATATATTCTTTAGATATTCGTAGTATTTCTGGAAAAGGTATTTTTTTAGAAGGCGATTTTATAAATATAAAAAGAGCTCTTTGTACGTATATTTATAAATACTTAGTTGAAGAAACTTACTTACCAAGTATATTCAACCAATCTTTTTCACATATTTTTCATGATTCTGAGATAGATAATATTTTACAAAAACAAATAGAATACTTTATCTCTATTGCTAATTGTGACTCATTTTTTTACAATAGAGAACTTTTAAAAAGTTTTTATATAAGTTTCAAATTTTTAGATGATGATACATCTTATGAAAATCAAATAAAAAATAATTTAAATAGTTTAGACAAATTTAAAATGTACTTTGAAAATATATTTAAATCTAATTCATTGAAAGATATTTTTAACTTTTTTCAAACTTCCCTTTTAGGGCAGATATCTTTTGAAGATATTCATTTTCTTATCAATATTTTAAAAATTTCTAAAGGACTTTTTCCAGAAGAAAATGTTTTCATAAAAGATCATTTTATTACTTTTAAAAATATTTTTAAAAATAGCCTAAATCTAGATTTAAAAAGAGATCTTTTTCTAGAGAGATTCCTATCTAGAACATCTTTTTGTAGTAAACAAAAACACTACTTACCTATTTTTGAAATGTCATTTTTGAATCTAAATTTGGATGACTTGACTATTGAAAGATCTATAAAACTTTTTAAAGAGTTACGAAAGATATATTGGAATATCTCTTTTACAGATGTAGTTTCTTTATACCTTTATATTAATTCTATAAATAACAAAGAAGATGAAAAAAAATTAGTCATAGTATATAATTCAATTCCTAGATATCTTTTAGAACAATTAAAAGATAAAATAGAAATAGATAATAATATAACTATAACTAATTTTATAAATATAAATCTATTTAATGATTTTGCAAAATTTAATGAAATTCAATCTATTGGAATTTTTGAAGAAACTCTTTTAAACTCTTTAGATAATTTAGAAGTTGAGTATTTAACCCTTCCAATGTAAACAATCTTTATTTCTCAGGACCTTTTATAGGTCCTTATTTTATGTCTATTTTTATCAATCTACCGTACTGTTCCATTAAATCCTCTATAAGTTTTTCACTATTTATTCCTTCGCTATTTCTCACTATAATTTCTAGAAGAGTTTTCAAGCTTATTACTCTATTTTTCTCATTCTCTATATAAATTATAATCTCCTTAGCTATATGAAAAATTTCGTTCTCAGTTAATTTCTCGGGTAAATAACTCTCTTCTTTAGAGTATCTCTCCACTAAAGCGAAAATCTCATCTCTCTCTCCACCCTCTTTTATACTAAAATTATTTCTTAGTCTATATATAGCTGGTATTAAATATCCCATAAGTTTCGATTTTAGTTCTGTATAATCTAAAGAACTATTTAGATTTTTTTCTAAAAATAAAATCAAACCATCTGAATATTTTTCAATACTCTCTTTTAACTCCTCTATATTTTCAGTTACTCCACCACTGATAAAATACTCTGTTATATGTACCAACTCATAACTTAGCTCTTTATCTAGATATTTTTCCAAGCTATCTTTTGCTATTTCATAGTGAGCAGTATTAACTAAAAATTTATAATTGGCTTTCCTGTCTATAACATACCCCTCTTTAACTCTTTCTAAAGAAACGTATAAAAACACCTTCATAAGCTTTATAAAATCCTCTTTGAACTCTACTGAAAACTTTTTTCCAATACCTAGAATAACTCTCTCTAACTCTTTTAACATACTCCTATCCACATTTTGAAAAATATACCCTACATCTAAAGGAGTCATTTTCATATTAGAATACTCTAAATATTTTAAAGCTTTCAAATGTCTTAACTTTTTTTCATTTCCAACTATAGAGAATCTATTTTTCTCTGATTCTAACTTTAAGCTATACTTTATTAAGCTCTCATTTAAAGCCTCTATATCCTTTTTCAGAGTAGCTCTTGTTATCTCTAACTTTTCCTCTATAAAACTAAGCCTTACATCTTTTACAAAAAGAAAGGTCATAAGTATAAACTCTGCCCTTTCCTCTTGTTCTAATGTATAGTAATTTCTATAAATCTCTTTATAAAATCTATCTAACTCACTTTCACTAAGATGAATTAGCAATTTTTTTCTATCCTTTTCTATCTTTTTATCCACTATTTTCTTCAGATAAAAATTTAGATTATCAATCATATATCTTAGATTTCTTTCACTTGTTTCCATTTGAAAAAGAATCTCATCCACAGTTTTCCCTATATTTATTAGGTTTAAAACTTCTAACTCTTTTCTTTTTAGACTCATTCACATCACCTAAGATATTATAGCTTTCTTATCTAACTTTTTCAATAGCTCTTTTTATCCCTTTAACAGCTATCTCAACTTTTGATAGTGGGCATCCTACATTTAAACGGATTCTATCCTTATCTCCATAGGCTTCTCCAGACATAATTGCTACTTTTCCATCTTCAATAAGTGACTTTTTAAATCTATCCATATCTATGTTACAATCTTTTAAATCTATCCACATAAGATATGTTCCCTCTGGAACATTAGCTCTAATTCCATATAGTCCATTTAACTCTTTTTCCACATACTCACAGTTTTTAGTTAGATAACTATTTAGCTCGTCCACCCAATACCCACAACTATTATATGCAACCATTGTTGATAGCACTCCAAAAATTGTTGGAGATGACAGTGAATCTACCTCTTTTAAATGAGTTACAAATTTCTCTCTAATTTTATCTTGAGGAATTATTGTATATGACCCTCCAAGAGCTGGTGTGTTAAAAGTTTTTGATGCTGAACTTACAATTAAACATCTTTTAGTATCTATTTTTAATACTGGAGTTACCTCTCTTCTAGCTATATCCATATGAATATCATCTGAGATTAAAACTACATCATATTTTTCACATAAATCTATAAGTTGCTTTAACTCCTCATATTTCCAAACCTTTCCAACTGGGTTTTCAGGATTACAAAGTAAGAATGCCTTAACTCCACTTTTAAATCCCTCTTCTATTTTATCAAAGTCTGTATGAAACTCTCCATTTTTATCCTCTTTTAAAGTCACTTCAAAAAGGTCATATGGTTTTAAGATTTTTGTAAATCCATCATATCTTGGAGTATGGGTCATAACTTTCCCATCTTTTCCAAGTAACTCCTCTAGTAACATTGAGATACTATAGATTACATTTGGTGAATATACAACCCAGTCACTATTTATCTCTGTAGCATATCTCTTTTTATACCAATTTTTTATAGCACCTTTATAGTCCTCGTGATTCCAACGTGAGTATCCAAAAATTCCATGAGCTGTTCTTTCTACTATTGCATCTAAAATCTCTTGAGGACATTTGAAATCTGTATCAGAGATAGAAAACGGAGTTAAATCCTTTGTGCCAGGTCCAAATCTATCCTCTATATAATCCCACTGAGTACAGTAAGTTCCTTTTCTATTTATAATTTCATCAAAATTCATATATCCTCCTAAAATATTCTAAATAAAAGGGGGGATTACTTCCCCCCGAATTTTATTACATTAACTTTTGTAATTGTTTCTTTAACACTTGAACTTTTGGTCCAATTATAACTTGTACATTTGTATCATTTAGTTTTACTACGTTTACTGCACCTGCTGCTTTAACAGCTTCTACATCTATTATACTTGCATCTTTAACTACAAGTCTAAGTCTTGTAATACAGTTGTCTAAACTTACAATGTTCTCTTTTCCACCTAAAGCCTCTAACATAACTTTAGCTGTGTACCCAGCGATATCTCCACTATCAACTGCTTCTTGTGCTTGAGCTGAGTTATCTCTTCCTGGAGTTGGAATATCATACTTTACAATATACCATTTAAACACAAAGTAATAAATTAGGAACCAGATAATTCCCACAGGAATTACGTAGAACCATTTTGTCCAGAATCCTTGGAATACTCCAAATACTAGGAAGTCTATTATGTTTCCATCAGTATTTCCAATAACTACTTTTAAAAGTCCCATTACCATAAACCCAAGTCCAGTCATAATTGCGTGGAACACATAAAGAACTGGTGCTATAAATAGGAATATAAATTCGATTGGCTCAGTTATTCCACCAACTGCTGATGCTACAACTGCTGATATCAGTAGCCCTTTGATCTTTTTTCTATTCTCTAAGTACGCTGATTTGTATATTGCTAAAGCTGCTCCTGCAAGTCCAAACATAAATGTTGGCATCTTACCTTGAGATAAGAACTTTGTTGCTTCTGGAGATACAAACTCTGCTCCTTGTGCAAATTGATTATAAAATATATTTAGTGCTCCGTGAATTGTTTCTCCAGCGGCAGTCACATAAGTTCCTCCAGCTTCAGTAAATCTTATTGTTGCAACTAAGATATGATGAAGTCCAAATGGAAGAAGTAATCTCTCTCCAGCTCCGAATAGGAATGGTCCAAATGGTCCAGCTCCATTAATCGCTGCTCCAACTTTATTTATTCCAGCTGCAAAGAAAGGCCATACCATTGGTACTGCAAGTCCTACTACTGACATTATTAAAACTGTTGCAATAGCTACAAATCTTGTTCCTCCAAAGAATGAGAAAGCATCTGGTAACTCAATGTTTTGGAACTTCTCGTGGATAAAGAAAACTATAACTCCACAGATCAATGCTCCCAATGCTCCTGTATCGATACTTTGAATTCCCATTACCATCTTTGTATCTACAACTTTCAAAAGTCCTGTTTCATTTAAGTAAAAGTTTGTTCCAAGTTGCATTGCAATATAACCCATAAGTCCTGCAAAAGCCGCAATCTCTTTATTCTCTCTAGCCATTCCCAGTGGAATTGCCACAGCAAACATAAGTGGTAAAAATGAAAATGCAACTAAACTTATCTTTATCATAAAGTTAAATATACCTTGTAAGAAACTATTTCCTAAAAATGGAAACATCTCTATTGTTGTTCCACCTGTAAAGGCAGCACCTATTCCAAGTAAAATTCCCATTGCCGCTAGTAAAGCTACTGGCAACATAAATGTTTTTCCTAAACTTTGGAAAAACTCCCATGCACTTATTCTATTTTTGGTAGTCATTTGACACACTCCCCTTAAAACTTTTTTTATATGCTTAATTGTACATATAAAAATACTTTTGTTCAATTCATAATCTTTTTCATAATTTTTTGAAAGAAATTAATAGTTTTATTTATGAAAATTACTTTTCATTATACTGCATAAGAAAAAAATATTTGATTTTTGTACTGCTTTATTGTACAATTGTACATATTAAAGTGAAATATTTAACAAAAAAGGAGTACTAGATTTATGGAATCAAAAAAATTAAACTGGCGTATGCTAGCTATGATGGGATTCACAATTGTTTGGGGATTTGGTAACGTTGTTAATAACTACGCAAACCAAGGTTTAACAGTTGTAGTTTCTTGGGTATTAATTCTTTCTCTTTACTTTTTACCATATGCACTTATGGTTGGAGAGATGGGATCTGTGTTTGATCACAAAGCTGGAGGAGTTTCAAGTTGGGTTGGTTCAACTTATGGACCTATGATAGCTTATCTTGCTGGTTGGACATATTGGGTTGTTCACATCCCTTATTTAGCACAAAAACCTCAAAGTGCATTAGTTGCTTTAAGTTGGGTTTTCTTTCAAAATGGAGATATGATAAAAACTTTTAATCCTTTACTTTTACAGAGTTTTGTTTTAGGAATCTTCTTACTTTTCCTTTGGTTATCATCTAAAGGTATGAACTCTTTAAAAAGAATTGGAGCTCTTGCTGGAACATCTATGTTCTTCATGGGTATTTTATATATTTTATTAACAGTTGCTGCACCATCTCTTATGAGTATAAACCCTGCTACAACTGATTGGTCACTGTCAACATTTATGCCTAAATTTGACTTTACATACTTTACTACTATATCTATGTTAGTATTTGCTGTTGGTGGATGCGAGAAAATCTCTCCATACGTTAAAGACGTTGAAAATCCTCACACAAACTTCCCTAAGGGAATGTTAGCACTTGCTGCTATGGTTGGTATGTCAGCACTACTTGGTTCATTTGCTATGGGAATCATGTTTAACAGTGGAAATATTCCTGCTGACTTAAAAATGAATGGTCAATACTACGCATTTAAACTTTTAGGTGAGTACTACGGTGTTGGAAACGCACTTATGGTTTTATATGCTGTAGCTAACACTCTATCTCAAATATCAGCACTTATGTTCTCTATTGATGCTCCACTTAAAATATTAATTGGAGAAGGGGATAAGAACTTTATACCAGTTGCATTTACTAAAACAAATGAAAATGGAGCACCTATTAATGGATATAAATTGACAGCTATACTTGTTGGAATCCTAATTATAATTCCAGCACTTGGTATTGGAGATATGAACAATCTTTATAACTGGCTCCTTGATTTAAACTCAATTGTTATGCCACTTAGATACTTATGGGTGTTCTTAGCATACATTGGGCTTAGAGGGTTCATTAAAAACAAAGCTTTAAGTGATAGTTCTGGATTTAAGTTTGTTAAAAATGATAAAATTGCAACAGCTATCGGAATTTGGTGTTTTGCCTTTACAACATTTGCTTGTTTAATGGGTATCTTCCCTAAAAATATTGAAACATTTAGTTCTGAGTGGTTCTTCCAAATTACTCTTAATATTTTAACACCAATTGTTTTAGTTGGACTTGGACTTATCTTCCCTAAAATAGCTAGAAAGACAAATAAATAGAAGATTTTATATTAAATTTAAAAGGAGCCTATCATATTATAGGCTCCTTTTTATCTATCTTGCAAATTTTTGACTTTCATATAGTTTTTGTGATAAAATCTAGACGCTTTATAAAAGCTAAGGGGAGTGAATTTTTATGATTAAAAGTGAATTTTTGAATCGATCAAAAGAGATTATAAAATTAGCTATTCCCGCTGTCGGTGAAATGATACTCTATATGTTAATTTGGGTTTTTGATACACTTATGGTTGGAAAGTATGGTGGGCAAATCTCTGTTTCTGCTGTTGGATTTAGTTCTGAAATTATGTATACCTTTATCAACATCTTAATTACCATGGGACTATCTATTTCTATAACATCTATCGTAGCTCGTTGTCTTGGAGCTAGAGAACATAAAAAAGCCGAAGAAATGGCTAATTTAGGAGTTAAAATTGGTAGTGTTATAGCTATTCTTGTCTTTTTAATATTCTTTATTTTTTCAAAAAATATATTGAGTTTAGCTGGAGCTAAAGGGGATGTCTTAATTCTAGGTTATAAATATATGAGAATATGTTCTATTGGACTTTTCTTTAATATGGTCACAAATCTTTTAAATGGTGTTTTCCGTGGGTGTAAAAATACTAAAACCCCTCTTTACGGAGCCGCTATTTTAAATATAGTGAATCTTTCCTTAGATTATACCCTTATATTTGGAAAGTTTGGCTTTCCTGAGCTCGGAGTTGAAGGAGCTGCTATTGCTACTACAATTGGAAATATCTGTGCTTTGTTATTTATCTTAAGTCAACTTAAAAAACTACCATTTAAAATATCTTTAAAAGATAAAGTGAATTTTAACTATTTAAAAGAGCTCGTTGATTTAGCTGTTCCATCTGGATTACAAGAAGGGGCTTTTAGTATCGTAAGACTTTTAAGTGTTATGATGGTTATGAAGCTTGGAAGTTTAGCTTTTTCTGCCAACCAGATCTCTGTTACCATTGAAAGCATCTCTTTTATGCCAGGCTGGGGATTTGCAATATCTGCAGTTTCTTTAGTTGGACATAGTATTGGTGAAAAAGATTTAAAAGGAGCTAGAGAGTACGCTAATACCTCTTTACTTCTAGCTTGTATCGTCATGGGATTTTTCTCTTTAATCTTTTTATTTTTCTCAGAAAATTTAGTTCGATTATTTATAAAAAGTGACGAAGTTGAAGTTATTGCTCTTGGTGCTGCTTGTCTTATGATTGGATCTATTCAACAGATTCCTACAGCTATAGATATGGTACTCTCAGGTGCCCTTAAAGGAATGGGAGATACTAAAACTCCATTTAGAATAGTGCTATTTTGTAACTGGTGCATTCGATTACCTTTAATGTACTATTTTATCTATTTAAAAAGAATGCCTGTTACATATTTTTGGTGGATTACATCACTTCAATGGACCATTGAAGCAGGAATATTCATAAAAATATATCGTAATAAATTTTATAAAAATCCCCAAGAGTGATATTCTCTTGGGGATTTTCTTATCCTATACCTCCGTATAAAACTCCTAATATCAGAATTATCAATACTCCAGGTACAAATATATATTTTCCTATTTTTACAATATACTTTCCTACTTTATGCTTTGCTCCTAAATCAATCTCATACTCTATCGATTTTGAATCTATTCCATAGAAATAGAATCCTAAAATTATAATAGCTCCAAGAGGTATTAAATAGATTGTCATTATATCTGCAAAAGTTCCAAATAGATTCATATCTAAATCTAATGGTAATCCTATTAGAAATAAAATTCCACCAACTATCACACTAGCTTTTACTCTAGATATATTAAACTTCTCCATAACTGCTTCCACAGGAACCTCTAATTGATTTATTGCTGAAGATATAGCTGCAAATATAATACTCAGAAAGAAAACTATTCCTAAAATTCTCCCCCCTACCATATTATTAAATACAGATGGAAGTGTTATAAATAGTAAACTCGGTCCAGCTCCTGGTCCATAACCAAAAGCAAAAGCTGCTGGTATAATTATAAATCCAGCCATCAGTGCTGCTAAAGTATCTAAAATACATGTTTGAACAACACTTACAGATATATTTACATCTTTATCTAAATAACTTCCATAAACTAAAAGTGCCGATCCACTTACTCCCACTGTAAAAAATGCTTGTCCTAAAGCCATAACCCAAGTTACTGGATTTAAAAGTTTATTCCAATCTGGATTTAATAAAAACTGAACTCCCTCCATAGCTCCAGGAAGACTTAAAGATTTTACCATAAGCCCAAAGAATATTATAAACATAAGTGGCATTACAATTTTATTTATCTTCTCAATTCCTTTTATAACTCCTAAAGAGATTACTCCAACACTTAAAACTACAGCTACAAAATGCCAGAATATAGATTCTATATTTCCAGTAAAACTTCCAAAATATTGCTCATAATTTAAGGTACTCATATCTACAATTAAATATGTCACAAAATATTTTATTATCCATCCAAAAACTATTACATAGAATGTAAATATTCCTGCTACAGAAACGATTGGAACAAGTGGTAAAACTTTAGCAAAAGGTACCCCTTTTTTTTCCATAAGTTTTCCAACACCTAAAACACCCTTTTTCATCATTCTTCCAAATGATATCTCTCCAACTAATCCGATATAAGCAAATAGTGCCATAAATATAAAGTATGGTATCAAAAATGCTGCTCCACCGTAAGTTCCTAACTTCCAAGAGAAAAGCCAAATATTTCCAAGTCCTATGGCTGCTCCTACACATGATAAAATAAATCCGATTCTGTTACTAAACTTTTCTCTTTTGTCGTTCACTTTAATACACCTCCTAATTTTTATAAAAAAAAATTCCACAGAAATATATCTGTGGAATAAATGTTTTCTCATTTTAATCTATCAGATACAATCTTTTTTAGTTTTTGACCAAGCTAAAATAAGTTTGTATCCTGCATTCTCAGGTTACAAACTAACTATGGCCACCACCAAAATAAAACTGTTTCTGTTAAAGATGTATTAATTTTCAAGATATTTGATTGCTTTTTCATTTAATACACCTCCCTAAGAATAATTATTTTGAGTTATTGTAGCATTATACAATAAAAAAAACAAGGATTTTTTTATTTTTGTGATATAACTATATGTAGATATTATTTTTTTAAGCGAGGTAACTATGGAAAAAATTAACTGTAATCAATTTCAACTATTAAACTACTACAAAAAAAATAGAGAGCTTTATCGTAAATTGGGAAAAAGATTAGAACGTTTTTTAAAGCAGTCCTTTGAAAAAGAAAAGATTATCTATCATTCAATTACTAGTAGAGCTAAAACTAGAGAAAGTTTTCAAAAAAAAATAGAACGAAAAGGTTATTCTTGTGTTGATGAAGCAACTGATTTATGTGGACTTAGAGTCATCACATTCTTAGAAAGTGAAACTAAAATTGTGGAACACTTTTTAAGACATACATTTATAATCGATGAAAGCAATAGCGTTGATAAAAGTGACACATTGGGAGAGGATAAAGTAGGATATAAATCTATTCACTTAGTTGCATCTCTTCCTAAAACTCTTTTAGAACTCCCTGAGTTTGAAAGATTTGAAGGATTAAAATTTGAAATTCAAGTTAGGACAATACTCCAACATGCTTGGGCTGAAGTGGAACACGATAAAAATTATAAATTTAGCGGACAACTTCCAACAGATATAAAAAGAAGATTCAAACTTTTAGCTGGATTTTTAGAGATTGCAGATAGAGAGTTTGAAAGTATTTCAAAAGAGATAACAGAGTATGAAAAGAAAGTTGTAAATACTATTGAAGGAAATGCTTTACATGAGATTGAGATAAACTCTACATCTTTAAGAAAGTATTTAAATAAAAAATTCAACATCTCTTTCTCTCAAGGAATAAGTCCAAAAATTATAACTCTTTTACATAGTAACGATATAAACACATTAGAAGATTTCTCTAAAATAGAGGATTTAGAAATTATGAAAAAATACTTTGGAAATGGTAGTAAAAAATTTCCAGCTCGTTACGATCTCATGATTAAACATCTTCTGGATTATAGAGAAAAGCAATTATAACTAGAAAATAAGGAGGTTTTTTATGGGCATTTTAAATAATGAAAGCTGTTTAAAAATGAAGGGAAAAGAGTACCACAAAACCATCGAGCCATTAAAATTAAAACTTGCTGAGCTTCAAAGAGTTGGTAAAGAGAAAAAAATTCCTATTTTAATTATTTTTGAAGGTCTTGAAGCTTCAGGAAAAGGTGCTATTATAAATGAAATTCTTGTAACTTTAGACCCTAGAGGATATCGTGTTATTAACCACAATCATCCCTTAGCAGAAAACAATCTTCCACTAAAACAGTATTTAGAGAATATTCCTGGAAAAGGAGAGTTTCATATTTTTGATAAATCTTGGTATGATTTAGCTTTTCAAGAGGAAACTGATATTACTAGAAGATGTAAAGAGGTAAATAAAATTGAACGTTCTCTTCTTAGAAGTGGAATGTTAATTATTAAATTTTTTCTTCATGTCTCTAAAAAAATTCAGAAAAAAAGATATTTTAAAGCTAAAAAAAATCCAGCTAAATCATGGAAGGTCACACCTTATGCCTGGAAACAAAATTTTAATTATAAATCTATCATTGAAAGTTGGGAAGATATTATAGAAAGAACTAACAACTATGATTGTGGTTGGAATATTGTCTCTTCAAATAGTTTATATGGAGCAAAATCTGAAGTTTTTAGAATAATTGTTGAAAAAATAGAAAGTTATTTAAATCAAAAAGAAGTTAGACCTAATGACGTACTTCTTCCTTATAAAAAGCCATACTCCTTAGATGATGTAGACCTATCTAAAACTATTGATAAAAAAGAGTATAAAGAGGAGTTAGTAAAACTACAAAATAAAATTTCAGACCTTCATCACGAACTATACACTAGACGTATTCCAGTTATAATAGCTTATGAGGGGTGGGACGCTGCTGGAAAAGGTGGGAATATTAAAAGAGTTGTTGAAAAAATGGATCCTCGAGGTTATGACGTTATACCCATTGCAGCTCCAAATGATGTGGAAAAGAGTAAGCACTATCTTTGGAGATTTTGGAGATCCTTCCCTCGATATGGACATATTGCCATTTTTGATAGAACATGGTATGGACGAGTTCTTGTTGAAAGAGTAGAAAATTTTGCCACTAAATATGAGTGGAAAAGAGCCTATCAAGAAATTACTGATATGGAAACTCAATGGGTAAATAATGGTTCTATTATTATTAAATTTTGGTTGCAAATCTCTAAAGAGGAACAACTAAAAAGATTTAAAGAAAGAGAAAATACTCCTTCTAAAAAATGGAAAATAACTGAGGAGGATTGGAGAAATCGTGAAAAGTGGAAAGAGTATAAAGATGCCATTGAGGAGATGATTTCTAGAACTTCTACTATATCTAGTCCTTGGCATGTTGTCCCAGCTAATGATAAATATTATGCTCGAATTTTTGTATTAAAAAAGATTATAAAAACAATTGAAAAACAATTATATAATATAAAATAATACTTTAACCATTAAATTAATTGCTTTTTTACGACTTCTATGTTAAAATAACAGTCGTTTTGATATTTTAATTTATGGAGTAGATTATGTACAAAAAAAATAAACTAATTTTTTTTATAATGTATTTAATAATTGCCATTATTCTTTTTTTATCAGCTAATCAAATTTTATTTAGAGGACAGGAATTAGCTGTTTTTTTTAACAACCAAGCTTTTATTGAAATTAATAATAAATTTAATAACCAAATATTACTCATAAAATCCATTTCAGAAATAGATTCTATTAAAAATAATAACATCTCTATCCAAAAAAGAGCTCTTTCACTGGAACCTTTTCATGAAAACTACAATCTTCTTATGCTTGCAATAATGGATAAGAATGGAAATACTTCAAGTTCTTTAGAAGGAGGTCTTGCAAATCTTTCAAGTAGAGATTATTTTAAAAAGGTAAAAAAAGAAAAAAGAACTATTATAAGTGATATAATCACAAGTAAAACAACTAACGATAAAAATATTGTTATAGTTCACCCTATGTTAGATGACAACAATGACTTTATTGGTGCTGTTTTTTCATCAATTACGCTTTCTGATATCTTTAATTTAAAAAATAAATATGCTGCTGCAAATAAAACATACAGCACACATATTTTAGATAGCAATCTGAATATAATTGATATGGATTCTGACTTAAATCATGAAATTACTAATAAATTAAAACAACATTTGGCTAAAAATCCTACTGTAAATGTTTTTTTTGAAACAAATGATTTTAAACTACATTGTGTAGCTTTTAAAAAAGATCCATTAACAAATTTGTATATAGTGACTCATCTAAATATATCTACGTATTTTGTCGATACTTGGATCAATATATTTATTATAATTTTTATAATAATCAAACTTTTTATATTAATTTTTAAAAAATTTGAAAAAAATAAAAAAAATGAGTTACAGCCAATCTTAAAATCTTTAAATGAGGATTATTTATCTGGTTTAAATAATCGTCAATTTTTTGAAAATTCTATAAAATATAAAAATTTTGCTAAATATGAATCAGTTTTTATACTTCTAGATATTGATAACTTTAAAGCTATAAATGATATTCTTGGTCACCCTACGGGCGATTTAGTTATTAAAGAAACTGCTGATAAAATAAAAGATCTTTTCTGCTCCGATTGTATTGTTTCTCGAATGGGTGGAGATGAATTTGCTATTTTTATAAAAAAATATACCAACGAAAAAATTATATTAGAAAAAATTAAAACTCTTTTAATTTTAATGAACACTACATATTCTAATGAAGAGAATAAAGTGAATATCTCATCTAGTATCGGTGTAACTTTTATAAAAAATAGAGATTGTACTTATCTTGAGCTATATAACAAAACAGATACAGCTCTTTATAAAGCTAAGGAACTGGGAAAAAACTGTGCCTATGTATATAGTTTAGATTCTGAGTTTTTAATTAAAGTAGAGAAACCATAGAAAAGGAAAAAGAGAGAGGATTATTTCATAACCCTCTCTCTTGCTTTTATAAACTTTTTATTACAATATAGACATCTGCTACTCAGTTCCCCTTCATCTTCAAACTGCTCTGAAAAATCACTATTTGGAACTCGCTTTCCACATATTTTACAAAACTCATTCCGTCCCTCTCTCTGTTCAAAAATCAACTCTATGTTTCTAGCTATATTTTTAAAAATCTCTTGAATCCTTTTAAAACTAAAGAAATTTAACATTTTTATCACCTCATAATTATTATAAACATTTTACAAAAAATAAACAATATTCCTTTTAATTTATTTAAATTTTAAAGGATTTTCATTTTTTTTCAGAACATACAGATGTAAATATCTTTATCGGGAGGATTTTCATTATGAAAAAAGTTGTTATTCTATTAAAAAATGGCAATGACTTAGATCTTATTTTTAAAAGCTATATTCACTTAAAAACTCATTTTGGTTTTGACATTGTTCCAATGTATATTCGAGACATTGCCTATAAAATTCCAATTAGTGAAACTGTTTTAAACTCAGGCGGTGCTGCTGAAATTTTAAATGAGATGGAAGAT
>NZ_JBOFXD010000015.1:0-10530 GCF_051653945.1 Cetobacterium sp.
CATCCTTTTCAAAATCTCATAAAATAAAAGGGATTGAGTATGAAGATGGAACTATCATCTCTTATGATAAAGAAACATCAACGCTAAATGTTGATTGTAAAAATCAAATTGTAGTAAAGTGTAAAAATTTGAATATTGAAGCAGTAAATGAGGTAAATATAACTTGTAAAACTTTTAATGTAAATGCAGAAAAATCAAACTTTAACCATGATATAGAAAGTACAGATTTAATAACACCTAGCATTACATCAATTAATGGTCATGAACATACAACAACTAAAGAGGGAGAGCCAACAAGTCCACCGTTACCATAGGAGGAACAATGATAGGAAGTTTAGGAGAAATAATATTTACAGTTAGTTCTAAAAAAGTATCAACATTTAATAATTTAAGTGAAGATAACTCTGGAAAATGGGAAACACATACAACAAAAAAACAAGAGCAGGAGTTTATTAGTTCGGAACTTGCGAAATGTACAATAACAATTCCAACAAGTATGAGAGTTGGAACTTCACCAGATAGAACATATGACTTGCTAGATAATTATTGTTCAACAGGTGAAGTTATAAATTTTATTTTAGGCGGAAAGAAATTTAGAAATAAATCTTATATTTTAAGAAGTTTTAAAACAACAGATAAGCAAATAGATAATATAGGTCAGATTATTTCAGCAGATTATGAAGTTCAATTAGAAGAGTATGGAGGAGATAGAAAAGTAAATATCGTAGTTCCCACAAGTATCAAATCTAATAATACCTACAAGAAATCTGAACCTAGAAAAAATAACATAGATTATAAAACTGGAGGTACATATTGATGATTACATTAAATTTGAATAATGGAATAAATTTATCTCCAGGAACATTAGAAGAAGAGGTATCACAAAATATAGCTCATTTATTAAATACAATAGAGGGAATGGTTCCTTTAGCTAGAGATTTTGGATTATCTCCAAGAGCTATAGACAAACCTTTAGCTGAAGCTAAAATGATTTACACTCAAGAAATATATTTGAAAATAGAAAAATATGAACCTAGATTTATAATAAAATCAATAACTATAAATGATGACGATATTATAAATGGAAGATTAAAACCTATAATAAAAGGTCAATTAGTGGAGGAGTAAGATGGAGTTAAATTTTTTTGAAGAAAAGCCTGAAGATATAGAACAAGAATTAATAAATCTTTATTTAGAAATGGTTGGCCCATGTTCTCCTGGATCACCTCAAAATAATTTTTTAAAAGTAATAACTTATATCTTAATACTTCAGCAACGAAAACATGATATAGCATTTAAACAAAATCTATGGAGATATGCAAATGGAGATTTTTTAAAAGAATTAGGAGAGTTTAAAAATGTAACTCCAATAGAAGCTAAAGCCTCACAAGCCTTATTTAAAATAACGTTGCTATCTAGATATGATTTTAAAGTAGTTATTCAAAAAGGAATTAAAGTAACTGCAGGAGATGGAACAAATTTTTTACTTAAAGATCACTTAGAGTTTGAACCAGGAGAAACAGAAAAAAATGCAATTTTTATATGTGATATAACTGGAGAAAAAGGGAATGGATATATTCCAGGACAAATAAATAAATTAATTGATGAATCAAGATATATAAAGAGTGTTTCAAATGTTGAATATACTCAAGGAGGAGCTGAGGCAGAATCTGAAGAGGAATTTAGAGAAAGAGGAAGAGAAACTCCAGAGTCTTATTCAGTTGCAGGGCCAAGTGGAGCATATGAGTTTTGGGTTAAGAATACTAACAAAAATATTATAAGTGTTCATGTAGAATCACCAACTCCAGGAGTTGTAGAAATATTTCCATTATTAAAAGGTGGAGTTATTCCAGAGCAATCAGTTTTAGATGAAATAAAAAAATATTTAAACGATAAAAAAATAAGACCCCTTACAGATAATGTTGTAGTAACTAAACCAAGTATTCACAACTATGCTTTAGATGTTAGTTATTGGTTATCTGAAACGGATCTAGTTGATATAGAAAAAAGTAAACAAACTATAGAAGGGATTATTCAAGAGTGGGTTGATTGGACTAAGTCATCTTTAGGAAAAGATATTTTACCTGAAGAATTAATCTATAGATGTAGACAAGGAAAAAATAATATTAGAATTAGAAGATTAGAAACAAATTTAACATATACAGAGATTCCAGATAATACAGTAGCTATCCCTTCAAGTATAAATATTCAGTACATGGGAGCAGAAGATGAAAAAAATAGATGATTTAAAGATTAGAGATATTTTACCTAGTTCTTTAGCTGATGAAAAGCTTTTAGCCACATCTGATGGAATAGATAGAGTTTTAAAAAGGATAAATAATAAAATTGATAAATGTTATTTTTATAAAAATTTAGAAAATACATATCCTGAAATAGTGGATGAAATGTTTTGGGAATGGCATGTTGATTATTATTCTGAAGATCTAACTTTAGATAAAAAAATAAAATTAATAAGAAATAGTTATGTAAATCATTTGAGAAAGGGTACTCCTTGGGCTGTTGAAAATATGTTAAATGATATTTTGGATGGATATCAACTTTTAGAATGGTTTGAATATGGAGGAGAACCTTATCATTTTAAAATAATGACTGAAAAAGAATTTGGTCAAATTGACTCTATAAAAAAAATAAATAAAATTGTAAACATAACCAAAAATGCTAGAAGTCATTTTGAAGGTTTATGCCATTATAAAAAAATAATAGGTACTCAAAACTACGCTTATGCGAAGTTTGTAGCAGAATCTTTAGAGTATACACAAGATGTAAGAAAATTTAGAGAAATTAACAATAAAACAAATTATGGGTATTCTACAATGGTTTCTGATAATGTGGAATATAAACAGGAGAGGATTTAATGGAAAGTATAAATTTAACAAATACATTAGCTGGGCTTGCTGCGATTCAAAGAGCCATGGCAGGAGAAGATATTCTCTTTACTAAATTGGAAATAGGAGATGGAGTTTTAACAAATACTGATGTGTCAGGAATGACAGGATTAGTAAATAAAACTAAAGAGTATGTCCTTGGAGCTGTTAAAGCGGAAGATAGTGAGATTGTAAGACTTAGATCTAATATTTCAAATGCAGGAGTAACGCAAGATTTAATAATTAGAGAATATGGAATTTATGCGAAGTTTGGGAATGAACAGGAGTTTTTATTTGCATATTTAAACGTTGGAGATTTAACTACACCTCTTCCAAATCAAACTATCGGGCGTTATGAATTAAATAGAGATTTTGTACTTTACATTGGGAATTCTACACATGTAGATTTTACATCTAATGGAAATTTAGTTTACGTAGCTGTTAATCAGTATAAAAATGATATGTCTAAGAAAGGAAACGTAGAATCTACTGTTGAAAATATGAAAAAAAGTAATTATGAAAATGGTGACATAGTTGAATTATTAGGTTATATGTATGAAGGAGACACAAGTTCTGAAAAAAGAATAATTGCAACAGAGAATGATGAAGGTATTTTATTGGAAAATGGGTTATATGCTAATTTAGTAGATAAATCTAAAAGATTTTATGGGAAAAAAATATGTTTAATTGGAGATAGTATAACTGCACTTCCAGAAGCTGATTTTTGGAAAAATAAAATTAAATCCTGGTTTGGATTTTCTGATCTTATATCACTTGCTGTTTCAGGTTCTACTATAACAACTGGAAACCAAGATAGAGGAACTTTTCATACTCAAGTAGATTCTATTCCTATTGCTGATGTCTATTTGGTATGGGGTGGAGTTAATGATTTTGTTGCTAATGCAGAAATAGGTAATATTAAATCTCTTTCAACGGACACCGTATATGGTTCAGTTAAAAGTATAATAAATAAAATACAAGTAAAAAATATTGGAGCAGAAATATTTTTCTTTACACCATTGCCACAATTTTGGAATGGAGCTAGTGGAGCAGACACAAATCCAAAAGGTTACTGTCTAATGGATTACTCAGAAGCAATTCAGCAAGTTTGTAGTATGTTTTCTGTGCCTGTTTTGGATTTGACATCTAGTAGCGGAATAAATAAATACAATCATACGCTGTATTTAAAAGATGGTGTACACCCTAACAGAAAAGGCTATGAAAAGATAATACCTCTATTCTACGAATTTTTTAGACTTCCAATAACAAACTTAACTAAAAAAAGTTTTACTCTTAGTAAAAGTGGAGATACTCAAAAAACTATTATTGCAGATAAAAAAGATGGTGAAAATCCTTATTCGGAAGTAATGTCGATGGCATATGATAAGCTTACAAAAACACTAGGTTTATATTTAGGTCAACATAAAGATCCAGATATTGATAGAGTGGGTATTGCAGCATACCTAAAAGGTATTTATCAGTTATTATGGTTTACAGAAGAAGGTCTATTTTTAGGTACTGAAAAAGTTTGCACTGAGTCAATTCAAGGTAGTGGAAACAATAGAGTTATAAAATTAGGATCATTAAAAATTCAAGTAGGACAAACATTTATAAATACAGCTACAACAAATATCCCAATTGAACCAGTAACACAAGTTTTATTTGCAAATGTAGTTCCTGTTAGACCAGAAGGTAATGGAGTAACACATAATGTAAAAATAGCTACGAATACTACTTTTCATGCGTTTGCCTCAGAAAATAATGTAGCTTGTTTTTATATCCATGTTGGAATTTAAGGAGGCTATATGAGTAAGTTTCTAACAATATCAAAGATTTTATGGCATGGAATTAAAATAGTTTTACATCTAACAAACAAAAAAGATAAAGTTGAAAAGATGGAGGAAGTGGAAAAACAATTTGACAAATAATAAGGTAATTAATATGGAACACCTGGAGGAAAAAACAATGGAGAATAGAGTAAATATATTTAAAGATTTAGTAAACACAGTCGGATTTCCAATAATAGCAGCTTCAGCTTTATTTTGGCAAGTCCACTTGTTTAGAACAGAATTATTACAAGAGTTCAAAGAGATGAATAAAAACTTAAATGCTGTTGTAACTAAAGTAGAGATTCATGATATTAGGATTAATAAGTTAGAAAATTCTAGAAAAGAGTAATATTTTATATTTTTCCATAAAAAAAGAATCCTAATTAATGTAGGATTCTTTTTTTTATTCATCTTCCGAACTGCACTTAGAAAGTATAGATTTTATTTTTTCTTTAGATGACAAGTCAAAATATGATTGATAAGATTCTTGAACTTTTTCTATATCCTGTTCAATTTTATCAAGTTTTTCTAAAATAGAGTCATTGCTTAATGACTTATAATCTTCTAAAATTGATTCAATCCCATCAAGTAAAATACTATAGACCTCTAACTGTTCACAAAAAAATGTTTCTAAACAAACTTCATCACTATTTATTTTAGTTTTTTTTAAATTTATTTGTGAGAAAAGATTAGATATTTTAATCGCATATTTATAAAATTTCAAATCTATTTTACTGACTACTTGAAAAAAGAGTTCTTTATTATAGTCGTATAAACTTTCATCAAAAATTGTTACTGATCCATCTTTTAAATAATTTCTTAAATACATTTCAGACATTTCTTTTATATTATCCGAAAAATTAGATATTAAAATAAAAAAAGAACAAAGAGCTTCACTTTGATCAGCATTTTTTTTAGAATCTTCTTTCAGGTTATTTTCTTTTATTTGCCACCAAACACCACTAAGAGTAAGCAAAGCTCCAATATATCCACCTAAAAAACTCAGCCACCCATCAAAACTACCAATCATATCCCCTGGAAGATAAACCTCTATATTTTTAAGTATTATAACAACAGTAAGTGGAACAATAATAATTAATGAGATTACATAGATATATCTTTTTTCAGCTTGAGTATTTCTATAAAATTTTATAAGAAAATAGATAATAGCTAAAAAAGCTAGCAAAACTATAAACATATACTTATTAATGATTATATTTAAGAAAGTATGTAATTTGTAACCGAATTCAAGCATTTTTTAAAATCTCCTTTTTTAAATTTTATTTAGATTGTACCATGTTTATCTTTATATAAAAATAAATTGTTTTCAAAATCTATTACTCTTGCTTTTTTATATAAAATAAGGTAGCATTAAACTATAAAAAATACGCGTACAATATACTTATTATTAATTGTAGGACAACCTAGAATTAAAATAAAAGATATTATAGTTGGAGGAAGATAATGGATATAAAATTATTTATAGATAAAGTTTTTGATACTGCTAAAAATATGAAATTAGATAATTTTGAAATTTATTTTACCTCTTCTGAAAATGAAACTATTAAAGTTTTTAAAGGTGAGATTGATACATATAGTAACTCACAAAATATGGGAATCTCTTTTAGAGTTAAAGTTAATGAAAAAATGGGATACTCTTATACAGAATCTATTGAAGAAGAGGATATTGTACCACTTATAGAAAGAGCTATCTCTAATGCTAAAGTTATTGAAAATTTAGATGTTATTGAGATATACGGAGAAAAAAGTATTTACGAAAAAATTAACTCTTTTAATCCAAATTTAAAGGATATTACAGTTGACGAAAAAATTGACTTCTTATTAAAAGCTGAAAAAACAGCTTTAGAACTAGATTCTAGAGTAAAAAACGTTAATTACTGTGTTATTGGAAGTGGATATGGAGAAAATATTATAAAAAATTCAAAAGGCTTAGACCTTTATCATAAAGGTAACTCTATCTATGCTTATATAGCTGTTGTTGTTCAGGATGGCGAGTCTATTAAAAATGACTCAGCATACATCGTAACTCGAAATTTTTCAGAGATGGATCCTGTAAAATTAGCTACTGAGGCTGTTAATAAAGCTTTAAATAAATTAAATTCAACTTCTATAGAAAGCAATATTTATAACATCATTATAGAAAACGACGCTTTTGCAGATCTTCTAGGAGCTATGAGTGGAATTTTTTCTGGTGAAGCTATTCAAAAAGGCGTTTCAAAATTAAAAGGTAAAATTGGAGAAGCTGTTGCCAGTTCTATTGTTACAATAACTGATAATCCACATTTAAAAGATGGTTATGGTAGTGCTCCCTTCGATGCAGAAGGAGTTCCAACTCAGTGTAAATCTCTTATTGAAAATGGTATTTTAAAAACATATCTCCATAATCTAAAAACTGCTAAAAAAGATAGTGTAAAAACAACAGGAAATGCAGCTAAAGGTGGGTATAAAGGAACAATGGGAATTTCAACTTTTAATCTTTATTTAGAAAATGGAGAACATTCTTTCCAAGAACTTTTAAATAAATTACAAAATGGAGTTTTAATTACAGGTTTTTCTGGCTTACACTCTGGTTTAAACTCTATATCAGGAGATTTTTCTCTAGCTACAGAAGGGTTTTTAGTTGAGAATGGTACTATTTTAAAACCATTAAACCAAGTTACTTCAGCTGGAAATTTTTTCGATCTTTTAAAAAATATAGAGTCTATTGGAAATGATTTGAAATTTAATCTGTCTGGTGTTGGTTCACCTTCAGTTCTTATTAAGAATATAAGCATCTCATCATAATTATAACTCATAGGAGGTAACATATATGAATAAAATTGAAAATATTGACGCTCTAGTTCTTGCTGGAGGAAAAAGTTCTAGAATGAATTTTTTAGACAAAGCCTTACTTAAATATGATAAGAATAGAACTTTTTTAGAAAAAATAACTCAAGAATTAGATGACTTTAAAAACTTAATGGTTTCTATTAACAAAAATCAGAATTTTCTTATACCTAGAGGTACTATTATTACAGATACTACAGATAATACTGGCCCTATCGAAGGAATCTACCAAGGACTTTTAAATACAAAATCAGATTTTATTTTTGTTACAACTTGTGATATGCCAAATATTACGAAAGAATTTATTAATTTTATATTGCAATTTATCTCACATGATTATGATGCTGTTATTATTAAAGATAATAGAGGAAAAACATATCCTCTTTTTGGAATCTACAATAAATCTTCGTTAAGCACAATAGAGAGATCCATTATGGATAAAAATTATAGACTTCAAGATCTTCTTCCTGAATTAAATGTTAAATATATCAATCTATCTAATACAACTTTTGACTATCAAAAACTTTTAAGAAGTATTGATACTCAAGAAGAGTTAAAATTTAACTCTATTTTTATGGCAAATAAACCTTTTATTGCTATTTGTGGTGCTAAAAATAGTGGTAAAACTCTTTTAATTGAGGCGTTATTAAAGCATTTTAATGATGCTGGATTTAAAGTGGCTACTATTAAATTTGATTCTGAGTACAATTTTGATGGATTAGATGAAGAGTTAAATAGATATAAAAAATCTGGAGCTAAAGGAAGTTTACTCTTCTCTAAAAACAGTTATATTCTTTTAAAAGATAGAGTCAATGATAACTTTTTCCAGTATTTAAACTATTTTAAAGACTTTGATATTATTTTATTAGAAGATTTTAAACACGAACCTTTTCCTAAAATTGAGATTTTAAAAGAGGGTATATCTTTAATCCCTTCTTGTAATCCAACTAATTTATTGTTTTATGTAAGTGATTCAAATGAAGTTTTGCAAGATAAATCTTTAAAATCTATAAATTTGAAAGACACAATTTCAATTTTTAAAGAGATTTTGAAAGTTAGTAACTTATAATACTTTAAATAGAAAAACTGCATCCAGATAGATTGGATGCAGTTTTTTATTAAACACATTATTTTTTTAATATTCTTTTTTCTGTATGTGAATACCCTGCTACATGATCCTCAGTTTTTTTAATCTCTTTTTTAACTGTGATATGTTTATCTAAATAATCTATCGATTCCTTCATATCTCTTAATAGTAACGACATCTGTTCCATACTTTGGTCAGCTCTTACAACAACTCTCATTATTGTTACATCTTCAAAATTCTTTGGTAATGGATACGCTGGTAATTGCCATCCATAATATCTTAATCTATCTGATAAATCATACTCTGTCCATGCTCTTTTGGGATCATCTTTTAACATCCAACATACAATTGGGATATTCTCTCCGCTATTTAGTATTTTAAATATTCCTAATTTATCTAATCCTTTTGTTAAAAATAATCCCACATCTCTTGATTTTTCATGTACAGCTTTATAACCCTCTTTACCCCATCTTACAAAGTTGTAATATTGTGCCCATATTTGGCTTCCTGGTCTTGAGAAATTTATTTGGAAAGTTGGTTCGAACGCTCCTAAATATGCTACTTTAAATAATAACTCCTCTGGTAAGTATTCTTTGTCTCTCCACATTACCCATCCAAGCCCTGGATATACTAATCCAAATTTATGTCCCGATGTACTTATAGATACTACGTTCTTTAATCTAAAGTCCCAAACTAATTCTGGATTTACAAAAGGTAGGTATAATCCTCCTGATGCAGCATCTACATGTATTGGTACTGATAATTTTGCTGTTTTATTATACTCCTCTACTACTTTATCTAGAGCTACTATATCATCAAATGTTCCTGTATAAGTTATCCCCATTATTGGTACTATACCTATAGTATATTCATCACATGCTGCTATTGCTGCTTTAGGATCTAATCTTAAATCATCTAATGACATCATTGGAACTTCTCTTAACTCTACATCCCAATATACTCCAAACTTTTCCCAAACTACTTGAAACCCTGAACTTACTACTAAGTTTGGTTTTTTTGCATTTATATCTATACCCAAGGCCTGAGCTCTTTTTCTCCATCTAAATTTCATAGCCATTCCACCTAGCATACATGCCTCTGATGAACCAACTGTAGATGTTCCCATATACTCTTCAGTTTCTGGAGCATTCCATAAATTTGCTATTATATTTACACATCTTTTTTCAACTTCTGTTGTCTGTGGATACTCAGCTTTATCTATTGCATTTGTTGCAATGGCATCAATCATTACCTGTTTTGCTTCTGGTTCCATATAAGTTTGGACAAATGTTGCTAGATTATATCTAGGATTTCCATCATGCATCATCTCATCTGCTATTAGTTGATATGCAATATTTGGATTAATTGCCTTCTCATTTAGACTTTCTCTTGGTAATACATGTGCAGATTCATAACTTCCAAATAAAGGTGTTGCTGAATTATCTGGAGCAAACATATACTCCTCTTCTTTTTCTTCTCCAAATTTTCTTCTATGTAACATAAAAAAACCTCCTTATATCTTAATTTTTTTAAATTTATCTTATATTCAAAACTCTGAAAAATTATTCGAATTAAGCAGGAGAAATCCTTTAATTTTAATTATATTTAAAAAAAAAACATAAAAAAAAAGCACTTTCGTGCTTTTAAAATCAAAATGGTGCCGCTTATCGGAGTCGAACCAATCACCTACTGATTACAAGTCAGTTGCTCTACCAGATGAGCTAAAGCGGCTTTTAAATAAAAAAATGGCGTGTCTGAAGGGATTCGAACCCCTGACCCACGCCTTAGAAGGGCGTTGCTCTATCCAGCTGAGCTACAGACACATTTGATAAATATTAAATTGGAGCGGGAGACGAGGGTCGAACTCGCGACATTCAGCTTG
>NZ_JBOFXD010000016.1:0-18030 GCF_051653945.1 Cetobacterium sp.
TAGCTTTAGAGCCTAAAGATAAGAAAAATTACGGTCTTATATTTGAGTTTAAAGTAGGAGATAAGAACACTATTGAAGAGAAAGCGAAAGAAGCCTTGGTTCAAATAAATGAAAAGAGATACGATATATCTATGAAGAACAATGGAGTATCAAAATTTATAAAAATAGGGATGGCTTTTAGCGGGAAAGATGTAGCTATTGAAAGTGAAATTGAAGAGAATATAGATAGTGAAGGTGTAGTTAATAGTTAAAGCTGTGGAGAAATCTACAGCTTTTTGCTTTCTGGTTGGAATATGTGATATAATACTTCAGATTTAAATTTAATTATTTTATTGGAGGGTGTATTTTGAAAAAATTATTACTTAGTTTTTTACTTGTTTCGTCATTGGTTGTTGCTCAAGAAAAGGCGACTTTGCTATATTTTAATGACTCTCATGTGATTTATCCAGTTATAGATAAACATGGGGAGAGAGGGGGAGTTGCTAGAGCTAAAACTATAGTTGACTTTATTAAAAAAGAAAATAAAAATACTGTAGTACTTCAAGGTGGAGATTTAGGAGGAGGAGTTTTATTTGGAGCTGTTTATCATGGCTTTCCAATGATTGAAGCTTTTAATAAAATGCCTATAGATATTTCAAATTTTGGACAACATGAGTTTGATTTTGGAGTAACTGAAGCTAGAAACTTAGTTAATAAATCTAAGTTTCAATGGATAAGTAGTAACTTGAAAGAGAGTTCAGGAAAGCCTTTTAATAATTCTAAAGAGTATATTGTAAAAACTATAGGAGATTTTAAAGTTGGTTTTTTAGGAACTACTGATGGAATGGATACAACAATTCAAACAACTGAAATCTATCAAGAGGATATAATAAAAAGTATTGGAGAAAATTTAGAAAAACTAAAAAAAGAAAAAGTGGATTTTATAGTTCTTTTAACTCAATCAGAACCTGAACTTAATATAGAGATTTTAGAAAAATATCCAGAAATAAATGTAGTATTAGCAGAAGAAAAATCTGAAAAATATAATTTTGTGACATATGTAGGAGAAAAGCCAATTGTTTCTCCACAAGGAAATATGGGCTCTATTGTAAAAGTTGATATATTTAAAAATAAAGATGGAAAAATAAAACAAAGCTTAGAATTTTTACCAGTTGACAGCTCTGTTCCTTCAGATAAGGAGATGTTAAAATTAGAAGAGTTTTATAAAGAGAAATTAGATAGAGATCTAGGAACAGTTATTGCAAAAAACAGTGTAAAACTAGATTCAGGATTTGGGGAGAATCATCACGCTAGATATGAGGAAAGTAATGTGGGGAACCTGATAGCAGATGCTTACAAAAATCATTTTAATACAGAGGTTGCATTTATGAATGGTGGAGGTATTAGAGCAAATATAGAATCTGGAGATTTTAGATTAAGAGATGCAATATCAATCCTTCCATTTTCAAATAAAGTTGGAGCTTTTAAGTATAGTGGAAAAACTATAGTAGAAGCATTGGAGCACGGAGTTAGTAGTGTAGATAAGAAGGCTGGAAGATTTTTACAGGTTGCGGGATTGAAGTATAGTTACAATCCTCAAAATGAAGTAGGGTCTAGGGTAAACAACGTTACAGTAAATGATAAACCTATTCAATTGGAAAATGTTTATACAGTTGCTCTTCCATTATATATAAAAAATGGAGGAGATGGATTTCAAATGTTAAAAAATACTGTGGGAGTAGTGGAGATAGATTCAGAAAAAAATATTGATTCAGATATTTTTATTGATTATGTAAAAAAAATAAAAATATTAAATCCTAAATTAGAGGGAAGAATCATTGTAAAATAGGGAGATTGCAGAGTAAAATCTGCAATTTTTTTTTATTGAAATTAAAAAGAGAGGGATGAAATTGAGATTAAAGTACTTAAAATATGGATTTAATGTTATAAAAAACTTAAAAAATAGTACAAATATATAAAGTTACTATTTTAAAAACAAAAGTACAGAAAAATGACGTTATTAAATAAGATTTAAGGCGTTCGTTTGAGATTGACCTAATTAGAGTTAAGGAGCAAAAAAAATACTGTATAAAGCTATATAAATAGTATAGAAGGGGTATATATAAAATGTATTACAAATTGAGTGAAAATTATGACTTTTAATTTGACATATTGAAAATAATGAGCTATATAGCTATATTAAGATTGTTATAGGAGGGGTATTTATGAATAATCAAGAGGCAGTTTTATTAAGAGATGTGGATAATGTAAAAAAAATAACTTTTTTAGAACTTGAATTGAAATACTTTATACCGATTTTTGTAATTATTTTAGTAGCAGCGTATACAAATGCTCTACCAAAAGGGATGATTGGTGCTTTTGCTTTTATGATGACTTTTGGTGCAATATTAGATTATGTGGGAAATAAAATGCCAATTGTAAAAGATTATTTAGGTGGAGGCCCTATAATTACAATTTTTGGATCAGCGGCATTAGTTTATTATAATATTTTTCCAAAAGATATATTTTCAACAGTAGAGAGTTTCATGAAAGGTGGAGGTTTTTTAGATTTTTATATAGCTGCATTGATTGTAGGAAGTATTCTTGGAATGAATAGAAAGCTTTTAATAAAAGCAGCAATTAGATATTTACCAGTAATTATAGGTGGAGTGTTTCTATCTATAATATTAACTGGAGCTGTGGGTTCACTTTTAGGATATGGATTTACAAAATCGATTTTCTATATAGCAATACCAATTATGGGTGGAGGAATGGGTGCTGGTGCTGTGCCATTATCACAAATTTTTGGACAAGCATTAAATCAAAATCCAACAGATCTTTTATCGGTTATGGTACCTGCAGTAGCTTTAGGAAATGCGGTAGCAATAGTAATGGGAGCTTTTTTAAATAAGCTTGGTAAAAAATATCCACGAATAAGTGGCCAAGGTAAGTTATTAAAAAACTTTGAAAATAATATTGATGAAGAAAAAGAGGAGAAACTCTTAGATTTAAAAGAGTTAGGAAGTGGTATGGTAATAGCTTTATCATTTTTTATTTTTGGTAGTATTCTATCTAAATTTGTTCCAATGCATGCTTATGCATTAATGATAATTTCAGTTGCAGTAGTTAAAGCTCTAAATATAATGGATAAAAAATATGAAAACTATGCAGCTAAATGGTATCAGTTTATAGCGAAAAATTTTACGTCAGCTCTTTTGGTGGGAATAGGAATTGCTTATACTAGTTTAGCTCAGGTTATAGATGCATTTACAATAACTTATTTAATTCTAGTTTTGACTACGGTTATAGGGGCGGTTATAGGAACAGCAATTATGGGTCATTTTTTAGGATTCTATATGGTAGAAGCTTCAATAACTGGAGGACTTTGTATGGCAAATATGGGTGGAACTGGAGATGTTGCTGTTTTATCTGGAGCAGATAGAATGGAACTTATGCCTTTTGCTCAAATTTCATCTAGAATAGGTGGGGCCTTTATGCTTATTTTAACTTCGTTACTTATTAATTTATTGTAGTATAAGAAAACAAGGGGGAGAAAATTATGAAAAGAAATCTATTTTTATTAGCGGGAGTTTTAATGGTAAGTACTTTTGCTAATGCAGAGGTAAAAAAAGATGTTAAGTTTACAGAGGTACCTTATGGAGCTTGCTCTAAAGAGATGACTGTAGAAGTTAAGGATGGGAAAATAGCATCATTTTCTGCGGTTAAAGGATGTCCAGGGAATCTAAATGCAATCTCTAAGTTACTTCCTGGAATGGAAGTAGATAAAGTTATCGCTCTTTTAGATGATAATATGTGTTCAGGAGCTCCGATAAAAGGGTTATCTTCATGTATGGATAATTTAGTTGAAATGTTAAAATATCATGTTAATGGAGAAGGGGATGGACATACGACAGAGTTAAGAAGAAAACAGAGAGCTCAGAAAATTGCATTCTCTTACAATGGGCATGCTTGCTCAGGTTGTGGATTATGTGATGCTCAGTTCTCATAAAAATTAAAAAGGTGCAAGTTCGTTTAGTTTTGAATTGCACCTTTTTTTTATGGAAAATTAATTGTTAGTCAACAAGTTACAAAAAATAAAAAAACTGCCAAAACTGACAGTTAGAAGCGTATATAATATAATTTGGTGGCGGGAGCTGGACTCGAACCAACGACCTTCGGGTTATGAGCCCGACGAGCTGCCAACTGCTCTATCCCGCGACATCTTTCACTAACAAAAGTATATCATATAACCAAGTTTGTGTCAATAAAATAATAATTATTATTATACAAGTTTCAAAATTTGAAACTTATATTCCTTTGTGTTTAAAAAAATTAAAAAAAATTTGTGTTTTGTAAAAAAATATAGTATACTAAAAAAGTATTTTATTATAATTTTTTATTAATAGTAAGTTTGACTTATAACTATTTAGGTAAGGAGCAATCATGAAAAGGGTTTGTATTATAATTTCGTTTTACTTAATGTTATTTCAAATTACAAGTTCAAACATAAACCAATCTACAGCAGAGATAAAAATAACAGGAAAGGTTGTTGCTAATGCATCTCTGGTAGTGAAAGTTGATGGAGTTGAAACAAACGAGATTTTACTAGAAAACTATATAAAAGGTAGCAATAAAGAGGTCAGTAAATTGATATCTTTTGAGTTAAAAGAGGAGTATAGTAAAAAAAATATAACTTTAAAAGATGTGACATATTCAGGTAATGAAAAAGGATTGTACAAAATCCAAAAGTTTAATGGTGAGGATGAGAAAAACTTTAAGATTTCTTATAATAATGACACTTTAAATAATCTGGATCATGGAACAGAACTTGAAGATATAATTGTATTTACAGCTACGTATGATTAAGGAGAAAAAATGAAAAAAATTTTAAATTGTTTAATTATTTTTACAATGTTATCTTTTACAGCATTTGGTTTTTTTAGAACATCAGTTGCTCCTGGAGTTTTTGACGTATCTCTAGATAGACCTGTTACAGAAGAGATAATTGTGGTTAACAATTCTAATGAACCAATAAGATTAAAAGTTTACACAGGAAAAGAACAAGAAACAGATGAGAAGGATTATCTAGGAGATTGGATTAGAGTTTTTCCAAGAACATTGAGTTTAGATGCTCAATCGGAAAGAAGAGTAAAGTTTTCAGTAAGACCACCTAAGGACATTACAAATGGAGAGTATAAAGGTCTAATATTTATTGAGGAGTTACCAGAAGTAGTTGACGGGAAAACAACTTTAACATTGGCTGGAAGACATGGTTTAACAGTTTATGGAACTAAAGGTAAAGTTGATTATAGTGGAATTACAGTATCAAATATAAAGTTTGAAAATAAAAATAATAGCAAGGTTGAATTAGTTATGACACTTGCTAACAAAAGTAACTACAGCATAAAACCAGAGGTTTTAGTTAAATATTTAGACGGAAAAGGGAAAGTTATAGAGGAGTCTAAAATAAGAGGTGGTAGAGTTTTAAAAGACAAAATAGGAACTATAAAGGGTGAGCTGGTAAATCAGAAGGCACAATCTATAGAGGTTATTTTAACAAGCAAAGGGCAGCAACTTTATAAAGAAAGTATAAAGATAAAATAAATACCAATTAAACATGGAGGGAAATATGAAAAAATTAATTTGTTTAGGAATGATTTTAGCGAGTACATCATTATTAGCAACACCTGTGAGCGGGACTATTGGAGGTAATGTTAATACTGAAAACACAGATATGAAATCAGTAAAAGAGATAACTTTACAAGGAAAAGCTGTGAAGGCCGTTAAAATAGAAACAGAGACAACTGAAGTGCAGTTTGGAACTGTAGTGATTGGAAAATATTCAACAGCTAATGTTCCATTTAAAGTTACAGGAGAACCAAATAGTGATGTTAAATTAACAGCGATAATTGAAGATATTAATGGTGCTGGTGCTAATGTTACTATAAGCGGGGTACCATCTGACGCAATAAAATTAACTGAAGTTGGAAAAGATGTTGACATGGTTTTAGTATATACTCCAAAAAATACAGGAGAAGAATTAAATACAACTTTAACATTAACAGCAACGTACCAATAATATAAACTTTAAAGGGGGGAGAAATCCTCCTTTTTTTCAAGGAGAGAAAATGAGATTAAAAATAATGATGTTCCTTTTTTTAATAAATATTTTAGTATTTTCTCATGAATCTTTGATAATAACAGAAAAACAAGGATTTAATTTTTCAACAGTGATAAAAACAACTAGCTTAAAGAAAGTTCGACCGATTGAAAACTTAATTTTAAATATAAAAGGAAAACCTTATTCAGAAATAAAAGTAACCCTTGATGACTATTACGAAGTTGCAGATGATGTATATATAGGAGATATTTTCTTACTGACATCTAAAAATTTATTTTTAGATAAAAACGGAGAGCTAGATATTGAGATTACAGGAAATTTATATGTGCTGGAAAAAGCTAAATCTAAAAAAGGGAAAGAAAGATTTAGATCTCCTTTGAAAGTGGAGTATAAATGAGATATTTACTTTTACTTTATATGATTTTTTCTCTTTCAACCTTTTCAGTAGAGAGAGAAAATATTATTGATGGAAATATGGATTTAAAAGTAGGTAATCTCAAAGAGGAGTTCTTTCCACTATATATAGACGAAGTAAAGGAAGAGGGGTACTTAGGGTTAAAAACACTTTTCTATGTTTTAGAACTAACTGAGCTAGAGGTTGATTTAAAAAAATTACAGGTAACAGGTGAACTTCCAAATAAAGAGAAAGTTAATTGGAGCTTTAACGAAAGTGTGGCTTTTGTAGAAGATGGAGATATCTATGTTAATTTAAATAGTTTAAATGAGATAATCCCAGTTAAAAGTACAGAGTTTGATTTAAATATGTTAAATATAGTTATCAAATTGGGATTTAAATTGCCCTTAGACATTCGTTATGAGCAGGAGATAAAAAGAAAAAATATATTAAAAAACACACAATTGGAAAAAAATAAAGAGGAATACAAAACAAATAAAAAATTAATAACACCTGGAGTAGTTCAAATTCAATATGAACAAACTGATTTTTCAAAAGGAGATACAAATAGTGTAAGTTTTGAGTATTCATCTCAACTTCTTTATGGAGAGTTTCAGGGAGATTTTACAATTTTTAATAAAAGGTCTGAAGAGACAAAAGCCAAGTTAAACACGGCATCTTTAAGATACAATAATTTATTTAACGAAAAAGATTTAGTTATTGGAAGTTTTTATTTAAGAACTCCAACAATTTATAATGTGGACAATAATCTAAACGGTATTAGTATATTAGATTCATCAGATAGATATGATTTAACAGAAAGAGAAGGAAATGTATTTGAAGGTTATGCTCCTGATGGATCTGTTGTAGAGTTATACAGAAACGAGATTTTAATAGATTATCAAACAGTTACGAATCAAAGATATATATTTGAAGGAATAAATTTATTATCCTTAACAGATAGGTACTATATAAGAATTTATGATGGTAACGGAAGTTATATCCAAAAAGATTTATCTCTTCTTATGAATAATAAGACTGTAGCTAAAAATAAGTGGAGCTACTCAATTCAAAGTGGAAAAGTGAGGGAAAAGGGGGAGGAAAACTTTTTAGGAACTCTAAAGTATGGAGTTACTAATAACTTAACATTGGAGTTAGGGCACTATAACCTTACATCTGATAGAGAGGATGAAAAATATAAAGAAAATTTATATGGTTTTATCTATAACTCTCCTCCTGTGCAGTTTCCATTTTGGATAAGTGGAAATTGGTACCATGATTTAGATAGAGATGATGGAAGTTTAATTTTGGAGTTTGGACAAAATATCTATAGTTTGAGATTAGAGGGAGTATTTGAAAATTATAGTAAAAGAATAGCTGAACAGGAAAAAAAAGATGAAATTTATCAATTGAATTTAAAAAAAGGTATTAGAAAGATGACTTATGGAATTGGTTATGGAGTTGAATCCTATAAAGGAGATAAATACAATAACTATACAACAGGTCTTGGTTACAACTACAAGTATTTATCCAATGGTTTAGACTACACTTTTCAAGAGTATACAGATAACTCTTTAAGAAATAAACATAAATTCAAATATCAATTGGGTATTGGTGGATTTGATATTTTAAACGTAACTTCAAGTGTTGAATATAAGTTTAATCATAACTGGGAGTTAGAAGAGGACAAATATAGTTTGAAATTTATAAAAAGAAACTCAAGCTACTACAGTTCGAAAAAAATGGATTTTTCTGTAAACTTTATTTATTCAGAAAAAAGTAGAGATAGATTTTTATCAGAGCTCTCATTTACAATGTATTTAGAAGAGTTTGGATTACCATTTACTTCAGCTGAAATTCTGTTCTCAGGAAACGACAAAAACCAAAAGAAGTTAGGGACTAAAGTCAAAAAAACTATAATCTTAGAAGAGTTACAAAGAGATAGTAAAATGAAAAACATTACAAATTCATGGGTAAAAGGTAAAGTCTTTGAAGATTTAAACGGGAATGGAAAGTATGATGAGTCTGATGTGGCTTTAGATGGAATAGATGTTATTATTCAAGGTAAAAAAGCAACTACAGATGAAAATGGGGACTATTTTATAGAAAACATTTCATCTGGTACGCTATTTACATTAAAGATTGATAGGACATATATAGATCCACTTTTACATTATGATGAAACAACATACTATAAATTAGTGTCTTCAACAGGAATGACTATAGATGTTCCACTACAAAATACAACATCTATAAGTGGAAATATCTTGTTGAAAAATGATGAGATAGATGATGCTCAACTTCCATTTATTTATAATAAAGTAGTTTTAATTTTAAAGAAAAATAATACTGAAGTAAAAAGGTTGAAGCCTGAATTTGATGGATTTTTTATTTGTGATGGATTAGTTGATGGTAGCTATGAGATCGAATTAGAAATTACTGATAAAAATTATTATTTTGAAAAAGAGAATCAAACAGTTATTATAAAATCTTCAGATAATGATACAGGTGTTCATCAGTTAGATGATTTTATTCTTTTAAAAAAAGAGGAGGAATTGATAAATGATGAATAAAAAACAGATTCTTTTTATGTATATGATATACGGAATACTATCCTATTCCGTGTATCAAAATACGAACTCTAAAAAACTTCTCTCAAAAGAATCTCTTGCAATTAAGGGTAAGGTTATAGAGTTTAAAGGGATAGATGAGATTTTAGTGGAGAATGAGGTTGTAAAAACAATAGAAGAAGTTGTGATTTTAGAGGATAAAAATGAAGTTCATTTAACCTTTAACCATGAAGATGTGGAGCTTAAAGTTGAAGAGAATCAATATCTAAATATTGATATAGTTCAAGAGATAGATAGTTCAAAATTCGCAATGAGTTTTGAAAAAAAAACTGATTATGTAGAGAGTGACAGTTGGAAATTGGTAACAATAACTGCAATTTATAGATAGGAGAAAAAATGATAAAAATAATAACTTTTATGCTTTTAATGACAACTCTTGAATGTAGTGAAATAAGTTATTTTCGTCCATCTGTAAAATATGAAATAAAAGATCCAATAACTATTGAATCAAATATGGATACAATTGATTTTGGAGTTTTAATTCAAGGGACTACAGGAGTTGTATCAGGTCATGTATTGAAAGTAAAGGGAACGGGAAATATGAATATAAGCAGAGGACTGAGTAAAAGTATAGGAGGACTGAGTATTCAAGAGGGTATGAAAAAGTATAACTCCACTGGAGAGCTGGAAGTGGAGTATAAATATGTCTGGGATACATCTAAAAGTCAAACCTATGACTTGAAAGGTACAAGGGTTATATTCACAGCATATTATGAATAGAGCTTGTAAAAGCTATGTTTGGAGTTTATAAAACTATATGGATTGCAACTTTATAGAGGTTGCAATTTTTTTATTCTTGAAAAAAATCAATATCTATGATTTAATTATAAACAAATGAAGTAAAATAAAAACAAAAGAGGTATAACTATGGAAAAAGTTAGAATGATTCAGGAGTATGTACCAGGTAAACAAGTGACGTTAGCACATCTAATAGCTCATCCAAATTTAGACATTTATAAAAAAATGGGGCTAAGTGTGGAGAATAAAAATGCTATAGGAATATTGACAATAACTCCAGGAGAAGCGGCAATAATAGCAGCAGATATTGCAACTAAATCAGGAGCTATTGAAATAGGATTTTTAGATAGGTTTAGTGGAACTTTAGTCATAACAGGAGATGTTTCAAGTATAGAAAGTTCATTAGAAGCAATTATGAACTACTTAAAAACATCTTTGAATTTTTCAATTACAAATATCTCGAGGTCTTAAGATATGAAAATAATGTTGATAGGAAAAACAGGAAGTGGAAAAACAACATTGACTCAAGTTTTAAATAACCAAAAAGTTGAGTATAAAAAAACACAGATGGTAGATTACATTGGAGAGATAATTGATACACCAGGAGAATATTTAGAAAATAAAGTATACTATAAAGCTTTAAATGTTGTTTCTATAGATGCAGACATTATAATATTAATTCAATCAGCAACAGATGAAGATAATCTATATCCACCAAATTTTGCAAGTATGTTTCTAGGAAAAAAAGTCTTGGGTGTCATAACTAAAATTGATTTAGAGGAAAATTATAAAGATGCCGAAGATATATTAGAGAGTGCAGGAGTTGAAAAGATCTTTCATTTAGACTTGAAAAGTTTAGAGGGAGTGGAGTGCTTAAAAACTGTTTTGGGGTGAGCTAATGAGAAAAACCGTTGTTGTAGCAGAGGATGATTCATTAATAAGAATGGATCTTGTAGAGATGTTAAAAGAAAATGAATATGATGTTTTAGGAGAAGCAAAGGATGGATTAGAAGCTGTTAAATTAGCACTAAAACATACACCAGATATTTTGCTTTTAGATTTAAAGATGCCTTTTCTTTTAGGGACAAATGTAGCAAAAATTTTAAAAGAGAAGGAGTATAAAAATTGTATAATTATGCTAACAGCTTACAGTGTAGAGAACTATATAAAAGAGGCTACAGAGTATGATGTATCAGGATATTTAATAAAACCATTGGATGAAAAGATTCTTCTGTCACAGATGGATCTTTTATATAAAAATTATAGTGAAAAAATAAAGCTGAAAAATGCTTTAGAGATAAGTGAGAGAAAACTAAAAGAGCGAAAGATGTTAGAGAAAGCTAAGGGGATATTGATGTATAAATACTCTTTAACTGAAGATGAAGCATATACAAAAATAAGAAAGATAAGCATGGAAAAAAGAATCTCAATTTGTCAGCTATCTGAAATTATAAATACCACTGGAGAACTTTTATGATAAAAACCTATTGTAAAATGTGTGCTACTCTAACTACCCAAGATATAGATAAAATACAAAAATTAGAGGAAACAGCTATAATTTTAAGTAACGTTTTAGGTGTAGATACATTTATAGATTGTCCGACAAAAGATGGAGAGAAAGCCTTAGTTGTGCATCATTCAAAACCTGAAACAAGAAGTATGTACTCTAAGAATATAGCTGGGGAAGTAGCTCTTTATAAAAACGAACCAGCTGTTTTGAGAACTCTACAAACTGGAATGCCATCTAAAAATTATAAAGCTATAACTCAAGAGGGAGAAACAGTTTTACAAAATGTAATTGCTATAAAAAATGAGAGTAATGAAATTATTGGTGTTTTGATATTAGAGCATTCTGATAAAAAGAAAACTCTTTTAAAAATAGGAGATGTAGAAACTCCAGAGGAGTTAATGAGTAACTTTTTAGAAAGTAGATATACAATACCAGAGCTTATAAAAGATGGAATAGTTATATTTAATAACAATGAAACTGTAACTTATGCCAATGGAGTAGCTAAATCTATTTATGAAAAAATGGGATTTGGAAAAAGTATTGTAGGTGAAACATTTCAAAATATAGTTATCAACAGCGTAGAGTTCAATAATATATTACAAAATAAAAAGATAGATGTAGTTGAGATAAGTATATTGGATATGGTTTTATCAGTTAGTTATTTCGCAACTTTAGAAAATAAAAAAAGGCAAAATGTGATTATGATAGTTAGAGATATAACCCAAGAGAAAAGTAAAGAGCAAGAGATAATTTTAAAATCTGTGGCGATAAAAGAGATACACCACAGAGTAAAAAATAATTTACAAACAATTGCTAGTTTATTAAGGATTCAAAGTAGAAGAGCTAAAAATAGAGAGGTTAAAAAAATCTTAGATGAAACTATCAGTCGGATTTTAAGTATAGCCATAACACATGAGGTTTTGTCCGAAAAAGGATTCGATAATCTTAATATCAGAGAAATAGTTGACTTAATATACAAAAATTATTCGACAAAAACTATTGACAAAAAAGAAAAAATAGAGTTTACTATTATTGGAGATAACTTCAATATCTCATCTGAGAAAGCTACAGCCATTGCTTTAGTTATAAATGAGATTATCCAAAACATAGTAGACTATGCTTTTCCAGATGATGTAGCTGGAAAAGTAAAAATATTTATTCAGAAAGATCATTTTTTTTCAAGAATTATAATTTCTGACAATGGGGTCGGAATTCCTCAAGAAAAGATATCATCTTCTGGTTTGGGACTAATGATAGTGGAAAAAATAATAAAAGAGCAATTAAAAGGTAGTTTTGAGATTAGTAGTGAAGTAGGAAAAGGAACAACAGTTAAGTTTGAAATAAAAAATGAATATTAAATATACAAGGTTGTATATTTTAAAATAGCAAAGAAGCTAAAGAATATAGTGATTAACTATATCTCTTTAGCTTTTTTTGTTCTAATTAGGAGGTAAATTTAGTGAAGGAAGAGATTATAAGTGTGGGAATTGATATTGGAACATCTACAACTCAGTTAGTTTTTTCGAAAATAACTTTAGAAAATCTATCTTCTGGAGCAAGAGTTCCTCAAATAAAAATTGTGGATAAAGAGATCTTTTATAGAAGTAAAATCTACACAACACCACTTCTAAATTCCTACGAGATTGATATAGAAGCTCTAAAAAAAATATTAAAAGATGAGTATGAAGCCTCTAAAATTCCTAGAGAAAAGATAAGTACTGGAGCCGTGATAATAACAGGGGAAACAGCTAGAAAAAGTAATGCTAGAGAGGTGCTAAAAGCTTTAAGTGGAATGGCTGGAGATTTTGTTGTAGCAACAGCAGGGCCAGATTTAGAAAGTATAATATCTGGAAAAGGTTCAGGAGCTATGAAGTTTTCAGAGGAGAATAATACAAGTATCTATAATTTGGATATAGGTGGTGGAACGACAAATATCTCTTTATTTGATAAGGGCGAAGTTGAAGACACAACTTGTATAGATATAGGTGGTAGATTAATAAAATTTGAAAAAAATAGTTTAAAAATAGCATATATCTTTAAAAAATATGAAAAGCTTATTGAAAGATTGAATTTAAGAAGCTTAAAAGTTGGAGAGGTAGCTAGTGAAAGAGATTTGGAAATTTTATGTGATAAAATAGCTGAAATTCTTTTAGAAGCAGTGAGAAATATTCAACCTAAAAGTGAAGATTATAGATTATTTATAACAGACAAAGACTATAGAACTCTGTTGAAAGGTGAATTTATTAGTTTCTCAGGAGGTGTAGCTGATTTTATTTACACTGAACCTGAAAGGAAAGATTATTATATATATGATGATATCGGTCCACTTTTAGGAGTTTGTATAAAAAGAAAATTTGAAAAAGAAAAAATAAATATGGTGAGATTGGGAGAAACTATAAGAGCTACAGTTGTAGGAGCAGGTTCTCATACAACTGAAATAAGTGGAAGTACAATAAGTTATGCTAAAGAGGTTCTTCCAATAAAAAATCTTCCTATATTGAAAATAAATGATGCAGATAAAAATTTTGATTATAAAGATTTAGTAAAAGTTTTAGAAAAAAAATTAGAATGGTTTAAAGCAGATGATGGATATCAAGATGTAGCTATTGGATTAAGTGGTAGAAAAGGACTTAAATATAAAGATATACAAGAGGTGTCTAAAAATATTTACGAGGTGATGAAAAGATTTAAAAGACTAGTGATTATAGTAGAGGAGGACATAGGAAAAGTTTTAGGACAGTGCTTAATATTAGAATCTGAAAATAGGATTCCAATAGTTTGTATAGACAGTATAAAAGTTAATGATGGTGACTTTGTAGATATTGGGCTTCCTCTTGGAAGTGGAAGTGTGTTACCAGTAATTGTAAAGACATTAGTTTTAAGTTATTAAATAAAAAAAATAGATTGGGGTGAGTTTGATGAGATTACACACAAGACTTTTTGGCCAAGACTATGTATTTGAAAATTTATATGATGTTATGGCTAAAGCAAATGAAGAAAAATCAGGTGATGAGTTAGCTGGAATAGCAGCAAGAAGTACAAAGGAAAGAGTGGCAGCAAAAGAGGTATTATCTAATATAAAACTTAAAGAGTTTAAAGAGAACCCTGCAGTTCCTTATGATCAAGATGAGGTTACAAGAATTATAATAGACGCTCTAAACTTAAAGGTATATGAAGAGATAAAAGAATGGACTGTTGGTGAACTAAGAGAGTGGTTACTAGCTACTGAAAATGGAGATAGAGAGATTCAGTGGATAAGAAGAGGATTAACTTCAGAGATGATATCAGCAGTTACAAAATTAATGTCAAATTTAGATTTAATTAGAGCGGCGAGTAAAATTCAAGTAAAAAAACATTGTAACACAACAATTGGAGGAAAAGGAATTTTAGCAGCTAGACTGCAACCTAACCACACAACAGATGATCCAGATGGAATAATGATTTCGCTACTAGAAGGGTTAAGCTATGGAGTTGGAGATGCTTTAATAGGATTAAACCCAGTTGATGATACTGTAGATAGTGTTGTTAGAGTTTTACAAAGATTTAATGAGATAAAGAAAAAATTTAATATACCAACACAAATATGTGTACTAGCTCACGTAACTACTCAAATGGAAGCTATAAGAAAAGGAGCTCCTACAGATTTAATATTCCAAAGTATAGCTGGATCACAAAAATCAAATGAGGCTTTTGGAATAACAGGAGATATGATAGAGGAAGCAAGACAACTAGCTCTAACTCATGGAACAGCAGCAGGGCCAAACGTAATGTATTTTGAAACAGGACAAGGGTCTGAACTCTCTTCAGATGGACATAATGGTGTAGATCAATTGACAATGGAAGCAAGATGTTATGGATTTGCTAAAAAGTACGATCCATTTATAGTTAATACCGTAGTTGGATTTATAGGTCCAGAGTACCTTTATGATAGTAAGCAAGTTACAAGAGCTGGATTAGAAGATCACTTTATGGGAAAACTTCATGGATTATCTATGGGAGTTGACGTTTGTTATACAAACCATATGAAGGCAGATCAAAACGATATTGAAAACTTAGCTGTTTTATTAACAGCAGCTGGATGTAACTATTTTATGGGAGTTCCAGCTGGAGATGATATTATGTTAAACTACCAAACTACAGGATATCATGATATTCAAACTTTAAGAGAAACATTAAATGTTAAACCTATAAAAGAGTTTGAGGAGTGGCTAGAAAAAGTAGGTATCAGAGATGAGGATGGAAATTTAACTAATCTTGCAGGAGATGCATCACTATTTTTATAGGAGGAGAGAATAATGATTTCTGAAAAAGAGTTGAAAGATATAATATCACAAGTTTTAAAAGAGATGGATGGAGAGGGAAAGGCTTTAGAAAAAGTAAAAGAGAGAGTTGAAAAAACACTTTCTAATTTGGAAGAGGTAGAGGATATAACTAAAATTGATTTAAGAGAAGTTATAGATGTGGTGAATCCCAAAAATAGAGAGGAGTTATTAAAGTATAAAAGAAAAACACCAGCTAGAGTTGGAATTGGAAGAGCTGGAACAAGATATACAACATCAACAATGTTAAGATTTAGAGCTGACCATGCTTCAGCTCAAGATGCTGTATTTACTGATGTTTCAGATGAAGTGTTAGCTAAAAATAACCTGTTTACAGTTCAAACAAGATGTAACTCTAAAGATGAGTATATAACAAGACCAGATTTAGGAAGAAGATTATCAGATGAAGCTGTAAAGGTTTTAAAAGAGAGATGTAAGCAAAATCCGATAGTTCAAGTTTATGTTTCAGATGGTCTTAGTTCAACAGCGGTAGAAGCTAACGTTGAAAATATACTTCCAGCACTATTAAATGGATTAAAAGCTTATGGAATAGATACAGGAACACCATTTTTCTTGAAATATGGAAGAGTTGCTGCTTCAGACGACGTAGCTGAAACACTTGGTGCAACAGTAACTTGTGTATTAATCGGAGAAAGACCAGGACTGGCAACTGCAGAAAGTATGAGTGCATATATAACATATAAAGGTTATGTAGGAATACCAGAAGCTAAGAGAACAGTTGTATCAAACATACATGAAAAAGGAACTCCAGCAGTGGAAGCAGGAGCACATGTGGCACATATAATTAAGAAAATATTAGACGCTAAAGCAAGCGGACAAGATTTAAAATTATAAGGAGGAAAAAATGACAAACGATCCTATAAAACCAAGTGTTTTAGCAGTTAAGCTAATACCAAATGTAGATGATAAAATGGCGGAAGAGTTCAAACTTCCAAAAGGGTATAAAAGTATTGGAATAGTTACAGCAGATTGTGATGATGTAACATATACAGCATTAGATTATGCAACAAAAATGTCAGAAGTTGAAGTAGTTTATGGTAGATCATTTTATGGTGGAGCAGCAAATGCAAATACAAAATTAGCTGGAGAAGTTATTGGAATAATAGCTGGACCTACACCTGCTGAAGTAAAAAGTGGATTAAATGCAATAGTAGACTTTATAGAAAATGAAGCGTGTTTCTATAGTGCTAATGACGATGATACAATTGCATACTACGCTCACTGTGTTTCAAGAACAGGAACTTATCTATCAAAAACTGCAGGAGTACCAGAGGGAGAAGCTTTAGCATATGTAATAGCACCACCTTTAGAAGCTATGTATGCACTTGATGTGGCATTAAAAGCAGCAGATGTAAGGTTAGCAGCTTTCTTTGGACCACCATCAGAAACTAACTTTGGAGGAGGACTTTTAACAGGAAGTCAATCAGCATGTAAAGCAGCATGTGATGCTTTTGCTGATGCTGTAAAATATGTTGCTCAGAATCCATTAAAGTTCTAAAAGGAGTTGTTTAAATTATGAAAGCATTAGGAATGATTGAAACAAGAGGAATGGTTGGAGCGATAGAGGCTGTAGATGTGGCGTGTAAGACGGCAGATGTACAGGTGCTAAATAGACATTTTGTAAAAAGTGGAATAGTCACAGTTGAAATAGTTGGTGATGTTGGAGCTGTAAAAGTTGCCGTAGAAGCGGCAGCTGAAGCAGTTAAGAGATTAGGAGTTTATATGGGAAGTCATGTAATTCCAAGACCAACTGAAGAAGTATACAATATGTTAGAAAAAAAAGAGGTTCCAGTAGAAGAGATAGTAGAGGAAGAGATAATTGTAGAGCTTCCAGAAGAAAATGAAGTTATAGTAGTAGATGAAGTAGAAGCAAAACCAGTAGTGAATAGAAGAGATAAAACTAAAAAATAGAAAAGGAGAGGATATTTATGGCAACTTTAAATGCATTAGGAATGGTAGAAACAAGAGGATTAGTAGCAGCGATAGAGGCAGCAGACGCAATGGTGAAAGCAGCAAACGTAACTTTAATAGGAAAAGAGATTGTTGGAGGAGGACTTGTGAGTGTTTTAGTTAGAGGAGACGTTGGAGCTGTAAAAGCGGCAACAGATGCTGGAGCAGCGGCAGCAGATAGAATTGGAGAGTTAATATCTGTTCACGTAATTCCAAGACCACACTCAGATGTAGAGGCAATTTTACCAAAAGAAGCAAAGTAGAAAAATATTAGGGAGTGACATATTAGTCACTCCCTAAAAATAATGAAAGGAGTAGAGATGAAGGCATTAGGCATAGTTGAATTTAATAGTATTCAAAAGGGAAAT
>NZ_JBOFXD010000017.1:0-16809 GCF_051653945.1 Cetobacterium sp.
TGGTCTTGGTAACAGTGTTACTTCTGATTTTTTATTCAATAGCTCATCTATGAACATTGATTTATCAACAAAGTAATAGTCATTTTCTCTTATTTTTTTAAAGTCATCTATTCCAATAGGCAGATTTTTCTTAACCATCCTTGTCACACTCTCCTCTTTTTATATTTTCTTTTTCATATTATACCATAATATTCAATAAAAAAATTGCAGATTTTACTCTGCAATTTTTTTATTTTATACTTTATTACCATTATTTTCCATCAAAATTTTCACTACTTTGTGGTTCCTATCTATTTCTATTTCTTATTTATAAACTTTACTGCATTTTCTCCAGCTACACGTCCAAATATTACAGAAGCACTATATGCTGCACTTGTACTTGTTACCTCTCCAGCTGCAAAAAGTCCTTTTACTATTTCTCCGTTATTTTGAATAACCTCAGTTTTCTCGTTAGCTACAACTCCACCTCTTGTCATATGGACAGCTGGTTCAACTAAAACTGCATAGAATGGTCCACTCATATCAAACTCTCTTTTTGCCTTAGCCTCTCTAAACGAATCTTTTACCTCTCCACGTACTCCTTTGTTATAAGTTACTACTGTTTCTTTAAACGTTGCTACTGGCACTCCCATCTTCTCTGCTAACTCCTCTATTGAGTTCGCAACTAAGTGGTACCCTTTTTTCGTATGTTTTTGTAAACGATAACTCGAGTCATATAATTTCTTATCAAACACATAGAACACCTTACCTTCTGGTTGAGCTAGCATCTTTTTAGCCATATCCATTCTTTCATCTTTAGTTATGTGTTCCTTTGTAAATCTCTCTCCATTTATATTAACTAACATCATTCCATCACCGTTAGGTCCTGCTAAATCTCTTGTTGATCCTAAAATAAATGGAATCAGATTCATTACTTCTAAATTAGCTAATTGAATATTATTTTTTTCAAATACTGGAATTAAATCTCCTGTGGCACTAATTTGATTTGAGTGCTGTAACTGCTCTGTTCCTGGAGCATATTTTGCCAATAACTCTGGATTAGCTGAGAATCCACCAGTAGCAACTACAACAGCTTTTGCATTTATATCATAAAAATTATTTTTATTTTGAACTTTTACTCCTGTTGCAACACCATTATTTATAATTAAATCTAATCCTTTTGTTGAAGTACGAATATCTACTCCTAACTCTTTTGCTCTAGCTTCCATTTTATCTTGTATAACTTCACCAGCATATACATTCTTTTCAGCCATGTGCCCTCTTTTCCCATAATGGTAATTTAATTTAATCCCCATCTCTCTTAACCATTTATCTAAAACAAAGGCACCTTCAGCTTGAGTTCTCGTACGCTCTGGTGTATCCATTGGATTTGTGTTGTCTTTTATTAAACTTTCTACCGTATCATTCATTCCGTTAGCTTTTTGAGCTTCTGAATTTATTAAATCGTAGAAGTTCATATCAAACTTTCCATTCCCACTTAGCATATCCATTTTTTCAATTAAAATTACATTTTTTAGACCTTGCTCTTTTGCTGATATAGCTGCTGCCAACCCAGCTGGTCCTCCTCCTACAATTACAAGATCTGTAGACACAGGCTCTAAATAGGCAACTGGTAACTCAGGTCCTTTTGTTCTTGCTGTAATTCTTCCATAATCTTTTCCTAGTTGTTTATATACATCATTTACCGCTCTTTTTATAGCTGTTGACGTATGTGTTGCTCCAGAAACACTATCTACTATTGGTGATTGAGCCTCTAAAATTGTCTCTTTTAGCATAGGAAATGCTCTTGTCATAACTGGAACTGTTTCATTGTGTGATACAATTTTTATATCCTTTACCTCTTGTCCTTCTGCTATAACCTCTAACTTTATTTCACCAGAATACCCATTGGCCTTTGTTAAAAAAGTACGTTCCTTTGATAGTGTCACTTGACTTAAAACTAGTAACGACACCGCTAGTAGTATGATTCTTTTGTTCATTTATTCCTTATCCCCCTATGTGTGTTTTTCGATATATAATAACACTTTTTTTACATTAAAACAAGTTTTTAGTTCAATATACAACAATATTATTTTCTTTTTTAATCTAACAATGCCACCTTTATTCCATCAACAGCTATTTTTACTTTTTCCAAAGAACACCCCACATTTAATCTTATTTTATAAGGATCTCCATAAGTTTCTCCAGACATTATAGCTACTTTTCCAACTTCAATTAATCTTCTCTGAAATTCTTTTGGATTAATTTTTGTTTCTTTAAAATCTATCCACATTAAATATGTTCCATTTGGAACATAAGCTTTTAACCCTTTATATCCATCAAGTTCTTTCACAACATATCCACAATTATCAGTTAAATGTTCATTTAAATCATCTAACCAATACTCACATTCATTATAAGCAACCATTGTTGATAGCATTCCCATAATCATAGGAGATCCTAAAGCATGTTTCTCTTTGACTAAGTATAAAAATTTTTCTCTTAAATCTTTATCTGGAATAATAACATAAGATCCACCTAGTGCTGGTGTATTAAAACTTTTTGAAGCTGAAGATGCAATGATAGTTTTCTCCTCTCTTAATTTTACAACTGGCGTTACAGCTTTTCTAGCTATATCCATATGAATATCATCAGATATTAAATACACATTATACTTTTTACAAAGTTCAACTAATTTATTTAGCTCTTCTCTACTCCACACTTTCCCAACTGGATTTTCTGGATTACACAATAAAAATACTTTAACCCCATTTTTAAATTCATCCTCTATCTTTTTAAAATTTGTCCTATACTCCCCTTTAAAAACTTCAATTAATTCTATATCTACAACATTATAATTACTAAGTATCTTTGTAAATCCATCATATCTTGGTGTATGAGTTAATATTTTTTCACCATTTTTTAAAAGCTCCTCTAACAATATAGATATACTATATATAACTGCTGGAGAATACACTACCCACTCCTCTTCTATTACAGTTTTATATCTTTTTAAATACCAATTTTTTATTGCCCCCTTATACTCTGAATGATTCCAACGAGAATAACCAAAAATTCCATGAGACAAAACTTTTTCTAAAGATTTTATAATCTCTTTTGGACTTTCTAAATCCATATCCGAGATTGAAAAGGGGGTTAAATCTTTTGTTCCTTCTCCAAATCTATCTTCTATATAATCCCACTGCGTTGAATAAGTTCCTCTTCTATCTATAACTTTATTAAAATTCATTGTGCCCCCTAATCTATTATATTTACTATTTTCTCAATCACAGATTTTGGTGATTGAAGTTTTGATAATTCTTTCAATCCATTTACCTCTATAAGCTTTTGTAAATCTCTTAACACGCCTAGATAATTATATTTATCTACATTTGAAAGTAAAATAAAATATTTAATATCTTTATCTTCAAACTTTATATTATTTTCATTAAAAATTAGAGAAATACCCAATCTTTTATTGTATTTTGTTTCTTTTCCATAAAATATAAGTGTACTCTCATTATCTATACAATCAAACTCTTTATTAGCTAACATACCATAAACAGAATCTATAAACTCTCTTTCTATAAAACTATTTTCATAAAGATTACTTATAAATACATCTACTAACTCTTTTATATCATAACATTTTGTAAATTTTATATCTTTCTCTGTAATTATATCTAGTAAACTAAGTTGCTTATTTATTTTTATGTCATTCTCTATCAGGTTAGGGTATAATTCTAATAGCTCCTTTGCAATTATATCTAGAGAAGATTTTTCAGAATTTTTTTTAACAATCCCTAATATCTTATTTAACTTTATCTTTTCTATTTCTGGCTTCTTCAGGTGTTTACATACTATTTGAGATATCAACATAAACTCTTCATCTCTAAGTGGCTCTTTCAAATATTTGTTAATCTCATCTCTATTTTTAGATATTTCACTATAAACTTTACCTTCAATTTCATCCAATTCTAGTTCATAGTTTAATATAAAATTATTTTTCACTCTATATATTGCAGCTGTTAAATACTCAATAATCTCTTCTAAAAACTCTTTATCATTTATTAAGTTTTTTATTTTTATTTCACTTAAAACATTTAGCAATTTACATACAAAACTATCTATTAAAAATCTATTTTCATAAAAACTTTCTGAGTTATAACCACTTAAAAAGTATTCAGAAAGATGTAGTGACTCATACATATATCTGATATTATTTTTAAAAATATCTTTTTGAATTATTTTATAATAAGATGTATTCTTTAAAAATTCCCAATTATTTTTTTTAACTAAAATATAACCTTTCTTAATTCTTTCAAAAGTAATTATTAAATATATGAAAATTATATTTTTAAACTCTTTTTCAAACTTTATTTTTAATTCTTTCTCAAAAGTTTTTAGAATATCAAAACATCTATTGATATTTTGATTACTTAAATAATTCTTTAAAATCGACAGTATATCTTTTTGAAAGAAAAACAACTTATTTGTATACTTTAGCTCCTCTTCATTTAAATAAACATATTTTAGAGCATAAATCATTTTTAAATGTCTTAATTTTTTTTCATTACCTTTAACAGATATTTTTCCAAAACTACTTTCCAAATAAAGTTGATACTTTTCTAAATTTTTTTCAATATCTTTTAAATCTTTTCTAAGAGTTGTTATACTAACTTGAAAATACTCCTCAATATCTTTCAAACTTATAACATCTTGAAAAAAAAGACATATTAAAATATACTCTTCTCTCTCCTCTTTAGAAAAAATATAATTTTTTTTATTTTTTTCACCACAAAATTTTTTTACCAACTCTTCATCTGCATCAAATTTTATTACTCCGTTAATTATTTCTATATTATCTCCAGTTGTAAATTTTTTTAAATAATGATTTATATTATCTATTGAATATCTTATGTTTCTATCTGTTGTTTTGAAATTCAACGCCAATTCTTTTAAATTTATTTTTTCATTGGAAACCAATCTAATAATTTCAAAATCTTTTCTATTTAAACTCAAAAAATCCCCCTTTACTTTTTATAAAAATAAACTTTATTTAAAATGTCTTCATCTATACTCTTTATAAACTCTTCTAATATATTGTAACACTCTAGGTAATCATTTTCATTTAATATTGTGTAAGGAGTATGACAATTTTTTACTGGTAATATAACTGATAATCCAGCTATTCCATACCCACTGTTACTTCCTGGCCCATTATCCGTACCGCCACCTTTTAAAAAATCCAATTGATATTTACCTTCAATTTTCTGTGCACTTCTAGCCAACTCTTTTAATAATACTTTATTACCTAAAGCCAACTTATCAGCTATAACAAAACACGGTCCTTCTCCATAACTTCTTCCCAACTCTTTACTTCCTAAAGTATTTTTTGCTGTAGCTACATCCAAATTTATTATAATATCTGGCTGTAGTTTATTTACAGATGTTTTTCCTCCCCTAGTTCCTACCTCTTCTTGAACTGTTCCTATAAAATATAAATCACAATTTAATTCGATATTTTTTAAATTTTTCAACAACTCTACTGCTAAAATACACCCCACCCTATCATCCCATGATTTTGCTATTATATTTTCTGAGTCTAAATATTGAGTTTGTGTTACAAAAGTTATTGAATCACCTATTTCAACTCCTAATTGCTTTACTTCATCTTCACTTTGACACCCTATATCAATATATAAATTTCCAATTTTTGTTTCTTTAGAAGAAGTATCACTAGATAAAACACCTCTTATTTTAGTTCCTAAATATGTTTTTATTTCAACTATATTATTTTGAACTATTACTGGATCTGTTCCTCCTAATTGATAAACTCTAATATATCCATCTTTTGTTATTTTTTCTACTAAAAATCCAACCTCATCCATATGTGCCATAACAGCTACTTTTATCTTTTTATTTTTTGACAAATGACAAATTATACTTCCTAAATTGTCATAATCAAATGAACTGCATATATCATTTAGTTCCTCTCTTATAATGTTTCTAACTTCATCTTCAGAACCAGCAGGTCCATGAGCTTCAGTTATTTTTTTTATAAATTCAAAATTCTTTAACATAATCCAATCTCCTTAAACTCTTTTGGTATTGTCGTTAACAATTCATAACCATTATTTGTTACTAGCACAGTATCTTCTATTCGAACTCCCCCTAATTCAGGAATATATATTCCAGGTTCAATTGTTAAAACCATTCCAGCTTTCAAAATATTGTTCTCATATTCATTTAAAAATGGTTTTTCATGCCCTTCTATTCCTACTCCATGTCCTAAACCATGAACAAAATACTCTCCATATCCTGCATTTTTTATATACTCTCTTACTACTCTATCAATCTCTTTTGTATCCATTTCAGGCTTTATCATCGAAACACCTAATTGTTGGGCTTCTTTTACAATGTCATAAATTTCTTTTAATTTCAAACTTACTTTTCCAACAGCATATGTTCTTGTTATATCTGAATGATACCCTTTGTATATACTGCCAAAATCTATTGTTACTAACTCCCCTAATTCTATTTTTTTATCCGTTGGCCTACCATGTGGTAAGGCACCTCTTTTTCCAGAAGCAACAATGATAAAATCAATTTTTTCAGCCCCTAGTTTTTTTGCATTTCTCTCTATACTGTCAGCTAAATCTTTTTCATTCATATCAATTGTAAATTCATCTAATGCCCTTTCAATTGCCTTTTGTGCAATATCACAAGACTTTTTAAGAATTTCTATTTCATTATATTTTTTTATAACTCTCTGATTTTCAAGTAAATTTCCACTCTCTACTAATTTAAAAGGTAATTTTTCAAGTTCTTTATAAAGCGAATATACCACTGTATCTTCTTCAAAAATTAACTCTTCTATATCATTTTTTTTACAAATCTCTCTTAAACATTCTAAAAAATTTTTATCTCTTAAAACTACAATAGAAAACTCTTTACACTGCTCTTGAGCCTGCTTTTCATACTTACCCTCTATTAAAATATATTTTTTTTTAGAAGTTACTAATAAATACCCACCACTTCCCGTAAAATTTGATAAATAAAATTTATTTTCTTTTTTTATAACTAATAGTCCTTGATTTTCTTTTAACATTTCTCCCTCCAAATATAGTTAAAGAAGCTGAATAAAATCAGCTTCTTTAACTTAGAAATCTAGCTCTAAATCGTTTAAAATATCATTGTCCTCTTGTGTAAATATTTCATGATTTTTTTTGCTTTCTTCTTCAGATTTTAACTCCTCTTTTTCTAAAACTTTAAAGAATGGATAATAAACTAAAAACGATAATATTAATTGTACTATTTGCACAAATGGTGCTTTCCAATCAAATCCAGTTAAAAACCCTTCAAAGAATAATGGTAAATATGGTGGATCAAAAAATGGTTTAGCTAAAACTCCATATTTCATAAGAGCTAATGGCATTAAACTTATCAAAGAACTTCCAAATACAAATGGTATAAGTAGTATTGGATTTAATATTACTGGTCCACCAAATAAAATTGGCTCGTTTATTCCAAATAAAGCAGGTATTAATGAAACTTGAGCTACTTTTTTATATCTTTTTGTTTTTCCAAATAACATTGCTAAAATAAGTCCCATTGTTACTCCAGAACCTGTAAAGTTTACGAACGCTGAAAATACTCCCCCTGTTACAAAATGTGGTAACGCTAATCCAGCCTCTTTTGCTGCTATGTTTTCTGCTAGATATTGAACAAAAATTGGTGACAATACTGGCGACAATACTGCTGAGTGAATTCCAAAAAACCAAAACATTAAACGAAGCATTATTACAAACCACACTACAAATAAATTATCCATACTTCCTATTGCTGGAGCTAAAACTTTCATTATGATTTCTGGTAAAAGCATTCCTCCAGAAAAAGACGACACCAAATATCTTAAACTTAAGAAAAACACAGCAATGAAAGCTGTTGGTGTTATCAATTCAAATGATCTAGAAACAAAATCTGGTACACCTTCTGGCATTTTAATAACTAACTTATGATCAGTAAAGTATTTATAAATTTCAACTATTACTAATGCAATAAATATAGCAGTAAATAAACCTTTTGAATCAAAATATTTTATATCCAAGCTACCATCTTTATTTAAATTAGTCACAGTTACTAAAAAAGAAAATAGTGATAATGTAACTGCCCCAACAGTATATATTTTATATCTTTCGCTTAAAAAATAAGATATAGCTATAACTGCATAAACACCAACAAAACCTAAAGAAAACTTTATTAATAAATCGATTAGATAAACATTATTCGTAAACCACTCTTGAACCATTTGAGAGTTAGCAAATATATTTTTTAAAGTTTTCAATGGATATGCCATTGATCCTAATAATAAAATCGGTGTTAAAACAACCATTCCTTTTTTTACTGCAGTTAAATGTGGTTGTTTATCTATTTTTTCTGCTATTGGAACCAATATTTTTTTTATAATACTTTCAAATTTTTCAAATAATCCCATCGTTCTCCCCCTATTTTATCCGTGATATCTTTTATGAGCTACTATAGCTTGCTTTAAAACAGTTGCACCATCCATTGCACCATAAATTTCTGCACTTAATAAAACTGATGGTTTATTATTTTCTTTTGCAATTTCTTGAACATAATCAAATTTATGTCCTAACTGAGGTCCTACAAGAACGATATCGAAACTTCCTATTTTTTCTGGAAGTCTATCCACTGGAATCGCTTCCATTGGTTCAAAATCCTCGTTATTTAACTTTTCACTTTTAGCTACAACTTTTTTTATAGCTCCCATCATCATTGTTGTTGAAAATCCTCCTGCACAAACTAATAAAATCTTCATATACCCTCCATTTTGTTTTTTTTTTGTTTTATATATACGTTATTCTATCAACTTTATTATTTTTTACAACAAAAGTTTATTTCAATTTTTTCGGAAATAAACTTTCATATACGAAATAAAATTAATATGTTAAGATTTTAAAAAATTTGGGAGGTTATTTATATGTCAAATGAAGAAATGTTAGAAGAGTTAGAAATGGTAGTTTTTGGGATAGTTGGGCACGCTGGGGAAGCTAAAGGATATGCTTATAAAGCTCTATCTTTTTCTGAAGATGGAAATTTCCAAGAAGCTGAAGAGATGCTAAAAAAATGTGATGAGGCAGTTTTAAAAGCACATCATATCCAAACTGATCTTATTCAAAAAGAAGCTGGTGGAAATAGAATGACTATCACAATGCTTTTTGTTCATGCTCAAGATCACCTTATGACGGCTCTTTCAGAAAGAGAATTAATCAAAAAAATGATTAAACAAAACAAAAGGATTCTTGAATTAGAAAATAAAATAAAGAATGTGTAATAATAAAAAGGAGATAAATTTCATTAAAATGAAATTTTTTCTCCTTTTATTTTAAATAGAATATACCCTACTTTTTACCAAAATTGCTTAAAAACTCATACTTTCTAATTGTATCTATTATTTTCTTTTGAGATTGTGTAGTTGATAAAATTTTATCAAATTCATACTTTTTTAACAACTCTACAAACTGCACTAAAGCATCCAGATGCTCTTTCCCGTCATATGAACAAAAAGCTAATATATATTTTGCAAATACTTTTCCAGGAAATTCAACAGGAGATGAACATATCGTTAAAGACATCCCTGTTTTCAATACGTTATTTTTGTTTTTAGCATGAGGTAATGCCACTAGATTATCCATCACTATGTAAGAACCATTAATTTTTATAGCTTCTATCATATCCTCTGTATACGATGATAACGTACAATTATTCTTCTCTAATAACTCCCCAGAAACTTTAATTGCCTCTTCCCACGTACGTGCATCAGACCCCAAAGAAATACTCTCTTTCAACAAAAAGGATGATAGCGGTTTATAACTTTCTTTTAAATCATCAATTATTAAATCCTCATACTCATTTTTTAATTTATCAATAAGAACTTTTTCATTTTTAATCTCTGCTTCCTCTTTTATAATTCCCATAAGATTACTTAAAGTTATTTTTTTCTTATACTTTGGAAAATCTAATTTATCAAGATTAAAAAAATCATCTCCATTTAATAAAGTATTAACTACAATAATTGGTAATTTTAAATAATTTATATCTATATTATTTATATTTGTAATAATAATATCTACATCTTTATTTTCTAAATACCTGTCTAATTGATTCAATGGAATTGTTCCAATTATGTTGACATCATATCTATTTTTTATCTGTTGAGCAATCAACTTAGATGTTCCAAATCCTAATCCACAGACTATCAAAATATTTTTTACCTCTTTTTTTATAGATTTATTTCTATCAATAGCTGATTTAAAATGTACACCTATAAATGCAATTTCATTATTTGAAATAGATTTATCTAAAAAGTTTTCAAGATAAGATAGGGATAATTTAGTTTTTTCAAAAATAATTTTATCAATTTTTAAAAACTCATCAACTATAGAGTTTTCTAATTCAATATTATTTTTTGCTCTATAAATAGTTGGTTTTATATGATTAATTAGCCCTTCTAACAATATATTGTCACTATTTAAATCGATTTCTATTGCCTCAGAAAAATGTCTAATTATTTTTTTTACTAAAATCTCTATCTCTATCCAGTTTTCATATATAGAAAAACTTGTCGAGTAACTGTGGCTTCCTAAAAGATAATCTGTAAATTTGATAAGTTCATATCTATTTAAACTAATATTTTCTGAAACTTCAATTAGAGATACAGCCTTACTTACTAAACTATACTCTAAGGTATTCAAAAAAAAGTTCTCATTTTTACAATTTGTTAAAGATTTTTTATACTTTAATCGATTAATAAGTACAAATGTATAGTTAATTAAAATATTATATGCTTCATCAGAGATCACTTTATTGAGAGAGTTAATTAAATAATTAATAAAAACTTTAACTTGATTAATATTTGTATTTTTGAAATATTTATCCAAGTTCTTTCTAAAAAATTCTAATTTAAAATCTATTATTTTAGAGTTATATTTAAACTGATTTAATAACTTCAATTGTATTTTTCTAATAGATTCTTCCTCTCCAACTAACTTCAAACCTTTTTGAGGATTTAAAATTAATCTTAAGTTATAGTTAGTGAGTATATCCTCACTATTTTTTAAAGTTACCTTTATGCTCGAACGACTTAAATCAAACTCTTCACATAAATCTGATATATTAATCTCCTCTTCAAAAGCTATTTTAATAAGGATTAGCTCATCTCGATACTCACTTTTAGAAAAAGAGTTAGTACTATTGAATAATTTTAATAACTCTATTAAAGAGGTTTCTTGAAACTCTAAAACACCTTTACTTAGCTTATTAATAGTTGACAAACTATTTTTTTCTAAATATTCATTTACTGTTTCTAAATCATAACGGATACTTCGATCACTAACACCCAACATCAAACTTAATTCCTTGATAGTAACCACTCTCTCTTGCTTAATTAATAATTCTAAAATAGAAATAATTCTTTTATTAATTTTTTCCTCCTTATTTTTCAAAAAAAATTGAAAAAATATAACCTGTTAATTTTATAAGAACAAATCAATTCAATTTAATTATAACACTAAAGAATCAAAAAACGTACTTTTCTAACAAAAAAATTCATTTTTTTCTGAAAAAAATAGAAAATTTACAAATCACTATAAAATTGATACTCTAATTTATAGGGTATTAAATCAATTTTTTTCAAAAAGTTTTAAGTAAAAGGAGAAACAAATGAATTTTAAAAATTTAGTAAACGATAATTTAGTTCTTTTAAATCTTGATTTAAAAGATAAAAAAGATATTATTAAAGTTTTAGTTGATAAACTTTATGATAACGGAAGAATAACTTCTAAAGAGATTTTTTATAAAACAGTTATGGAAAGAGAACTCTCATCACCTACAGGGTTAGAGGAAGGATTGGCTATTCCTCACGGAAAAGATGAATGTGTAAAAGAGGCTTCAATTGCCATTGCCAGATTAAAAAATCCTATTGCCACTTGGGAATCAGTTGATGAAGACAACGAAGTTAATTTAGTTTTTTTAATTGCAATTCCTAAAAAAGAGGAAGGGTCAAGTCATATTGAAATTTTAAGTAAACTTACAACTTCTTTTATGAAAGAGGGATTTATACAAAATTTACAAAACTCTCAAACTACTAAAGAACTTTTAAATATACTTTATTCCATTGAGGAAGAAACTGATGAAAATAACAATGAGAACAAATATTTTAAAGATAAACCATTGGTTTTAGCTGTTACTGCATGTCCTACAGGAATTGCTCACACTTACTTAGCTGCTGAGGCGTTGGAAAAAGCTGCAAAAGAACTACAAATAAATATTTGTGTTGAAAAGCAAGGAGCTCGTGGAATTGAGGGAAGACACTCTGAAGATCTAATAAAAAAAGCTGATGTTATTATATTCGCAACTGATGTTTCTGTTAAAGAAAAGGAAAGATTTATCGGGAAAAAATATATACAAACAAGAGTTGCTGCACCACTAAAAAAAGGTCAAGAAACTATATTACAAGCCTTGAATAATCCTGATGGAGTTATTGAAGCTAATCAAATAAACTCTGAAAATAATGCCGATGATAAAAATGAAAACTCTGATAAACTATTTAGTCTTCAAGAGATTAAAAGAGCTTGTTTAACAGGAATTTCCTATATGCTTCCTTTAGTTGTTGCTGGAGCTGTTATTATGGGATTATCTAGAATCGGAGCTTCTTTCTTTGAGATTGGAAACATCTGGGATAGTTCTTATGCTCAATCTCATGAACCATTAGTAAGATTACTTCACACTTTAGATAAACTTGGTGGAAAAACTTTAAGTTTAATGTTACCTTTTATCGGTGGATATGTAGCTTTTGCTATTGGGGATAAAGTTGCTATAGCTCCTGGATTTGTTGGTGGATTACTAGCTGCAGATTCTAACTCAGGCTTTTTAGGAGCTCTCGTTGCAGGTATTTTAGCTGGTTATTCAACGAAAATAATAATAAAAAAAGTTAAATTACCAGCATTTGCTTCAGGGGTTACATCTATATTTATTGCACCTATCTGTGCCGTTTTAATAACTGGATTGAGCATCATCTACATAATTGGAGATCCTGTTGCAACTTTAAACAAATCTCTTGAAATTTGGTTAATGGGAATGAACGGTTCTAACAGATTGATTTTAGCTGCAATTATCGGTGGGATGATGGGAGCTGACTTAGGTGGACCTATTAATAAAGCTGCTCTTACAACAGCCCTAGCTTTAGTTGCTTCTGGAATAACTGTTCCAAATACCGCTGCAATGATAGGAATCGTTGTTCCACCTTTAGGATTAGGATTTGCAACTATTTTATCTAAAAAGAAATACAGCTTAGCTTTACAAGAGGCTGGAAAATCAGCTATTTTAATGGGACTAGTTGGTGTTACAGAGGGAGCAATTCCATTTGCTATTGAATCTCCAATAAAAGTTATTTCATCAACTATTTTAGGGTCTGCTCTAGCTGCTGCCCTAGCTGTTTACTTAGGTGCAAACAATCCCCTTCCAATATCTGGATTTTATGGATGGTTTGCAGTTCAAAATTGGCCGATTTATATCTTATCAATATTTATAGGTTCGCTATTTATAGCAATAATGAATATTTCTTTAAGAAAAGAGGAGAGTAAAGAGAATGTTTAAAGATAAAGTTGTATATCAAATATACCCTAAATCATTTAAAGACAGCAATAATGATGGAATTGGAGATTTAAGAGGGATTATTGAAAAACTAGATTATTTAAAATATTTAGGAGTAGATTATTTATGGATAACACCATTTTTTATATCTCCACAAAAGGATAATGGATATGATGTTGAAGATTACTACAATATTGATTCTACTTATGGGACTATGGATGACTTTGACATGTTGATTAAAGAATCTAAAAAAAGAGGAATAGAGCTGATGTTGGATATGGTTTTTAACCATACTTCAACAGAACATGAGTGGTTTAAGAGAGCTTTAGCAGGAGAGAAAAAATACCAAGATTATTATATTTTTAAAAAGAGTAAAAATCCAGAAATCCCTCCTACTAATTGGGAGTCAAAGTTTGGTGGAAATGCTTGGAAATACTCTAAAGAAGTTGGAATGCACTATCTTCATTTATTTGATGAAACTCAAGCAGATCTTAACTGGGAAAATCCCGAAGTTAGAGATGAAATGAAAAAAATAGTTAAATTTTGGATGAATAAAGGTGTTAAAGGATTTAGGTTTGATGTTGTTAACCTTATTTCTAAACCACTTATATATGAAGATGATAATATTGGAGATGGAAGAAGATTTTATACTGATGGTCCTAAAATACATGAATATTTAAAAGAACTAAATATTGACTCTTTTGGAGCTGATAAAGATATTATAACTGTTGGAGAAATGTCTTCTACAACTCTTGAAAACTGCGTTAAATACGCTGGAGAAAGTGAAAACGAACTATCTATGGTATTTAATTTTCATCATTTAAAAATAGATTATAAAAATAAAGATAAATGGAGTTTGCAAGCTCCAGATTTTGAAGAGTTAAAATCAATTTTAAATGAGTGGCAATTGGGAATGCAAAATAGTCAAGCTTGGACAGCACTTTTCTGGTGTAATCATGATCAACCTAGAGTTGTTTCTAGATTAGGTGATGATCAGAAGAACTGGAATAAATCAGCTAAGATGCTAGCAACATTGACTCATTGTTTAAGAGGAACTCCCTATATCTATCAAGGAGAGGAGATTGGAATGACCAACTCTTACTTTGAAGATATTGAAACTTTTAAGGATGTTGAATCTCATAACTACTACAGAATTTTAAAAGAAAAGGGGCTAAGAGAAGATGAAGCTCTAAAAGTAATCCAGGCTCGTTCTAGAGATAACGGAAGAACTCCAGTTCAGTGGGACGACAGTACAAACGCTGGTTTTAGTGAAGTTAATCCTTGGATTAAGGTAATCAAAAATTACAAAAATATCAATGTTAAATCTCAAATAGATGATAAAAACAGTATTTTAAATTATTATAAAGAACTTATACACCTTAGAAAAAAATACAGAGTTATATCTCATGGAGATTTCAAACCTCTTCTACCAGAAGAAAATAATATATACGTTTACAAAAGAAGTTTTAAAAATGAAAATATTATCGTTATTACAAATTTTGGTGTAGAAAAAACTATTAATTTATCCAATGAAAATATTAATGAATATAGATGTCTTCTTTCAAATACTGAATTTATCAATAATGAAGGAATTCTAAATTTAAAACCTTATGACGCAATTATATTGTATAAAAAAAATTAATTTAAAAAAGTTGCTTAAGCTTTCCTAAAAAGGAAAGCTTAAGTTTTTTTATTTTTTCATTATAAATATAGACAAATAAGTGTTTCTAAAAAAAATATTATTGACAAAATAGAATATTTTGGTATAATTTATTTTGTAAGACAAAATATTAAACAAGGAGATTATATGAAAAACTTTATAATAACACTATCTATCATTTTTCTATCAATAATCTCTATTTTTTTAGGCGTAGCAACAGTTAATTTATCTGATATATTTATTCAGGGTACAAATAGTAACAATATAATATTTTTAAGTAGGATTCCAAGAACCATCAGTATAATCACAGCAGGATTTGGAATGAGCATCTGCGGTTTAATTATGCAGCAACTTACTATGAATAAATTTGTTTCTCCAACAACTGCTGGAACTGCTGACTCCTCAAAATTAGGGATTCTAATAGCTTTACTTTTTTTTCCAAAAGAATCAATTATATTTAAAATGTTAATAGCTACCCTATTTGCCATGGGAGGAACATTTCTTTTTATAGGAATAGTAAAAAAAATTAAAATAAAGGACAATGCTTTAGTGCCACTAATTGGTATGATGATCAGTGGAGTAATCAGTTCTATAACAATGTTCTTTGCATATAAAGGTGATTTAATACAAAGTATTAATAGCTGGATTTTTGGTGATTTTTCAGGAGTTTTAAAAGGTAACTACGAACTTTTATATATAACAATTCCTTTAGTTTTAACTGCCTTCTTTTATTCAAAACAATTTACAATCTCAGGAATGGGAGAGGAGTTTGCAATAAATTTAGGCATCAACTACAAAACTATTGTAAATATAGGATTAATTTTAGTTTGCTTTATATCTTCATTAATTATGATAACAATAGGTGGAATACCGTTCTTAGGTTTAATCATTCCAAATATAGTATCTCTATTTTTCGGAGACAACCTATCAAAAAACCTTTATACCACTGGATCTTTGGGAGGCTTATTTTTACTCCTATGTGATATTTTAGGTAGAGTGGTTATATATCCACATGAGATTCCAATTGGAATGATAACAGGAGTATTCGGAAGTGGAATATTCTTAGCTATGATATTTAGGAGGTTAAATTTTGAAGAGTAATGAAAAAAGGATGGAAGATATCCTACTAGGTCTTCTCTTAGCTTTGTTAATAGCGGCGGCGTTTTTCCTATTAGTAGGTATAAATAAAAACAATTTTAGGTATTTAATCTCAACAAGAGGTATAAAAATATTAGCAATAATTCTAAGTGGAACTTGTGTTGCTGTATCAACACTACTTTTCCAAACAGTTACAGATAGCAGAATTCTGACTCCAAGTGTTATGGGACTTGATTCTATGTATGTTTTTTTACAAACGATGACTATATTCCTATTTAGAAGAACTATACCTTTGCTTACAACACCAATTCCAAAGTTTTTTATAACAATAGGACTTATGGTTGCAGTTAGTATCTTTCTTCAAAAGTTTTTTACAGGCAAAAGTAAGGGAAAAC
>NZ_JBOFXD010000018.1:0-25822 GCF_051653945.1 Cetobacterium sp.
TTGTCAGTAGCAACATCGTTAATAACAGCATTTTTAACCTATCATAGATTCGTTATGAGAAGAATAGATAAGAAAGTAGATCAACAATTACATGACATGAAAGTTGAATGGTTAAAAGAGCAAATACAAAATAATCAAGTCAACATCTGGAAAAGAATGGATATCTTATCTGAAGATACTAAATTTATAAAAGAATATCTTTTAAAACAAAAAAAATAAAGGAGTAAAAATGTATAAATGTAAATATTTTAAAATACAAGAATTAGTTTGCCCGCACGTTTATGAAAAGTACAAAGATAAATCTTGGGAATTTTTTAGTGAAGATTTATTAAGAGAGTTAGATATAGTTAGAGAGATTCTAGGAGTTCCAATTACAATTAATAATTGGAATATAGGAGGACAATATAAAGAGAGTGGCAACAGATGTCCATTTTGTTCTATAGTAGCTAAAAAAATAGCAACCAAAGAATTAAATATGTCAATGCATAATTTATATCAAGCATTTGATTTAAAACCTAAAGGATTAGAAATAAAAAAAGCTATAGAAATGATAATGGATAATGTTCATAGATTTAAAGTAATAAAAAGAATAGAAAATCCTGATTATACTCCAACATGGATACACATAGATACAAAAGGTCATTATGAGGGAATTAGGATTTTTAATCCTTAAAAAAGAGGTTTCAATACCTCTTTTTTTGTGCTCATAATAAAGTAACTTGAGTAAGAAAGTTAATTGACATTTATTTAATAATTAATTTTGAAAAAAGCAATTAGAGTATGTTATTATAGATAAGGAAATTTATTATTATTTTAAGAGGGGGATTGAATACACTATATGTTATTAAATCTTAATGTTTTTTTTGTGGTTATACTTTTTTTTATATGCAATAATTGTCATAAACTCTACTTTCATAGAAATTATACATCCATAGTTATTAATAATTTTAATTTTGATGAAAAAGAAAGAGTAAAGGCGAGCTTTATTATTAAAATGTTAATAATTATAACAGGGGTAGTTTTATTGCGAAAAATTACAAACTTTACAGCTAGCGATGTCTCCAATGGATTTATAATAGGATCATTTTTGACAGTTTGGCCAGCTATAGTTTATTTTAAATTATTAAGACCACCTTTTGCTAAATATAAAGCCTTGATACTGTTAAGATATATATTATATATTATTTTAGTTTATTCTGCTGTAAAATTTACACAAGAATTAATACTTCCGAGTATAAATGGTGAAGAACAGTATATTTTAGATAATTCAGGAATTGGAATAATAATGAGCTTAGTATTAATGATAACAGCTCCGACATTAGATTATTTTATAACAGATATATGTCATTTTAATAATGCAAGTTATAATTTTAATTTGTTGAAAGAAGAAATAGAAGTTAGCTCTAGACAATTTGATATAGATATTTATTATATTCAGAGGTTGTACAAATATGAAATTGAAAAATACTCTAGAGAATATAATATTAATTCTAGATTGATAGAAGTAATTTTAACTTTAGAAAGTATGCATAGAGGAGAATTGATTCGTAAAATAGGAGAAAAAATAGGATGTAAATATTTTTATTTTTTAGTTGTAAATCAGGATATGTCAATAGGTGTTAGTCAAATGAAGATATCTACAATTTCTCGTGTTTTAAAAACCTCACCCTACAATTTTAAAAGAAAGATAACTAGTACAAAATTTTTAATAAGAGTTACTTGTAGATATTTAAAAGAAATATTAGAGGAGTATGAATTTAATCGTGAGTATGAAAAGAAACGAGGAATAGATGACGTTTATGAATATATAGCGGAAAGTTATACAGGGTCTGCTAAAAATAAATCAGGGAAAGTTTATTCTATTATTTTAAAAAAGAACTTAAAAAATTGGGGTGAACTTAATGAATTTAACGAAAGTGTTGGATAAATAAAATAAATTTAGTTATTGATTATGGGTACTAAAGTTATACTTGGGGGCGCCATAAGATATTTAATAGAATTAAAAATAAAGGTCATTAAATCAATTTTGGTTTAATGACCTTTTTGTATATTATAAATTTTTACTATTTATAATTTCTAATTGTTTTTTAAATTTTTTTAATACATTTAAAAAAATTTCAATTTCATTTTCTGAAAATAAATCTTTAAATTTATCTTGTATATTTGGAAGAAAAGAATCAATGTAATTAATAGCTAAAATTCCATCTTTTAAAAGATAAAGCCCTTTTTTTCTTGAATCTATTTTTCGTTTTTCAATCATTCCTTTGTCCTCTAAATTTGTAATATATTTAGTGACTAGAGATCTTTCTATTTTAGTTTCCTTAGAAATTTCGTATTGGCTAATTCCAGGATTCTGATAGATAAGCTTTAAATAAACACTTTCCATTTTAGTTATTTCTAGATTTGATAAAAGATAACTAAATAAAAAATCTATTTCTTTGTTAATTGAAGAAATTAAATAAATAGCCCCTTCATGTGTTTTCATGATATACCCCTTTTAGTAATTTATGTATATATAATAAACTATTTAAAACAAAAATAAAAGGGTGAATATTTCACGGTTATCCCTTCTAACTATTATTTTAAGATAAAAAGTTTTAAAATGACAATAGGTGGATTAAAAAAATATAAACGGAGGGGAATTATGAAAAAAAATCTAATTTATTTAAGTGCACTTTTTGCTGTAACTACGATGGCTCAAGGTAAAGAACTAGTTAATTATCCTAAAGTAGAAAAAGTAGAAGTGGAAGAAGTAAATATTGTGAAGGAAGAAACTGCTTTTAAACCAAGTGGTTATTTAAGAATAGAATATAAAGGTTATGGTGAAACTGAAGGGCATGGCGATGGTTTAGGAAATAACTTTTCAGACACATCAGTAGACCCAAGTATAGCTCAAGATGAATGGAATAGAGGAGCCAATAACTATTCTAGATTACAAACAACTTTTGGTATTCAAGCAACTGAAAAAATTCTTCTAGAAGGAAGAATAAGAGACTATAACAATTTAGAAAGAGATGATGAATCTAAAGATAATAGTGCTAAAGATGGAACAGAAACAAGAATAAGATTATACTATGCTCATAATGATTGGATAACTTCTAGAATTGAATATTATAATCAGGAAAATGATGATCAAGAGTTAGAATATCAATTAAGAATGGATTTGTATAAAAATAAAGGAGCTCTTGTAGAGAAATTAGTTTTAGCTCCAAAATATTATCATCTATTTCCAAATTCTAATGGTGAAAACTATGTCAATGCTGTAGGAGCAGATTTAGAATATGCAGGAAATTTACCATTAGGAATAACATGGGATGGTACACTTTATTTAGATTATTATTTTTATAACCAAGATATCATAACGGGAAGTAACGGAAGTGATAGAGAGGATAAAGAATTTGTAGTAGAGTGGGAGTTTTATTTACGTAGACATTTTGAATTATATACAGGAAATAACTATGGAATTAACTTAGATTTCGAAGGTGGATATGACCCGTATGTATTTAGACAGTATGATAGATATGAACTTGATAGCAATAAAAATTCATATGTAATGAAAAAATCAAAAGATACTTATGAGTTGTATGGTCAGGTATCAATGTCAGCTGATTATAGAGTTACAGAAAGTTTTGTGACTACTGTAGGAGTTGGTGCAGAGTATAGAAACTGGGATAATGTAAACCAAGATTCTGCTTCAGATTGGAGATGGCAACCGTTTGCTTATGTAGCAATGAAAACAACATTTTAAAAGTTTATAATTTTAAAATCTAAATAAAGATTTTAATTTTTATAGAAAGTGCTAATTTAAAAGGAGTCTAACTTTTGTTAGGCTCCTTTTGAATTAAAATATTTTTTAAACTATAATATATAACAGCTAAAGCTTCTCTGCTAAATAAGCTAATTTTGCTTTTTAAAGGCGTTTTAGCATATATAGGATTTATTTTATAATTTAATGAATTTGCAAAAAATTTGACTCTATACATGTGAAAATCATTGCTTATAACGCCAATATTTTTTATATTATTTGGAATAAGTTTATGAGAAAAAATTAGATTTTCTAAGGTCGTTGTAGATTTATTTTCCTCAATGATATTATTTTTAGGAATAGAGTGTGAAATAAGATAATTTTTCATAGCTTTGCTTTCACTAATAATCTCATCTTTTCCTTGACCACCAGAAACAATAAATATAGTATTAGGGTATCTTTTATAATAATCTATAGCCTTATCTAGTCGATATTTTAAAACATTTTTAGGTTTATCTCCTCGTAACCCAGCTCCCAAAACAATGATATATTCATTTTTTAACTCTAAATTTTTTGAATTATGTATATCTGTCACAATAGTTCCCAGACTAATTATAAAAAGAGTAACTCCAATGGTAAAACAAGTTTCAATAATAGCTTTAAAAATTTTATTGCCATTTAGAATAAAAAAATGATAGATAATAAAAAAGAGATAGACAAAAAATAAGATATTAATAAAAAAAGATGAGGGGAAAATATATTTATAAATTCCTAGACTTATTACAATAATTAGATTAAATAAAACTTTAAAAATCATTAAAAATCCTCCTAATAACATATATACAAATTCTACCATTATTTTACTATTTTTTACAGCATAAGTGGACAAAATTTAAAAGAGTATTGACTTTTAAAAAAATATAGGCTAATAAATAAAATAAAGAGGAGAAATAAAAAATGATACATAGAATTTTTATTATCGTAGCAATATTATATTCTTTTAAAATTCAATCAACTTTATTAATTGTTTTATCTCTAATTTTTTTAGGGATTTTTATTTTTTCATTAAAAAAATTTAAGACTCTAAAAAATACTCTAGATATAGCAATAGCTGGAACTAAAAAATCCTATTTATTGGTTTTAATATTTGCTCTTTTAGGAGCTCTTTCAGCAAGTTGGTTTGTTTCAGGGACAATTCCAGCTTTAATATACTACGGGATAAAGATTATAAATCCAAATTATTTTTATGTATTTTCATTTTTAATAACTTCTTTATTTTCTTTTTTAATAGGAAGTTCTTTTGGAACTGTGGGAACTATAGGATTGGTTATGGTATCTTTGGCTAGGGGTATTGGTTTAGATATTTATATAGTCGCGGGGAGTATAATATCTGGAGCTTATTTTGGTGATAGAGGATCTCCCATGTCATCTAGTGCTAACTTTGTATCTATTTTGACGGAAACAGAGATATACAGTAATGTTAAAAGAATGTTTAAAGTTTCGATTCTTCCATATTTAATAACATTAAGTTTATATTTTTATTTAGGTAAGAATATTGAAATAAAATTTATAGAGAGTAATATTTTAACTTTGCTAGATCAAAATTTTTATTTAGATTTTTGGGTATTTATTCCAATGATTTATTTAGTAATAATGTGTCTTTTAAAAAAGAATATTAGATATACAATATTGGTAAGTATTTTTTTAAGTTTAATTATAGGATGGTTTTTACAAAACTATGAAGATAGAAATTTTATTAAAGTATTAATTTATGGATTTAAGCTTCCAATTGAAAATGAATTATACAATGTAATAAAGGGAGGAGGAATATTTTCAATGGGAACGGCTATGGTTATGGCTTTACTTTCTTGTGGTTTAGTCAATATAGTTGATAAACTAGGAATATTAAAACTATTATCCGAAAAAATAGGGATTGTAAAAAGTGAATGGAAAATATATTTATATACAATAGTAGTGGCAATTTTAACAGCTGCTATAAGTTGTAGTCAGTCTACTTCTATACTGTTAACTTCTCAAATTATGAAAAAGATTTATAAAAAAAATGGATTTACAAAGGAATTATTGGCTTTAGATATAGAGAATAGTTGTGTTATATTAAGTTCGTTAATACCATGGAATATAGCAATTACTGTGCCAGCTTTGATGTTGGATATTTCTGCAGTAAAAATAATACCATATTCATTATATCTATTTATTTTACCAGTAGTAGTGATGATATTAAAAATAAAAAAACTGAGTCAATGACTCAGTTAAAATTTAAAAATTTGTAAAAAGGCAATTAGAATTGGTATTGTAATTAAGCTAAAAATAGTTGATAAAAGAGAACAGCTTGATGTGATTAAAGGCTCTTTATTATACTTTAAAGAATAAGCAATAACAACAGATGCTGTTGGAGTAGCCATCATAATAGTTATAACTCCTAAACTAACACTAGATAATTGAAGAATACCAAAGAAGTTAGCTCCTAAAATAATAATTAATATTAGAAAAGGAATTAAAAGAGTTTTTATAATAGAAAATTGCCAAGCTATAGAATTTTTTAAAGACTCTTTAATAGGTAATTCAGATAATTTTAATCCAGCAGCTAGCCATGCTAATGGAGAACATAAACCAGCTAAAAAAGCCAAAGGTTTATATATCCAAAAAGCTGTTTTATCAATTCTTAAAATAGGAAATTTTTGTCCACTTATGCTTACTTGGGGAAGATATTCTTGAAATATCCATATAAAAAGTCCAATAAAGGTTGCTAAAATAACTGGATTTAAAAACATAGATTTAAGGTTTTTTTTATCCATTTTAATACTAGACATTTTAATAAAACCGTAAGAATAAAGTAAAACTCTATATGGTATAGAAAAAATTGAAGAGTATATAACTCCAAGATCTCCGTATAAAGCTTGAGCTATTGGAATTCCAAAAACAGTAACACCTCCGAAAATAGACATAATTTTTAATGTTAATTGTTTGTCTAAATCTAAGTTTTTATAAAATATATTACCAATGGCCATTAAAAAAAGATGAATTAAAAAACTCCAAATTAAGATATTTATTCCATTGACAAAAGTTTCTTTGTCAAAATCTTTCATAAAAGCATTGAAGGATAAAGCTGGAATAGATATTGTTAGTATAATTTCTCCTAAAGGTACAGAGAAAGAACTTTTTAATTTATTGCTTTTTCCCAAATAAAAACCTAAGATCATAATAAAAATTGATGATGACATAACCCCAATAATATTTTTATCGGATAGTACAGAAATAATAGTATTTGTTGTATTCATTAATTACACTCCCAGAAAAATTATTCAATAATAAGATTTTTAACTTTCATATTAAGAAAATTAATTAAATCATTGGGACTAATTTTAATTTGTAGTCCTCTTTGTCCCCCACTTATAAATATAAAATCTTTTTTCAGACAACTTTCATGTATTAATGATAGGTGTCTTTTTTTTATCCCAATAGGAGAGCAACCTCCTCTTATGTAACCTGTTTTTTCTTTTAATTTGCTAAGTTCAAGCAGATCTATTTTTTTAGCTTGAACAATTGAAGCAACTTTTTTTAAATCTACTTCATCACTTCCAGGAATACACACAATAAAAAGTTCATCTTTATCATTTGTTAGAGCTAATGTCTTGAAAACCTTAGTTATATCTTCTCCAGTTTTTGAAGCAACACTTACAGCACCTAAATAATTTTCATCAACATCATATTCAAAAATATCATATTTAATTTTAGCTTTATCAAGTTCTCTCATTGCGTTAGTTTTTTTTATGGCCATATTATAAACTCCTTACAATTTATATCCACATATGTTGTATAAAAAAGCAAGAGACATCTCTTTAATTGGAAACAATTTGTTACATACAGCATATGTGGCAATTTTATGAATTAGTTCTAAAAATAGACTGTGATGTTGTAATCTTTTTGTTAGATTTATCACTACTAAATTTTTATACATTGAATTATATCACATATATATAACTAAAATAAGTAAAAAATATACAAAAGTTGCTTTTTGTTGTAAAACCATTTATAATATATTATCAAAATTTAAGGAGTGATATATATATGAAAAAAGGGATACTAATGCTATTACTTCTGCTATCTTCATTGAGTTATGCAAGTTGGTGGGGAGGGTTAAATGGAGGAACAAGGGCTGCTATAGTAACAGGATCTGCCTTAATTCTAGGATCGCAATACAATCAAAGTGAATATAGACATCAACAAGATTTAAGAAGATTGGATACTCAAATACGTAGAGGATATGAGAGACAAGCTGTAATAGAGAATGCTAATAGAAAATATGGGGATATAGGAGCATCTCAAAATTTTTATGGAAATCCAAGCCCAAGTTATCAACAATATAACCAAGGAAGAAGACAAGGGGCTAGAGTTATATACTCTGATCAAAGAAGTCAAATTTTAGAAATGGCTGATGGGACAAGAGTAATATTAAATCAATAAAAATAAGTAAAAGGAGAGTTAAAGAACTCTCCTTTTATTATTAAGAAAACATATTAACAAAGACTGTTATAATTGATGCGTTAACAAAATCTATGAAAAGGGATCCAACTAATGGCAGTGCAAAGAATGCCGTAGGAGAAGGACCATTTGCAGCTGTAAAAGATTCCATATTAGCCATAGCGTTTGGAGTAGCTCCCATTCCAAACCCACAATGTCCAACGGCCATAACAGCAGCATCGTAATCTTTTCCCATAACTCTAAATGTTACAAAATATGCATATAAAGCCATAACTATTTTTTGTGCTAGAAGAATAACTACAAGTGGAATAGCCAGTGCAGCTAATTCCCAAAGTCTCATAGACATCAATGCCATTGCTAAGAAAAGTTGTAATGCAATATTTCCAACAACATTAATTGCATTTAGTGGAATTTCTATTTTAACTCCGTCAGCAATATTTCTTATAACTGCAGCAACAATCATAGGTCCAATATATACAGGAAGAACAATTCCTAAATTTTTAGATAATGGTGTTATAAATCCACCAATTCCCATAGCTAAAACAATAAAAACAATAGCTCTAAATAATAGATCTTCATTTAAAAGTAACTTTGTATCAGAGGGGTCTTCATTCCCATCAAGGAACATCTCTACTTCTCTAGGAGATTTTAAATTATGTTTTGCCATAAGTCTTTTTCCAACAGGCCCTCCAATTAAACATCCAGCAACCAGTCCGAAAGTGGCTGAAGCAATTGCAACAGACATAGCACCAGTAGCACCAGCAGCTTCAAGAACAGGCCCAAAAGCTCCAGAAGTTCCATGACCTCCAGTAAGAGGAACAGAGCCAGCAGCGATTCCAATTAAAGGATTTAAACTAAATACTTTTGCCAAAGAAACACCAACAACATTTTGAATAACAACAAGTATAACTGCTACAAGTAAAAAAGTAAAAACTTGAACACCACCCTTTTTTAGCATTTTTAAACTTGCTAAAAATCCAATTGTAGTAAAAAAAGCTACCATTAAAAGATTTTTTAAAGAACCGTCAAAATCAAAAACAAAAAGTTGCATATTATAACCAATTAGAGAAACAATAGAAAATATAACTCCTCCAATAACAGGAGCTGGTATAAAGAATTTTTCAAAGAAATATACTTTTCCTTTGATCCATCTTCCAATTAATAGCAAACAAACTGCTATTGCTAAAGTTTCTGCCATATTAAATGTGTGTGTGAACATAGTTTCCTCCTAAAAAATGATTTTTTTACTTACTTTTATATTAATAATTGTACACAAAGTATTTAAAATATACAAATATAAAAAAAATATACAGCGTATTCATGCTGTATATTAATTATTTATTGTATGTATAATCGATTCATTCTATATATAGAAGTCTAATAAACGCTCAATAATAGGGTGTTTTCATTAATTATATTTTTGGTGTTTTGTAATAAAATTTCCTTAGAAAAAATTGGACCATCATATACAAAAGTATGATATTCACCATTTTCTCCACAAACATCAGAACCAGTTGCTTTTATTTCTTTTAAAAGTTCACGATTTAAAGTTTTTCCTAAAAAATCAGCACTCATATTATTTAAATTAACTTTTTTAATAATAGCTTTATATCCTAAGTCTATAAATTCTTCAACTAAAGTTTCTCGATTTTCTTGCCATAAAGGAAAAATAGCTTTAAGATTAGTATTTTGACACCTAATCTCCCCCCATTCTCTATGATGAGCAATATCAATATCGCCAAAAATACACGCTTCAGCTCCTAGATTCTTCATATTTTTTAAAGCCATTTCAAAAGTATTTTCATAATTTTCACCATCACACTCCACCAATAATAAAGGTATATTAATAGCTAATGAAACCTGCTTTAAAAGATCAGATGAGATATCATGAAACCAAGAATCTCCTTTGTTTTTGTTTATTGTTGTCATAAGAGCAATTGGTTCATAACCCAATGAAATTGCTTTATGTAAAGATAACATACTATCTTTTCCCCCACTAAAAGAAACGACAACTTTTATTCCCATAATAATCCTCCAAAAATATTTTATCCGTTATATAAATATTATAAAAAAATAAATCGATAAAAACAAGATAAATTTATTTTGAAAACATAACATCTTGGTATTTATTACCGTATCTTTTAAAATAAGCTTTTCCAAAAGAACAGATTGGAATAATTTTTAAATTATTTAACTTAGCAAATTCTATAAATTCTTCAGTTAAAGTAGTTGCTAAATTTTGGTTACGATATTCTTCTTCAACCCAAGTGGAACTTAATTTAAGAGTTTTTTCAGCAGTATTAATAGAATATATTAATTCTGCAACCTCTATATTTTCACCATTAGTTATATAAAACTTTGAATTCTTTTCATCATGTATGATTTGCATAAAAACCTCCTTAGAATTATTATAATTTGATTTTACTCAAAAAATATTGATATCTTTTAAAATAAAAATAAAAATCTAGAAAAATAAAAAGAAAAAAGGAAGAGTCGATATATTAGCGTAGATAAAAATATAAACCTGTAAAAACAAGAGTTGAGGAGGTAAAAAATGGCATACAAAAAATCATTTTCAGAGGTAGAAAATAAATATTGGGGAGATTATAAAGTAAGAATGTCTAAAGCCCAAGGAGTTGAAGATGTTAAAAAAATATTTTCAATGATAGTAGCTGATATGGTAAAAGAGATTGAGCCTAAATTAGATCCTATTTATGGAGAGTTTAATGGTGATTTTGAAATAGAGATGAATGGTGATAAAAAATATAGAGTAGCACCTAAAATTAAAGAGGATTCTGCATATATAGAATTAATTGAAAATTCAGATTTACCTGCAATATTGGATAAATATGCAGAGGTAGCTGTAAATAAAATAGTTCATTTATCCAGAAAAGAATCTGAAGAAAATGGTAAAAAAATAATTCATTAATAAAAAGACCCTCTCTAACAGAGAGGGTCTTTTTTATTTTACTACTAATTAGAATTAAAGAGAAACTTCTCCTTTGTCATCCCAACACTCTACACCAGTGGAGTTAGAAAGAACATTCTTAGTGAAAATAGGGTTTCTTTTAGCTTTTCTTTCTTCTAAATAATGATGAATACATTCAATAGCTGGAACTCTAAGCTTAGTAATGGCGTATATATTAAAAAGTGCCATGAATGCCATAAATAAATCAGCCATAGCCCAAACAGATGGAGCATCTTTGATAGACCCCCAGAAAACCATAGCAAGAGCAACAACTTTAAATGGATTTTCTAACCATTTTTTTTCAGTATAGGCTATATTAACAATTCCATAGAAGTAATTTCCAATAACTGATGAAAAAGCAAATAAAAATATACAAGCCATTAAGAAAATTCTACCAAAAATTCCAAGCTCATGTATCATAGCAGTTTGAGTTAATTCAATTCCTTTATGAGTCGTAGTTCCTAATACTCCAGAGAAAAGAATGATGAAAGCTGTAGCAGAGCAAATAGCTAACGTTGTAACATAAACTCCTAAAGTTTGAACTAATCCCTGTTTGAATGGATGATCTGTTGAGGCGCTAGCTCCAGCATTTGGAGTTGAACCCATACCAGCTTCGTTTGAGAAAAGCCCTCTTTTAATACCTTCCATAACAATAACTCCAAGAGCTCCACCGCCAGCAGCAGCAGGATCAAAAGCGTTTGTCATAATCAATGAAAAAACTCCAGGAAGAGCAGTTATGTTCTTTAAAACTATAAAAACAGCAACTACTAAATAGAATACACCCATAATTGGAACGATAATCTCTGAAACTTTTGCAATTCTATGAGCTCCTCCTAGTATAATTATAGCTGTTAGTACAGTTAAAATAATAGCTCCATAAAATTGATTTATACCATAAGCATGTTGAAAAGCTACTGTGATTGTATTAGCTTGAACAGCATTAAAAATAAAACCATAAGTTACTGTAATAAGAATAGAAAAAGCTACACCAAGATACTTTTTATTCATACCTAACTCCATATAATATGCTGGTCCACCAACAAAGATTCCATCTTCTTTTTTCTTATAAATTTGAGCCAAAGTATTTTCTACTAAACTTAAACTACCAGCTACTAAGGCTAAAACCCACATCCAAAATATAGACCCAGGACCACCAACGGATATAGCAAGAGCAACTCCCGCTAAACTACCAGTTCCAACTTTAGAACCAGCACTAATACAGAATGCTTGGAATGGTGAAACTCCTTTTCCATTTCCTTTTTCAAGCATAACTTTGAACATCTCTTTAAATTCAGTTATATTTGCAAACTTTAATTTAAAAGTAAAATATAATCCTGAGATAATAAGAACTGCAATTAAGACATAAGACCATAAAATGTTGTTAAGTGTGTTGATAAGATTCATTGTTCCTCCTGTATAATATATAATAAATTGTGTGTGTGTTTAAAATATTCTACATTTAAGCTCATTACATAGATCTTCTAAAAGACATACTCCAGCTATAGGATTTCCTTTTTTATCTAGAGCAGGGGAGTAAATACCAATTCCCATTTTATGTGGAACAACAGAAACAATTCCTCCACCAACTCCACTTTTAGATGGTAAACCAACTCTTACAGCAAACTCACCAGAGTTATCATACATTCCACATGTAACCATAAGTGTTTTTACAATTCGGCTAACTCTATTAGAAACAACTTGTTCACCAGTACTAGTTTGCCCCTCATTAGCTAAAAATAAACCTAGTTTAGCAATTGTTTTAGCAGTTACATCAATAGAACATTGTTTAAAATAAACTTCTAAAGCCTCTTCTACATTTCCTGTAATAATTCCTTCAGCCTTTAGATAATATCCCATAGCTCTATTTTTATTTCCTGTTTCAGATTCACTTAAATAAACTTTAGGATTTAATTCAAGAGATGAGTCTTCTGTTATTTTTTTAAAAAATTCAAGAAGTCGATTGAACTTATCTTTTGCATCATCACCTTTAATCATTGAAGAGACAACGATAGCCCCTGCATTGATCATAGGGTTATATGGTTTTCTTCTACTAGATGTTTCTAGTTTTCTAATAGAGTTAAATGGGTCTCCACTTGGATCCATTCCAACTTTGGAGAATACATATTCCTCTCCATTATCTAAAATAGCTAGCATAAGAGCCACTACTTTAGAGATACTTTGTACTGTGAATTTATTGTTATAATCTCCAGCGAAGTATTCATTTCCCTCATTATCTAAAATATATATTCCGAGATTTCTAGGGTTTGTTTTTTCTAATTCAGGGATATAGCTTGCGACTTTCCCTAATTCAGTTGTTTTTCTGTGTTTTTCAACTAATTCTTTTAGTAATTCTTGCATTTTTTACCTCCTAAAAGTATTATTACTAAACTTTGTATATAAATATAATACTTTTTATACATGAACAAAGTAAAATATATTGTTTTAATGTGAAATTAATTTCTGATTTTTTAATTATATAAATTTTTTTACTTTGCTTAAAAATGCTGAAAAATAGAGGGTATTATAAAATTCTATTTTTAATATAGAAAAAATTGTTCAAAAATATGTAAAAATGATATTAAAAAAATGGGAATGATAAAATATAGAAAAAATGAATGGTATATATTTACAAAATGAATTTATTAAAACAAAAAAATAAAAAAAGGGTAGCAAAATATAGTTAATACTACCCAAAATATTTAATTATTTAATAATGAAAAAATTGCAATACTCTGAAAAATAACATCATAAACTAAAGCTAAAGCTGGTATTTTACTTTCTATATGAGGAGCTAAAGAGATTTCAACTCTTTTAGGTTGTATAGTTAAATTTGAATTTGCTTTTTTAGAAATAGCGGTACCTAATCCAAATTGAATACCTTGAACTTCGGGAACCAAGGAGAATGCCATTTCAGAAAAAATACTTTTAAATTTATTCATATCAGTATTTTGAGGTAGATTTATTTCTAATGAGCTACCTAAAGCATCATTAGTAATAATCATCTTTTGTATAGCTACTCTAATATATGCTTCGTTTTTCTCACCATGGAATATTCCACCAATTTCAAGAGGATTTACTGTGGGAATTTCTGATAGAAGTTTTTTACACAAAGCTCCAACTAAAATTATAGATGAAGGTAAATCACCATTTATATAGATAAACACAATATCTTCACCATTAGTTTTTTCATCTATAATTCCAGAAATAACATCAATCTCTTCTTCGGGATTAGGAGAGTAACCCTCCATAGTTCTTTTAGCTAAATCTTTACCAAAATCTAAAGCAGTTATTGATATATTTTTAGGGAAATTTATAATTGTTAGTTTTACACCATTATCTATATTTTCAAAATTTATTTTAATTTTTTTACCAAAAATCATAAAAACCTCCAAGATTAAATTTAATTTACTATATATTATATAATAAAATTTACTTAATCTCTAGAAAAAAGAGAAATTAATTTTTTAAAAGACATTTATCTAAGCATAAATTAAGTAGTTCTTTTTGACACTGCTCCCAAGTTCCAACGATAAAAACTCCATTAGATTCAACTCTCCAAAAGTGATTAGAAACTCTTTTAAATCTCATTAATACTCCTCCTCAGATTTTCTACATAAATGTATAAGAAAAAAATAAAAAAATTTAAAATTCATTTACTAGAATTATACTTTAATGTAGAAAAAAAATCAAATATTTTTTTACATTTTTGTAGAAAAATAGTATAATAAATTAAAAAACAAAGAAGGGAGGATAATGTGAAGACTAAATTTGGTAATTATTTAGAAAAAATGATGATGAAAAATAATTATACATTAGAATATATAGCAAAGCAAACAGATTCTTCTCTATCTGTAGTAGGTCACTACAGAAAAGGAATTAGAATTCCTAAGGATGATTTTGTAGAAAGATTTATCGAAAAATTTATAGAAACAGATAAAGAGGCAGATGAAATTAGATATATAGTTGCTTATGATAGAACTCCAGATTTAATAAAAAGAAAATTAGATGGAAATACTCAAGATGAAAAAAATAAGCAACAAGCGGAGATAATAACTTTACCAGTCTTAGGTAAAGCAGCAGCAGGATTAGGACACATAAATTTTGAAGATAATACTAGAATGGAGGTACTATCTTCTATTTCAAATGTAGAATTACCTAAAAATGCTTTTTTAGTTGAAGTTAGTGGAGATTCAATGTTTCCAACTCTATCAGATGGAGATTTAGTTATAATTAATCCAGTTCAAAAGCAAATGAGAACGGTAGAAGGAAAAGTTTGTGTATTTAGTTATCACGATCAAACGTATATAAAACGCCTTAAAATTAATAAAAATGAAGTAAGACTTGTATCTGATAATAGTGACAAAAAAAGATATTCAGATATTGTTATATCTGACGAAGAATTAGAGTATTTAAAATGCTATGGAGCTGTCATAGAAAGTAGAAGAAAACACTAGGAGATTGAGAAGCTCTCTTTATAGTAAACAGATAAAATAACATAAATCTGTTTATTACGAAGGGAGTTTTTTATATGGGAAAAAATTTTAGAAAATATTTTGAATAGAAAATTCGAAGTCGTGACTTCAATGGACCTATGGAAGGATTCTAGAAAAGTTTGAAAAGTGAAAGTTAGTTACTTGGCAAGATGTAGTTTACCCCGTTTTCAGTTAGAATAAAACCATTTTTTAATAAAATTTGCATATATAAAACCTCCAATAAAAAAATTGCTTATTAATTTATAGTAAGCAATTTTTATTCCAAATTATGTAACTGGTTTTGTTGATTTGGCGAGGAAAAGGAATGGTATCAATAAAAGAGATATAACTCCACTTCCAATTAAAACATCATTGATCCCCATAATAGAGGATTGAACAATGACCTGCTGATTTATTAACGCTAGTGATTGAGCGGAAGTACTAATAGCACTATTGATATTAGGATTTGCTGTTGTTATACCAGAAGCCATCATAGTATGATGAAAGGCCATTGTATGATTCCATGCAGGAATAACTAACGAGGTTCCTAAACTACTTCCAATATTTCTCATAAAATTATAAATCCCAGATGCACTAGCTAAGTTTTCATTACTAATATTTGAAAGCGTTAGTGTATTTAAGGCTATGAAGAAAATTCCAACACCAAAACCATTGAAAAATCTGGTTAATCCAACATAAGCTGGAGTTATTTGTGGGGAATAATTAGAGGTTAAGAATGTTGATATTCCTAATAAAAAGAATCCGAGAGCAGCTACTTTTCTAGAATCTAGGTGATCTATTTTTTTACCTAATATTGGAGCTACCATTAAAATAGCTATACCTAAAGTACAAGTTGATTTTCCACTAATAAAAGCTGTATACCCCATATAGTTTTGTAACCAAAGGGGTATAGCAACAACGCCACTGAAGTAAGCCAAAACAGAAAACATCAGTGAGAAAGACCCAACACAAAAATTTCTATTTAAAAATAATCTTACGTTAACCACAGGAGATTCATGATGCCATTCCCAAATGACCAAGAGGACTAAAAAAACAAAAGCTGATATACTAAGACCAATAATAGTATTATTAGAAAACCAATCTAAATCGTTTCCTTTATCTAACATAAGCTGTAAAGAGCCAACACCAATGGCCAAAAATATGAATCCAATGACATCAACAGGTTCTTTAACAGTTTTTTCTTTAGCGATATCTTTTTTAAAGATGTAATAAACAATTAAACTAGATATAATACCAAAAGGAAGATTGATATAAAAACACCATCTCCAAGAAGCTGTATCAGTAACCCATCCCCCAAGAACAGGGCCAACAACAGGTGCTATAACAATGGTCATAGACCAAATCCCTAGAGCTATTCCTTTTTTTTCTTTAGGATATAGTTGTAACATAAGTGTTTGAGACAGAGGAATCATACTAGCCCCTACAACTCCCTGTAAAATTCTCATAGTAAGAAGAAAACTATAAGAAGGACTAATACCACAAAGCATACTAACTAAAGTAAAAAGTAGTGTTGCACCTAAATACTGTTTAATAATTCCTAAACGTTTAGTTAACCATCCGATAAGAGGCAAAAATATAGCTTCAGCTACAGCGTAGGAAGTTATAACCCAAGTCCCCTGATCAGGAGCTACAGCAAAATCTCCTGCAATATGACTTAGAGAAACATTAACAATAGTCATATCGAGGACGTTCATAAAAGAACCAATAGCTAGAGCAATTGTAGCAAAAATAATTGATGAGTTCATAATATAGAACCTCCTTAAAAGCTATTATCGTTAACTATTTTTTCAATTAATACATTTAATTTATTTTCATCAATTTTATAAAGTTCTGATTTTTGTTCTTTAAATTGATTTGGAATATCAACATTTTTATTTGTATTAACTGTAACAGTTAAGCTTGTTCCGATTGGTAAAATTCCATTCTTCTCTAAACTTTCATGATCAAAGTCAATTCTAACAGGAACCCTCTGAACAATTTTAATCCAGTTTCCAGTGGCATTTTGTGTTGGAATTAAAGCAAAAGCACTACCAGATCCAGCGGATATTCCAGAAACAACTCCTTTGTAAGTTTTACCATTTAAATCACTGACAATTTCAACATAATTTCCAGGTTTTATATCTCCAAGTTGAGTTTCCTTAAAGTTTGCATTAACCCAAGTTTTATTCAAGTCAACAACAGTAAAAAGTGTCTGTCCAGCTTTTACTTGTTGTCCTAATTCAACTTGCTTTTGAGCAATAACTCCAGAAATTGGAGAGAAAATTTTAGTTTTTTCTAAATTGTAATAAGCATTTTTTAAGTTTTCAATAGCAGCAGCAACAAGAGGATGAGAATATATATCACTGCTAAAAGCTTGAATTCTACTATTTTCTAAATTAGTTAAACTTTGGTCATAACTATTTTTGCTATCTATATATTTGAAATTAGTTGTATCAAAGTTTTCTTTACTTGTTATTCCAGTATGACTAGATATAGTTTGTCTTTTTAATGTTTTATCAGCAAGAATTAAGTTAGCTTTAGCAATTGTAACACTATCTTCACTAAGCTTTACACTATTTTGTAACGTATAATATTTTCTAATAGCATCTGCTAATTTTGTTTCAGCATTTTTTAGAGCAATTTCATAATCAATAGTATCTAATTTTATAACAGGGGTACCAACATCTATAGATTGAGTATCCTCTACGTTAATTTCATTGATAACACCACTGACTTGTGTTGTTATGGAAACTTGATTTCCATGAATATAGGCATTTTCAGTTTCTTCATACCCTTTTAAGAAAAAGAAATAATAAAGTAGATATAAAATTCCAATAGTAAGTATAATTAAAAGAAAAATCCCCATCTTTTTTTTAGCATCTTTTCTATTTTTATTTTTAGTTTCATCCGTCACGATGTTTTGATTTGTAGTTTGATTGTCCAATTTATTTCACCTCATTTTTATAGTAACCACCAAGGGATCCAATTAAGTTAATTTGATTTGTGTATAATGTAAAGTTATTTTCAATATAGCTTAATTCAGTATCAAGCAAATTATTTTTTTGATTTAACAGTTCAAGTTTTGATATGCTACCAATCTGATATAGGGTATTATTATCGTTATAAGTAGATTTTACATTGCTATAATTTTTTTCTTCTAATTCATTATTTGTTTTTGATGTTTTTAAAGCATTGAGATTATTATTGATATCTTGGTAGGCTTTAATTAAATTGTTGTTATAATTTTCTATAAAAATATTTAAATCAACTCCAGCGATATTATAATTTTGAGTAAGTAGATTCCTATTAAATAGAGGTAGATATAGACTTGGTCCAAACTCCCACAATGTACTATGAGCTTTTAATAAATCTTGAATATTTAAATTTTGATACTCATATTTTCCAGTAATAGAAAATCTAGGATAGAAATCAGCTTTTAAAGACTTTAAATTTTCTTTCTGTGAGTTAATTAAAGCTAAATAATATTTTACATCAGGTCTATTAATGACTATATCTGAATCAATATATTGAGGAATATTTAAAAAATAATCAAACTCAGGAGTGTTATAATCTATACTTGATAAAATTTTATCGATATTTTTAGATTTTACATTTCCAACAAGAGAGTAAAAACTATTTTTTAAAGTAGTTTTTTGAGTAGTAATTTCAGCAATTTTTTGATTTAAAGAGTTGACATTATTGTCAGCATTTAAAATGCTTTCTTTATTTCCAAGTCCAGTTTGATAAAGAATATTTTGATAGTTTAAAACCTCTTTTGCAATATTAAATTTTTCTTTTAGTATATTCTCTTCTTTTGTAAGTAAAATATATTTCCCATAAAGATTTGCAACTGTTGTTGAAAGAGTTAGAGTGCTCCATTCACTTTGAAGTTCAGTAGCCAATTTTGAATATTGAGCTTGATTTTGTAAAGCATCAAATTTACCCCAAATATCAAAGATATATTGTCCTTGAATAGCTAAAGATCCCATATCAATAGTATCGCTATTTTTTATATCTTTTATAGGAAGATCTGTTTTTACATGAGATGTTAAAATATGATTTCTATTCCAACTTCCTCCTAAATCTATGCTAGAAAGATTAGAGTTTTTTGTAGAATTTAAGGTATACATTGCTTTTTCAATATTTAGTTTAGCTATTTTAATTTCGCTATTTGTTTCTAAAACTTCATCAATTAGAGAAATCAATTGCTGGTTATTTGTGTTAAGCCACCATTGTTGTGACTTAAAAAAAATGTTGCTATTTTGTGATTTATTTTCTGTAATTAATGTTTTAATAGGAGTTTCAGTAACTTCAGGAGTACCAAAACAGCCTGTTAATAAAAAAGGCAAAATAACAAAAAAAATATAAGATTTCATAATCCCTCACTCCTGATAAAAATCTACTAAATTAAAAAATAAAAATTAATTTAGTAGGATTTTATAGATTTATATTGTATTAGTACCAATAGTACTTTATAGTTGTTCTCAAAATATTTATAACTTCCTACAAAAATTTATTATAAAATAAAAAACAGGTAAAAATTTCACCTGTTTTTTTGATTACATTTTGATTTCTTTTAAAATTTCATTGAAGATATGTTTTGCAATTTCAGATTTTGGTTGTTCTTTATGAATAATATTTTCTCCAGATTTTTTTATAATCTGTATGCTGTTAGTTGTTTTTTGCATATTTTCAGCATTATTAGCAACAATAAAATCTAAATTTTTCTTAATTAGTTTTTTCTTTGCATTTTCCACAATATTTTCAGTTTCAGCAGCAAATCCAATTAAAATTTGATTTTTCTTTTTTTCTCCCATATTAAATAAAATATCAGGATTTCGTTCTAATACGATTGTTAATTCCCCATCAGCTTTTTTTATTTTTTCAGTAGAGTAGTTTTTAGGTCTATAATCTGCAACAGCAGCACAAGCTATACCGATATCTTGAGAATCGAATCTTTCCATAACAGCATCAAACATATCAACAGCACTTCTTATTCTAATAAATTCTTTTAGACCGTGTGGAATTTCAAGGTTTGTAGGTCCAGAAACTAAAGTTACATCAGCTCCTAAATCAACAGCAATTTTAGCTAAAGAATACCCCATTTGTCCACTAGATCTATTTGAAAAATATCTTATAGGATCCAAAGGTTCTTCAGTTCTTCCTGCTGTAATAATAACTTTTTTTCCTTTTAATAGCTTAGGGATAGTAGCTACTAAATCTTTCTCTATAATTTCAACAATTTCGTTTTCATTTTTTAATCTTCCTTTAGCATTAACGTTACAAGCTAAAAATCCCTCGTCGGATTCTATAAACTTATAACCTAATTTTTCTAATTTTTGTATGTTTTCTTTTAAAATTGGATTTTCATACATATTTACATTCATTGCTAAAGCGAAGTATGTAGGTTTTTTACATGCTGAAATAACAGTAGATAACATATCATCAGCAATTCCATTAGCTACTTTTCCTACGATATTATAAGTTGCTGGAGCAATTAAAAAAGCATCAGCCCACTCTGCTAATGATATGTGCTCGACTTCAATTTGGTGATTTCTTTCCCACATATCTGTTACAACTCTATTTCTAGAAAGAGTTTCTAAAGTTTGAGGAGTGATTATTTTAGTTGCACTTTCAGTCATTATAACTTTAACGTTATATCCTTTTTTTCTTAATATTGAGATTATATTAGCAGACTTATAAGCGGCAATTCCACCAGTAACTCCAATTAAAATATTTTTCATAGTTATCCTCCTAAGTAAAGAAAATTAGAATCTTTTTTATATATTATACTATTTTAAGCTGAAAAAAAATAGAATTTGTTATATAATTAAAATTATAATTAAAGTAGAGGAGGTTTTTATGAAGGTTGTTGCATTTAATGGAAGCCCAAGAGAAAAAGGTAATACCTATTTTGCACTGAAGATGGTGGGAGAAGAGTTAGAAAAAGAAGGGATAGAATTAGAGATAGTTCATGTGGGAAATAAAGCTATTAGAGGTTGCGTAGGTTGTAATGGGTGTGCTAAAAATAGAGATGAAAAATGTGTTATGGGAGATGAAAATTTTGTAAATGAATGGATTCAGAAGATTAAGGAAGCGGATGGTGTTTTATTGGGATCACCAGTTCATTTTGCTTCTTTAGGAGCTACTATGAAAGCTTTTTTAGATAGAGCATTTTATGTTGCATCAGTTAATGGAGGACTTTTTAGACATAAAGTTGGTGCATCAGTTGTTGCAGTAAGAAGATCAGGAGGAGTTCCGACGTTTGATCAGTTAAATAATTATTTAAATTATTCAGAGATGTTGATGCCGTCAACAAATTATTGGAGTGTAATACACGGATTAAGACCTGGAGATGTTGAGCAAGATGAAGAGGGAAAGCAAATAATGAGAGTTTTGGGAAAAAATATGGCTTGGCTTTTAAAGATGGTTGATTATACAAAAGATACAATTATCCCTCCAGAAAAAGAAAATAAAAAATATACTCACTTTATAAGATAAAATAAAAAACTCAGAGAATATTCTCTGAGTTTTTCTATATACTTGAGGATTTTAAATTTTTATTAATGCCTAGAACTTTGAAGATTATAAGAGTTAGAATAAATGTTAGTACATCTGCAAATGGGAGTGTTAGCCAGATTCCATCAACTCCAAGAAGTTTTGGTAAAATAATAATTCCAATTCCCATAAATACCACACCTCTACAAACAGAGATTATATTAGCTAAAAAAGCTTTATCCATAGCTTGTAAGTAAGATATATTCATAAAATTAGCTCCTACAAAAATAATAGCACTGGAGTATAAAAATAAACCTTTAGCTGTGTACTCAAATAGATGAGATTCGTGTGTAAAGACTTTAACAACATCTAAAGCAAAGAATTTTATCAGAATTAAAGCTATTGTAGTGGCGATAAAACAGAATTTATGTGCATATCTAAAAATTTCTAAAACTCTTCTATAATTCCGACGCCCATAGTTAAAACTAACTAGTGGTTGTATTCCTTGGGCTAAACCTGTAAATAACATTCTATAGATAACGAATGAATAAGAGATTATCCCGTAAGCAGCAACTCCTATTTGTCCTTCTGTTCTAGAAAGAGTTATATTTAAAAGAATTGTTATTACCATAACTGCAAACTCTAAAATGAAAGATGAGAATCCTAAAGAACAAATTTTTCCCATTAAACTCCATTGAATATCTTTTATATCAAAAGATAATCTAAAAGTTGATTTAGGAAAGTGCATACATAAGTATACAGCTGATAAAACTTGTCCAATAGCTGTAGCATAAGCTCCACCCTCAATTCCCATTTTTAACTTAAATATAAAAATATAATCTAGAACAATATTTGTTATTGCTCCAATGAAAAGTGAATTCATAGCCTTTCTAGGAGCATTATCATTTCTAACAATAGCATTTAAAGATATTGATAACATCAAAAAGAAAGTAGCTACGATACATGGATACATATAATCTTTAACCATAGGAAGTAAAAGTTCTGTTGCCCCTAAAGATTTCATTATTTTGTTGGGAAACATAAAAACAACAGAAGCTATTAAAATATAAAAAATAAGATTTAAAATAATTGTATATGTAAAACTTTTGTTTTTAAAATCTTGGTCGTCACTTTTTAAAGAGATTAAAGTGGCTCCACCAGCTCCAAACATAAGGCTTAGAGCAGCTGTTAAATTAATTATAGGATATCCAATATTAACAGCGGCAATTCCAATACTTCCAATACCTCTTGATATAAAAACTCCGTCAGCAACTACATAGAGGGAGTTAACAAGCATTCCAATTGAGGCTGGAATAGCAAATTTATAGAATAGTTTGTTAATTGGTTGATTCTCTAGTTGATTGATTTTCGTTGACATCTTTTCTCAAGTCCTCTTCGTTTTCTAAAAGTTTAAGATTTTTCATCTCTTTTTTTGTCATAATAAAAGTAACAATAACAGATAATATATCTGCAGACGGCACAGCCATCCATACACCACGAACACCCCAGATTCTAGAAAAAATTAAAACAATGGGAATTAAAAATAAAACTTGCCTTGATAAACTTAAAAACATAGTAGTTTTAGGCTTTCCAATAGCTTGGAAATAAACTGCTGCTATAATTTGGAAGCCTATAAAAGGGAACATTAAAGTAAAAACTTTAAGACCTTTTGATGCAGCATCTAAAAGTTCAGGATTGCTAGTAAAAATAACTATAAAATATTTAGATAAAAATTGAATAGCTAAAAATCCAATAGTAGAAATAGTAACAGCACCCTTTACAGCTAATACAAAGGCTTGTCTAACTCTATGAAAAAATCTAGCGCCATAGTTAAATCCAAGAATAGGTTGAACTCCTTGGTTTATACCAAAAATAGGCATAAGAATAAAGGTATTTACTGCATTAACAATGGTCATAGCTCCAACAGCTGTATCTCCTCCATACTTCATAAGACTACTATTTAAGATAAAGTTTACAGCACTAGAACCTAGTTGTAAAACAAAAGGTCCAGCTCCAATAATAAAAATATCTTTAACTTTTTCCCATTCAAGAATTAAATTTTTAAAATGAAGTTTAATTCCACTAAATTTTGATGTAAAATAACCAACAGTCCAAATTGCAGAAACAATTTGAGAAATAATAGTCGCAAGTGCTGCACCTTTAACACCTAGATTTAATCCAAATATAAATATAGGGTCTAAAATGATATTAGTTATTGCCCCAAGTAAAAGAGTAATCATAGAAATTTTTGGGTTTCCATCAGATCTAACAGCTGCATTAGTAGCATATCCGACCATTAAAAAAGGAAAACCGAGAGCAACAATAGTTAAATAATCTCTAGCAAATGGTTCCGTGGCAGGGCTTGTCCCTAATTTTCCAATATATAAATCCATTGTAAAAATTATTATAAAACTTAAAATAATACCGAATATAATTGATAATGACGTAGCATTACCTAAAAATTTTTCAGCTAAATCTTTTCGCTTTTTTCCTAATGAAATAGAGATGTTAGTAGCACCACCCAATCCAATTAGAAGACAGAATCCAAGAGAGATTATCATTATTGGAAAAACAACCCCAACTCCTGCAATAGCAACAGGACCAATTTCAGGTATATTTCCAATATAAATTCTATCTACTATATTGTATAAAGCATTTACAAACATTCCAATCATAGCAGGAAGTGAAAATTTTAAAAGCAGTTGACCGATGGGCTGCTCTCCCATTTCTTTGTGTTTTTCTTTCATTCATTCCCCCAGTTTATTAAAATATAGTATAAGTATAATTATATCTTAAAAAATTAAGAAAATCAATTTTCTTTAACATATAAATAAGTCATTGGAATAGAAAGAAAATAAGTGTATTATATATTCAAATCATATAAATAAATTAAAGAGGGTGTATATGTCTAAAATTAATATTTGTATAGATAAAAATTTAAAAGAAAGCTTATACTTACAGATTTATCATTGCCTAAAAAAGCAGATTTTATCAGGAGGTATTAAAGCTGGAGTAAAATTACCATCGATTCGTCAAGTAGCAATGAAATTAGATATAAACCAGAATACGGTTATTCAGAGTTACAATATTTTAGAAAAAAAGGGATTGATAAAAAAAATATCTGGAAAAGGATGTTTTGTAGAACAAGTTTGTGAATTTGAAATAGAAGAAAAAGAGATACCTTTAATAGAAAGTTTTAAATATGGACAAAACCAAATAATAGAAAGAATAAATTTTTCAAATGGAACTCCAAGTTCTAAATATTTTCCTGTTGAAGATTATAAGTTTTTTTTTAATGAAGTTATTAAAGAATATGGAGGAGAGATTTTTCAATATCAAAATGTTCAAGGAGTAGATAGTCTTCGGTACTTACTTTCAGAGGAGTTTGAAAAAGAGGATATTTTTGTAAAAAAGGAAAGTATACAAATAACATCAGGAACTCAACAAGCTTTAGATATTGTTATAAAACTTTTTTCAAAAGAAACAAAACCAACGGTAGCATTATCAGATCCAACATACCCAAATGCTTTGAATATATTTAAAGGATGGTGTAATATAAAATCTTTAGATATTAAAGAGGATGGTTGGGATTTAAAAGAGTTTGAAGATATATTAAAAGAAGAAAAAATAGATTTT
>NZ_JBOFXD010000019.1:0-3898 GCF_051653945.1 Cetobacterium sp.
CTGTTAAAAAAATTAATCCTGTAGTTACAGAAGTTAGTCCAGTTCTTCCCCCTTCGGCAACTCCTGATGCAGATTCAACATAAGTTGTAACAACAGTTGTACCTAAAATAGCACCAACAATTGTGGCAATAGCGTCAACTAAAAATGGTTTTTGAATATTTGGTAGATTTCCATCTTTATCTAACAGTCCAGCTTTCTCTGAAACACCTAGTAGTGTTCCTAAAGTTGAAAAGAAGTCTCCAACAAAGAAAACAAACATTATAGGTAAGAACTTTATACTTAAAACTTTTGAAAAATCTAGTTTAAATGAAACATCAGCTATTGATGGAGGTAAAGACATCAGCGATGTTGGAACTTTAGTTATTCCTAAAGGAATTCCAAGTACAGTAACTAACAAAATTCCAATTAGTATAGCTCCTTTAACTTTTCTAACAATTAAAGCGGCAATTATAAATAAACCTACTATAGCTAAAATTGTTTCAGGAGATTTTAAGTTTCCAATGGCGATTTTACCTTTTGAAAGATCCATTAGTTTTGCTGAGCCAAATCCCAATTGAATTAAAAATATTCCTACAACAGCTCCAATTCCTATTTTTAAATTTTTAGGAAGAAGCTTAACGACAATCTCTCTAAAACCAAAGAAAGACATTATTAAAAAAATTATACCAGAAACAAATACTAAACCTAATCCCTCTTGCCATGTTGTTAAACCTGAAGCTACAAGAGTATAAGCAAAGAATGCATTACTTCCCATAGCAGGTCCTAGAGCAAAAGGAAGATTAGTATAAGTTCCCATAAATATTGAAAATATTCCAGCAGTTAAAGCTGTTACAACTGTCATTGCACCGATGGGCATTCCAGAAGCACTCATAATAAGTGGGTGAACAATTAAAGCATATGCCATTGTCATAAAAGTTGTAGTTCCAGCAGTTATTTCTGTTTTTATATCTGTATTATTTTCTGATAGTTTAAAAAGTTTTTCAAATAAATTTTTATTTCTTTGTTCAATTTTTATTTGTTGCATTGTCTCTCCTTTTATTTAAATAGATTTATAACTTTTTGTTCTTTAACATCAATAAGTCCTAGATCACTCATTTTAGCATTTGGAATTACTATTAGAGCTAATGTGCTAGGTCTTGTTATTGGAGATGCACTTTCAATTCCCATTTTTCTAAGAATCTTATTCATCTGACTAATCTCTTTTGCTAAAATCTCAGCAGGCTGATCCGAAAGCATTCCAGCAATTGGAAAAGGTAAAGTTCCAGTAATCTCTCCATTTTCAGAAGTTACAATTCCACCACCAAGCTCTTTTATCTTTTTAGTAATAGCTAGAGCTTCATTTGGTTTATTAAATACAATTGTTAAATTATGACTATCATGAGAGTATGTTGTTCCAACGCCTCCTTCTTTTAAATAGAAATTTTCAACAACTGCTAAAGCTATATTATTATTTAAATTATGTCTATTAACAATAGCAACAAAATTTAAATTTGAGATTTCAGAGATATCAATAAAACCATCTTTTGCTTTGACTAATACAGTTTTTCTATCTGTTATAGATCTTTCTTTAGTAAGATATGATAAAACTTCGATTTCAATCTCACCATTTTGGATAGGAGATTTTATTTTAAAATCACTTTCACTTAATTCATCAACATAAATTGAATTTAAACGTTCGATATCTAATTTTGGAGAGTTTATTTCAATAACTAAGCTATCATTTTCTGCAATTAATTTTCCTTGCCAAAAAGTTTTTAAAACATTAAAATCTACTAAATTATCTAAAATTACTATATCAGCAAAGTATCCAGGGGCGATTGCACCTATTTTATCTAATTTATACTCTTGAGCAGTATTTAAAGTTGTAGCTCTAATAGCTTCGATAGGGTCTAGTCCAGCTTTTACAGCAACTCTAACACAGTCATTAATGTGTCCAACTTCTAAAATATCTCTAGGCTCTCTATCATCTGTACAAAGAGTTAAATTTCTTGGTGATTTCATATGCTTAATATTTTCAACTATTGAACTTATATTTTTAGAGATAGAACTTTCTCTAGCGTCAACATACATGCCCTTTCTTATTTTATCTGGAGCTTGACGCCCATCCCTAGTTTCGTGGCACGATATTGGACCACCACAAATATATGCAGACAGTTCACTTCCACTTAATTCAGGAGCATGACCTTGAACAAACATTTCTTTTTTGATTGCTGTTTCAACTATTTTAGTCATTCTATCGCTTTGATTAATAACTCCCACAAAATCCATAACTTCACCAAGACCTAAAACTCTAGGCAGATCTAACATTTTTTCTATTTCAATATCATCAAATTCAGCCCCAGCATTTTCAAGACCAACAACAGATGGAACACATGATGGAATTAGATAGTATTGATTCATAGGGACGTCTTTTGAATTTTCAATCATATATATAACACCATCGACACCTAATACATTTGCAATTTCATGAGGATCAGCAATTATAGTTGTTGTTCCCTTTGGTAAAACTGCTCTTGCAAAGTTTACAGGTGTTAAATGGCTACTTTCAACATGAACGTGAGAATCAATAAAACCAGGCGATACAAATTTTCCATCAATATCAATTATATTTTTACCTGAACTAATAGTGTCTAAGTTACACTCTACAATATTAGCAATATATTTATCGTAAATATATATGTTAGCTTTATACATCTCTCCAGAAAAAACATTTATTAAATTTCCGTTTTTTAGAACTATGTCCGCTTCTCTTTTTCCTAGGGCAACTTCAACTAGTTCTCTTCTTTTTTGTAAATTCATAAAATCCTCCTTTAAAAATAAAAAAGTCTTTTCTCTATTTAGAGAAAAGACTGGAATAAATTAAATGAAAATACAAAAAAAGGTATTTCAAATGATATATTTGTCTTTCCTCATAGTGACCTATTTACGGTAGGTCGTAGAAACGTTCGTCCATATTACGAATATATATGAGAAAATTTATTTTATTTGTTGAATCCATAGTATCATTTTTTTTGATGTTTGTAAATAAATTTGTGCTATTTTATTTTTATCAACATCTTTACAAAGTTACAAAAAATGTTATAATTAAGTGCAAAAATATAATATAGGGGGGCAAAATGGAAAGTATTAAAACTGATAAACAGAAAAAAGATTTTTTAACGAGGTGGTTGGATCGAATAGAAAAGGTTGGAAATTCATTACCACATCCAGCTACTATTTTCTTTATTTTGACTATAGTTGTAGCGCTAATTTCTATGATTGCATCTCAATCTGGAGTTCAAGTAACATATGAAATCTATGATGCACAACAGAAAAAGATGGTTGAATCAACGGTAAAAGCAGTAAATATTTTAAGTGTAAACGGAATAAGAACTATGATTCCAAAAATTGTTAGTAATTTTACGGGATTTTTTGCTTTGGGAACAGTTTTTACGGTGATGTTAGGAGTTGGTGTTGCTGAAGGGACAGGGTTATTAAGTACTCTTCTTAGAAAAGCTGCACATTCTACACATAGTAAATCTTTAGCATATGTTGTAGTATTTTTAGGAATAATTTCAAATATTGCTTCTTCAGCTGGTTATGTAGTGTTAGTGCCATTAGGTGCAGTTCTTTTTATGAGTTTCAAAAGACACCCAATTGCAGGACTTGCAGCAACATTTGCAGGAGTATCTGGAGGATGGAGTGCAAATATATTGCTGGGAACGAATGACCCTGTATTTGCAGGAATTTCGACTCAAGCAATGACTATGATTAATCCAACTTATACAGTTCATCCAACGGGAAATTGGTACTTTTCTGTTGTTTCAACTATAGTAATAACTTTTATAGGTGGTTTTATAACAGAAAAAGTAGTTGAGCCAAGACTACCAGACTATGATTATTCCAAATTTATACATAC
>NZ_JBOFXD010000020.1:0-15169 GCF_051653945.1 Cetobacterium sp.
TACTGGCTAGAGGATGGGAAAGATTTAGAAACAACTTTAAAACTTACAAATAAAAATATCTTTAATATATTTGATTACTCATTGGAATTTGGATATTCAGAATCATACAAGGAAAAATTTACTTTTAGATTCACTTTAGATTATGATAATTGGCTTAGAGGCGAAATCAATTTTGATGAAACAGGTGCTCAAAGGTACTCTGCTGGTATAAATAGAGTTGTAGATTTAAAAAATATTCAAAAGCCACTAGAAAGCATTGATAGCACTAGAGTTAAAGTTATAACTTTCCTAGATAAAAATGACAATGGAGTTATGGATACTAATGAGGAAAAAGTAGAGTATGTAGCTGTTAAAATTGGAGATCAGGAGATAGATACCGATGAAAATGGAGAGGCTATGTTCTTTGGAGTTCCCAACAAAATAGTTTACGATATGAAACCAACGATTAGAAAACCATCATACACAGTTGGAGATACAAAGATAAAGATTTTAGGACAACAAGTTGGAACAGTGACAGCACATATCCCTATAAAGCCTATGGTTACTATAGTTGGAGAGATTCAAGTGGATAAAAGTTTAAATCTAAAAGATAAAGATAGAGAGGTTCTATTTGAAAACATACTTATTAAAGTTTTAGATGCAAAAGGAAAATTAATAGAGTATCTCAATCCAGAGAGTGATGGAACTTTTGAAGTTAGCGGGTTATACGCTAGAAAGTATATGCTACAAGTTGAATACATAGGTGTGGATAATAAAGCTAGAAAAATCGCTGAAAATGTAGTGCTTGGCTACTATGATGATAGAGAGAATCGATTTATTATTCATTTAGACAAAGACAGATTAACACTTAAACAGATATTCTTAAGTGAAGGAGAAAAATATGAAAAAATTATTAGTTCCAATTCTAATCCTTCTAAATTGTAATGTATTAGCAAGTGAGTTGGTTCATATACCAACTACCTTGCCTCTTTTACCAGAAGACTATGAAAATCAACCAAATCTTCTACCTGCAATACCTCTTATTCCTGCTCTTCCTGGTGAAGAGTCCACAACAGATGGAGTTGGGGAAGAGGTAAAATGGAAATTAGAGGATTCATATACAATAAATTTAGATACAAAAGTACAAGCAGTTGTACCTTTAGAAATTATAACAGATGTAGATATAAAGGCACTTATTATAGATGATGAGCAGCTAACAATACCATTTGAGTTGGAGATGAATAAAGAGCCTGATAAACAAAACTTTTATGTTTTAAACTATAGTGAAACTGAGATAGATATGGATGGCGATGGAACTTTAGATACATTTATATACTCTCCAAGATATATAAATAAAAAGTTAGTTACAGATAATCATTTATTTATAGACGGAAAAAATATATCTCGTGAAGGTGTACATAGGAAAAAAGTATACATAACTGTTGAGTTAAATGAGAGGAGGTAGTCATGAATAAAAGTATAGTTTGGATAGTCTTTATGACTATCTTTTCAATAAGTTTTAGCGAGATAAAAGTAAAGATAGTTGAGCCACTTAGATTTCGGGATATAAATCATACAGAGGTTGGGCCTAACCAAGTTGTAGCAGTATCTCACGTGGAGATTTATACAACTGATAAAGAAAAAGATTTAGGAAAAAGAGTGACATTTAAGTTTCCAAACTTTATAAATTTAACAAATAGAAAGAAATGGATAAAGGTTGAAAAAGTTGGAATGGATAGAAAACAAAACGAGATAATACTTGAAAACGAAAGAGAGTTAGTTAAGTTCTACGCTATTTTAGATAGAAGAGAACTAGACAGAGGAGAAAGTATCGAAGTTATAGAGGGAAAGTATGTCGGACAGCTTCCAATAATTATGGGAGTTTATTCATTGGTAAATGAAACAAAGGGGGAAGGGCTATGATTAAAAGGTTAAAGAGCTTCCACAAGCTCTTTTTTATTGTACTATTTTCATTTCTATTTTCAGGAGCTATTGGAAGTGGTAACTCGCCAGATTTACCAGATAAAATAGCACCAGAGTTAGAAAAAATTGAGGCACTGCCTAGAAGAACAAAACCAGCAGAGTTAAATATAGAGGTTACAAAGATAAAAAGTGAATCATTAGATAATATCTATTTTATTCCAAGTGAAAAAGCACTTTATATCGATTTTTCTAACTATAAATCAACAAAAGATTTGAGAGATATAGATATTAATAACTACGAGTTATTTATTAGTGATTCTATAGAAGCAACTTCAGAGGTAACTAGTGGTAGTAAAAAAACTAGAAATTATAAAAATAGAGAATTGGCAAGGTCAAAGTTTGAATATAAGATTACTGAAGTAAATGGATTTAAAAAACTTCGAATTGATATATCAAAAGAGGAACTTCCATCAAAAATATATATTGGAGTTTTAGATAAAAATACTAAAAGTATTATTAAAATTTTTAAAGGCGATATTAAAATTCTTGAAAATAATGCAGCAATTGAAGAGAGAGAGGTTACAGTTTATTATCATAACGGATTTAGTGATTATGGTAAAGTAATTTATTTTGATTCAAATGGAACTCCTCTTAATTCAAGATGGGTAGGTACTATACCAGAGCCACACTCAGATATCAGTGTAAAAAAACATAATTTTGAAAGTGGATTTATAAACGGTATATCAACTGCAGAAATTGGTAGTATAACAGAACTTTATGATATAGGCTCTGGAAGCTCAGAAAAAAGAGAGATTAGAAGAGAAAAAAACTCTCAAGACTGGAAAGAGATTAGAATTCCTTCAGGTCAGGTAGCATTAACTTTCGTTCCATCAGGGGAGTTTAATTTACAAATCCATTATTCTAATAAAGAGAGCTATCGTTTTAAAATTGTTCATAAGGATTTAAATGGAAATATTAAAAAAATCCATTATTTAAATATAAACAAAGGTCATTCTATGGATGTGGATTTAAAGGAGTATTTTGAATATAACACTCCAAGTGATAACGATATTTTAATAAAAGAATCCCTTATAAAAAATGAATTTAATAGTGATGGTACAGCTAAATATCCGAATAAAATCTATTCTTTTTATACTCCTAAAAATATAAGTTTAGCATTAAAAAAACCATTGGCAGGAGTGAAACTTTTTCCTGTAATTTATCTAGGTAATGAGAAAAACAATGGAGGATACCACGTCCAAAACTTAAAACAACCCTATCGAGTAAATTTAAATCAATCCACAACAACAGGGATTGTAAACTTAATGCCTGATCTAACAGATTTTAGTTATGAACATACTGTAGCAGCAGGATCAGCACCAGAAAAACCATCTTCAGAAACTTTTTATACTGCTGTAGGAGCTGGTGTAGTAAATCCTGTTACAAATAGAATAAATGCAAAAATTGGATTTTATATTTTGGGAAAAAATTTAGCCGAGATTTTAAAGAACTTAGAAAATGAAACAAATGAGATAAAAACTATACCCTTAACTTATGATGAGAACTATACATATTCTCTATCCCCTGGAGATTTTGAAAATTATGGTAACAACTGTTATCTTCCAAGTAGAAAATCTAAGGTAGATGATATATTAGAAAATTCGTTGCCTAAAATTTTAGTTGAAAAACTTCCTAAAAAAAATATTCCAACATATTTAGATAGAAGAGTTAGTATTAATCAAATAGTAATAGAAGATAGTGAAACTCTAAATGAAGATAACATCTATACTTTTGCTAAAATTGAAAACTGGCAAAACCTTGAAACAGAGATTACTAGCGAAGATAAAACAGTATTTCCTGTCATAGCATTAGGGGCAAAAGCACCTATGAATAGTGAAAAAGGTTGGGGATGGAATACCTTAATGCCTCCACACGGAAAAGAAAAAGAGATGGTAGCTACAAAATATTCAAGTATTTTAGGGGAATTAGATATGAATGTTTATTTAGATGAGATTGAAACAAATCCTGGATCTGATGCAGTCATATTAAGAGGTCCTTTAAATAATTACAATGTTCTTGGAAGTTTTGGAATAAATGAAAATTACAATAGACATGAATATATTAAAGCTGAGATTAAAGCAAAACCTATAAATCTAGAATCAGCTATTGGATTGATGGAAAAAATACGAAGATATGGGGCTAGAGAGATTGTTTTTAAGCCTCAAGGTTTAGAACAAATAAATCTTATACTAGGAGAAAAAAATGAAAGTGGATATTTTATTCCAGCTTCTGATAGCTTAGAAACAATTGAAAAGAAAGTATACAGCTATAATTATCCAGAAATTAAAATTAGGAAAAATCTTATTTCTGAAACTATAAATGTATTTATATCTAATGATTTTGATTTAAATCAGCCTATCAATCTCAATGAAAATGCTATTTTAGCAAAAGGTGTAAATATTAAAGCTGCAGAAAATAAAAGAATGAAATCTTTATTATATGAAAGCTTTTACCTGTTCGGATACAATAGAGAAGGGATTGGTTGGATATCATTAGATGAAAATGGAAATAGTGAAGAGGTAAAAAAAGAGTTTTATACAAATGATAAAACAGGGAAAATATATTTAAGTTGTCAATATGTAAATCATTATCCTGTATTTAAAATTTTAAGTCTTGATAATATTTCTGGAAAAACTATAAAAATTCCAGTTTCTCACTATGATCCTAGCTCTCCTATAAAAATAATTAGAAGAGATTATTATATGAATTTAAATTTTGATTCAGAAATAAAAGAGCCTGATTTTAGAGTAACATCTGATATTAAAGATATATTAATTATAAAAGATTCCAGTGGAGAAATAAAAGTTGAAATTCCTGAGATTTGGATAAATGTAAGTCAAAATTTAAAGGATGAATCTATTTTTCCAGTGATTGGAGTTGACGCTTTTGAAGGGTGGAAATTCTCCACAGATGTACCACTTAATCCTATAAGTATAACTCCCATAGGGATTTTAGAGTTAGAAACAGATAATTCAAAAGAGGATGTAATTGTTCCTATAAATATAAAAGAAACCCCACATCAAGGAAAAGAAAAGTTTTTCCTATACAAAAGGGGTGAAATGAGTAAAAAAAATATAGCCGTGGGAGGATATACCCCTCTTGAAGCTGGAGATGGAAGTGAAAATAAAGTAAAAGTTAATTTTGAAATTGATTTCTCTAAAGAGAATTTAGAAAAAATTGTAAAATATGCAGAGGAGAAAAACAAGTTAAAGAGTGAGCGAGTTTTAATTCCGTGGCAAAATAGTGATTTAAATAAGTTTTCAATAGTGAAAGGAGTTCAAAGTTCGAACTCTCCCAGATTCAGTTCTTCAGGAGAGCACATAGCTAAAAAAATAGATTTTCCTAAGGTCTATGTAATAATTAATGATGGTATCAAAAGAAATAGTGTAAATTTAAATTTCCTTAACCCAGTTCCTAAAACTGATGGGTCTACGGTGGGAACTTTTGACATAGAGAGCAACGGATTAAAACTTCCAAATGCAATGTTATCAAGTTTAAATCATCCTGCAAGTTTAAGTATAACGAACTTAACAGCTGAATGGCAAGGATATAGCATAATAGGGGAGCAACATAAAATTGAAATTTTATTAAATAACAAGTTAATAAAAGAGGTTACAACAACTCCAGGAGGACATTTAAATGAAACAGTTTTATTGACATCTGTTTCTGGTTCTACGAAAGGAAATGTCTATATCTTAAAAAAGGGTGTAGCATCAGAGATTTCTCTTGGAGTTAAACAATGGAACTTAGCAGCAGGTGAAGATATAGTTACATTGAGGCATAAAAATGCTTTTGGTAGAATAGTTATCGAGGATAGTTACAATATAAAACTAAATAAATTTAATCCAGAAGTATACCTATCGAAATTAAGTTCCACTTTACTAAATAATGTAAAAGTAGTTGATGGGAAAAAAAGATTAGAAATTAAAGCAAAAGTAAATGAAAAATATGTAAATTTAGGGAGTTTAAAACTTCAAAATTATTGTAAAGAGATTACAAAAACTTTATGGGATGCAAAAGGTATTCGAATAGAGGTTCCAGAAGTAACATTAGAAAGTGATGGAATTGATGGGAAAGTTCGTTTTAGTGGAGATAAAACATACTTATCCAATCCAGATGAGATATCAGAATTAAAATATTCACTCACATCTGAAACAACTCCAATAGAAAATAATAAATATAGCTTTGAAAATACAAAAATTTCAATTAAATTGACAACTGGCTATGATGGAGAAAAAAGAGATGTCGAATATACTATTGCAGATGCCATAGATATAACTTGGACATCATTACAAGATGAAGATATCAATTTTCCATATATGTCGAGTACTTCTACCCTTCAAAATTTAGAGATTTCAGATACAACTACTATTAATAGTGGAGAAGAAATAGACTTCAATTTTTTAGGAATGCTTGCCCTCCAACAAACACGAGGAGAAAGTGGTACTTCCAATATCTTTCCAACAATAGCTTTAGTGAATAGTCTTGATGAAAAAGATTGGAAAAGGGTTGATGGGAAACAACCAGATTCAAACAGAAAAGAGCTAAGTTTAGAGTATTCTTTACCTGATAGAACTAGTATTTTTGTTTCTCCTCAACTGACAAAGTATAAGGTTGATAATGCAAGTGAAGATAATTTAAAAAATATCCATCCATATATTCAATCGACATCAAATGGCAAAATACTTGGTGTAGGAGCATTCTCTATAGAGGAGAATGGATTGACAACTTCAGGTAAAGAGAGGGTTAGCAGTGGATTAAAATACACAATAAAAACTGATGATGTAAAAAAAATGATAGAGTATTCTAGAACTATTCCAGGAGATAAGATAGAGATTCCCCTTATGTCTAAAACTAAAAAAATAGCATATATTCATTCAAGAAACTCTCCAAGACCATCTTCGTTAAATGAAACACTTTTCTATCTACCCAATAATAGTAAAAGTGTTGCAGCTACAAAAAAAATTAAATATATCAATTTCCCATCAATTATTATTAAAAAAGATAAAATAATTAAAAGTGGAGAGATTGGATTTAGGTCAGATTATACAAACAACACAATTATTAAGTTTAATCTAGATGATTCTGTTGAAATCCCAGAAACTGTAATTCCATTGGTAGAAAAGGGGATCATGAAAAATCTTAACTATGAGCACACAATAAGGTTAAATTTAGAAAATGGAAGTAAACATTTGATAAAAACTGATAAATTTGGAAAAGGAGTTTTAGCTAATATTTTAATTCAAAAAAATTCAAGTAGTGCTTATCTAACTCTAAACTATACTGATAATGGAACTGAAATGTCCCTTCATAGTATAAAAGGAACCGATTTTCACAATATAGTTGTTGAGCATATTGATCCTTCAGGAGATATTCGTAGAACATATCGACTAAAAATAAATACATTTAAAAATGAGATCAATGTAGAAAATGGTGTCAGTGAGTTTAGTATAAGTTCAAGATATAATCCAGGTCAAAGCAGTCCTATTATTATACTGCCAGATCATAAGATAAAGTATCCCAATGAAGTTTTAGATTTTAAAATAGTTTCTGGAGTTACTCCAAGAGCACCTCATCCAAATGAAGATATTTTTATAAATGGAACCAATCTAAAGTTACTTGATAATGACAAAATTACTTTAGAAAGAGGTACCATTTTGAAAATTATAAAAGATAAGGAAAATAATCTAATAATAACACCTCTATATTGGAAAAACAGTAATAATTTTGATCAGATGAAACTAGTCTACAAAGATAGTGAGAATACAAATTCAGTAACCTGTGAATATGATATCATATTTAAGATACCAGATTTTTTTGTAGCTTCTATAGGAGTTTTAGATTTTGGAAAAATATATCAAATTGGAAATCCTGAAGATAGGATAAAAAAAACAAATATAGAGTTGTACTATAATGATTCTACAATAAATCCAACTTACTCTTTAGATATTTCTACTGCTAATCCTGAGCCAAACACTTTATATTTAGATGATGAAATACCATCTAAACTTAAAGTTATAAATTTAAATTTGAAAGAGGACAAAATAAAAAAAGAGATATTAAATAATGGACAGGGACAAAAAGTAATTTTACCTTTAGAAGGGACAATTCCAAAAGAAAGTATAAAAACTGCTAAACCAGGAAAATATGAGAAAACAATTCAAATTTTAATACATATTAAATAGCTATTAATTTTAAGCTTTAGGCTGAATATTTTACTAAAAACTAAAAAGATTTCCTTAAGAAAACTTTAGTTCAAAATTTGATTCCAAGTAAAAAAATGGTAGAAAAATCAATAAGATTTCTCTACCATTTTTTTTATTTTTAAAAATTTTTAATCAATCGCTCTTTTTTATCAGTTATTAATTCTCTCTGTAAACAAAAAGACCTGTTAATGTTAATGCCACTGATACTGCCATATATGTTGGATTTGATATAGCTGCATAAATAAATATTGATGCTCCACCTATTAGTGCAAGTATTGGCACAACTGGATAAAATGGAACTCTATATGGTCTTTCTAAATTTGGTTCCTTTTTTCTTAAAATAAATAGCCCTAAAAATACTAAACAATAGAATAACCAGAACAATGCTACTGGAATATCTCCAAATACATCTGGATTTCCTGTTATAATCATAGCTATTAAGAAGAAAATTGATAATAGAAGCATAACTACCGAAGAATTTATAGGTTGTTTATGCTTGTCATCTATTTTAGCAAAGAACTCTTTCTTTGGAAGGTGTCCCTCTATTGCTAGAGTATATGGTATTCTTGTTGATGCTAATATCATACCATTTAGTCCACCAAAAGCTGATATCATAATTCCTAAGAATATAAACTTAGCTCCCATTGGACCAAATAATTTTGTAGCAACTCCAAACATTCCAACTTTTACAATCTCCTCTGCTGTAAATACATTTAGTAGTGCTAAATTCAACGCCACATAAAATACTGCTATAAATCCTAGTCCTAATATAATTGCCTTAGGAAGATCTTTTTTTACATTTTTTAAATCCCCTGCAATTGTTCCAACGTATATCCATCCATCAAAAGCAAACATAATTGGTACCAGTGATAATCCCAACAAAGCTAAAGGTGATGATGAGGTAGTCGCTCTTGTAACCTCTGTCATATAAAACATTCCAGAAGAGTTATCTTTAGATAAAAATCCAAATACAGTTATTAGCAGAAGTGGTACAATTTTAGCTGCTGTAGCTAATGTTTGAATTTTTCCACCCACATTTTTTGTAAATATATTTATTGCAAATAGGAAAGATATAGCTACTAATGCTGTCCCACCTAGAAACATAGTATTACTCGGGTCTATATTTAAAAAGTTTCCTGTAAATACTGCAAAATAATATGCAATTAGTCCTATTAAAGCTGGAAAATATATTATCAATTGAGCCCATCCAACTAAAAATGCTATTTTTTTTCCATAAATCTTCTTAATCCATGCAATCATACCACCTGTTTCAGGTATAGCTGCTCCAACCTCTGCTGCAGTAAGACCTGATAATATTGATATAATACCTCCAAGTACCCATGCTGCAATGGCAATTTTTGGATTCATATTAGCCGCCACTAAAATTTGACCAGCTTTAAAAAATATTCCAATTCCAATAACAATTCCTACAACCATTGAAAAAGCTACTGAAAACCCATATCTTTTTTCTAAATTTTCACTCATTTCTTTTCTCCTTGTTAATGTATTCTATTTTTTTAGTACTTCTTTACTTATTTTAAAGCACTTTTCGATTAAATATTTTATCATAATTCCCCCTTCAAAACAAGTATTTTTTATTTCTTGCATAAATGGAAAAAGTGGTATATAATTACTTTTGTAAATAAAAGGGGTGAACAAAATAAAAATGTTAGAAAAGAAAAGAACTAATAATAACTCTATAGTGGATTATTCAGCTAAGTTCTACTTATTTCCGCTACTTTTAATTGGTCTTATATTAAGAAGTTTAGATAATCTATTTATGAAATTAAAATACCAAAGATAAAAAAGAGAGCTTTCGCTCTCTTTTTTTTATCTTTGATAGATATTAAATCTATCTGTTATTTTTTTTAATTTGTCTAATTTTTCAATACTTTCCTCTTTATTTTGTTTTCCAAATTTTAAAAGTAAAGCATTTAAAATAATTATACCTGGAACAAAAGTGTAAGCTTTTCCTCCGTTTTTTGTGGTGATTACTAAATCAGATATATTACCTAATACAGAATCTTTTTTATCAGTCATAGTAATTATTCTATTTCCTTGCTCTTTAAAAAACTCAGTTACTTGACAAGTAAAGTTTGTATATGGATGGAATGATATTGTAAACAGTACATCATCTGGGCTTGAATAAAGTAGCTTATCTGTAAAATCAGACGCTCCCGATATCATCAACTCTACATCCTCTCTTAATTCTTTTAACATAAAATATAAGTAGTAGGCTAAAGCGTATGATCCTCTTGCTCCTAATATATATAATTTTCTACTAGTTTTTATCATCTCCATAGCTTTTTCTAATTGCTCTTCTATAGCTACAGTATCTATCTCCTCTAAAAGCTCTATGTTTGTAGTTATGATTTCTGATAGAATTCCATCTCCTGACATTGAATCAATCTCTTCTCTAAACTCTTTCATTTGAGAAGTTGATATCTCAACATCTTTTTGAAAAACTCTTTGGAAATCAGGATAACCTTTAAACCCTAAATTTTTTGAAAATCTTGTTATTGTAGCTGGACTTGTTCCTGTCTCTTTAGCTAGTTCATTTATTGAAATAAATGATACTATGCTCTGATTATGTTTTATAAAATCTACAATTTTTTTAAAACTTTTACTATATGTTGAATAATTCTGCTCTAAATCAGCTAATACCGCCTTTTTCATCTCACACCTCTATATACTTATACGTTTGGATTTAATACAAACTCCGTTAAATCATTTACAAAATTCATAGTCTTCTCATTTTTATCGTTTACTGGATTGTATTCTACTATATCTACTGATGTTATAGAGTAGTTTTTGAATAAGAATCTAAATGTTTTGAACATCTCTTCTGGAGTGAATCCATTTCTAACTGGTGTACTTACTCCTGGAGCAAACTCTGGATCAACTGAATCCACATCAAAACTTATATGGATATTATCAATCTTTAAGTACTCTCTTATCTCATCTAAAACGTTGTCTAACCCTTTATGAACAACTTCATCATAAGGAATTACTTTTACTCCTAACTCTTCAATAACGTCTCTTTCTTTTACATCTAAATCTCTTGCTCCTAAAATTACAACATTTTTGCTGTCAATCTTAGCTCCTTCGTAGAAACAATTTACTAAATCTCTATCTCCAGCTCCTTGTAAAAGTGCTAACGGCATTCCATGAATATTTCCTGACATTGTTGTCTCATCAGTATTCATATCTCCGTGAGCATCAATCCACACTACCCCAACTTCTTTTTCTAACGCTACCCCTGATATTGATCCTAGTGCTATTGAATGATCTCCTCCAATAGTTATTGGTCTATATCCATCTCTTACTGCTTCATTTACTGCTGTTGCTAGCTTCTCACAAGTATTAAGTATTGTATTTTTATATTTTAATGACCACTCATTGAAATTCTCTCTTTGTTTTTCAATATCTATATAAGTCATCTCACCAAATGTATCTGGGAAATACTCCTCTAAAACTTCTGGTCCAAACTCAATACCTGCTTTATTTGCTCCTAAGTTCATTGGAACAGCAAACATTTTATTTTTCATTTTTTCAGTATATAAATATACTGCATCCTCTTCATCTATAACTTTAATATACTCTAACTCTGGGTCTTCCATTCCTTGAACATGAAGTTTAGCTGCCTTTAAGTTTTGAATATATGTGATTATATCTCTTGTAATTCTTTCTCCTGGATAGATTACTGGAATTCCTGGTGGATATGCCATAATCATCTCAGCACAAATTTTCTCTTCACTTTCTAGGAATTTAATTCTATTATTTTCACTGTAGAAAGCTTCTCTTGGGATTAGGATTGATTCTGGTATAGTTGGCATTTTTCCAACTGATTCTCCTATTTTCTTTCCTTTTCCAAAGAATCTCTTACTGATATCTTTTAAAGCATCTAGTAATTTACCTGTACTTACTTCATCATCCCCTAATGTAATTAATCCTAATACATTATAGAAATCTGATAACTCAACTTGGATATTATAATCATCAACAAGTAAAGTTTCTAACTCAAATCCTGTTAATCCTAACTCTCTTGCTGATATAGAAAGTTTTGTTTCATCAAAATCATGGATTCCATATCTTCCTACTATCTCTTTTCCAAAAGAGAAGATTCCAGGAATTTTATTAGCTTCTGCTCTTAAATCTCTTGCTAACTTCAATGTTCTTGTTAATAACTCTCTTCCCTCAGTAGCTATCTGTCTTCTAGCACAATCTAATGATGCCATTAACGGATATGAAGGTGATGTTGTATGTAAGATACTTAATATCTGCTGTATTCTATTTACATCTACTCTTGTTGAGTTTACATGCAACATTGACATCTGTGTCATTGCTCCAATTATTTTATGAGTACTTTGACAGCAAATATCTGCTCCTGCATCTATTGCTGATATTGGTAACTCTTCATGGAAGTGTAAGTGAGCTCCGTGAGCCTCATCAACTATTAAAGGAATATCATAGCTATGAACTATATCTGCAATCTTTTTGATATCAGTCGCCGCTCCATAGTATGTTGGGTTAATGATTAATACAGCCTTTGTATCTGGATGCTGCTTAAGCATATTTTCAACAACTTCTGGTCTAACTCCATGAGCTATTCCTAATTCGTCATCTACTTCAGGATTCATATATACTGGAACTGATCCACTTAATATAATTCCACCAGAAACTGATTTATGCACATTTCTAGGGACTAATATTTTCTCTCCTGGCTTTACAACAGACATAATCATAGCTTGAATCGCTCCTGATGTTCCGTTGACAGCGAAAAAGGTTTTCTTTACTCCATAAGCGTCAGCTGCTAACTCTTGTGCTTCTTTTATACAACTCTTTGGATTGTGTAATCCATCAACCATCTTAAAAATAGTTACATCAATTGAGAAGGGATTAGGTCCCATAAACTCATAAAACTCTTTATCCATTCCCTTTCCTCTCTTATGCCCTGGAACATGGAAAGGAATTATGTCTCTTTTCGCATATACGTCCTTCAGTGTTGAGAATATAGGTGTTTGATATTGATTTAATTTAGTCATCTTACCTCCTTGTTTAATAAATTTTGTTCTTAAAAATGATATCAAAAAGTTATAAAATAATATATAATTTACATTATTAATTTCTTTTAAAATACGAGATATTGTAGAGCTTTTTGGAAATTAAGTCAACTATTTTTTGAAAGGAACCATAAAATTTATGAAAAAAATTTTAATTTTTGTATCTAATGGCTTTGAAAGCCTCGAATTATCGCCATTTATCGATGTTTTTGGCTGGAATAATATTGTTGGAAATAAAAAAGTTTTCCCCACAATTTGTGCCATTCATGATGAACTTAACGCCACTTGGAATTTAAAAATTATTCCTGAGATTAACTTATTAAAAACTTCTATTAATTTAGATGAGTTTCATGCTTTAATAATTCCTGGTGGATTTGGTAAAGCAGGATTCTTTAATGATATTCAATCAGAAACACTAAATTCCTTGTTAAATCATTTTATTTCAAATAAAAAAACTGTAATTGGAATATGCACTGGTGCTTTATCAATTGGAATTCATGGGTATTTAGAAAATATTCCCGCTACAACATATCTTTTAGATAATGAAAGGTATTTTAAACAATTAGAGAAGTATAACGCCATTCCTATTAAGAAAGATATTGTAATATCTGACAATATCATTACATCTTCAGGCCCTGGTACTGCTATTGATTTAGCTTTTTATCTCCTTGAAAAATTAACTGATAAAGAAAATTGTATAGTAGTCAAAAAAAATATGAATTTTTTTAAATAATTTAAGATTTTTAATGAAATTTCTTGTATTTTATGTTATGCTTTAAAGTGTCAAATAACCCTGTCTTGTATAGGGATTTTAGTGAGGTGTTTTATATGAAAATAGAAGAAGGAAAAGTAGTAACACTTGAGTTTAAAGTTTACGACAAAAACAACGGAGAACTTTTAGAGGATACACAAGAGGTAGGACCATTTTTCTATATCCACGGATTTGGAAATTTTGTTCCAGCTATTGAAGAAACTTTAGAAGGAAAAGAAAAAGGATATACTACTACTATTGAATTAACTCCAGAAGAGGGATACGGAGAGTACGACGAAAATTTAATCGTTGATATGGAGAAATCTGAATTTGTTGAGTTTGATGATATCTATGAAGGTCTTGACTTTATAGCTGATATGGATGATGGTTCTGAGCAATCATTTATTATCACAAAAATCGAAGATGAGATTATCACAGCAGATGGGAATCACCCTTTTGCAGGTAAAGATTTAAGATTTGAAGTTGCAGTTTCTGATGTTAGAGATGCTACTGAAGAGGAGATTGAGCACGGACATCCTCATTTCCACGGTTTTGAAGACTAATTATTACTATAAGAATTAAGGAGTATAAATAGATGAAAATAGCTTTAGGTGCAGATCATGGTGGATTTGCTTTAAAAGAGATTGTTAAGAAACACTTAGAAGATAAGGGATTTGAAGTTTTAGATAAAGGATGCTATTCAACTGAATCAGTTGATTATCCTGTTTATGCAAAAGCTGTAGCTAACTCTATTCTTAATAAAGAGGCAGATTTTGGTATTCTTATTTGTGGTACTGGAATTGGAATTTCAATTGCAGCCAACAGATTTAAAGGAATAAGAGCAGCTTTATGTTCAAATACTACTATGGCTAAATTAACTAGAGAGCATAACGACGCTAACATTCTTGCTCTTGGTGCTAGAATGACAGGAGATATTTTAGCTCTTGAAATTGTAGACGAATTCTTAAAAACTGAATTCTTAGGTGGAAGACACTTAACAAGAATCCAAGCTATCGAACTTTAATCTTTTATTAAAGGAGTAAAATACAATGGCTACTATATTTACTAAAATTATAAATAGAGAGATTCCAGCTTCTATCATTTTTGAAAATGATAAAGTTATAGCTTTTAAAGATATAAATCCTCAAGCTCCAATTCATATTTTAGTTGTACCTAAAAAAGAGATT
>NZ_JBOFXD010000021.1:0-29603 GCF_051653945.1 Cetobacterium sp.
ATAAAAAAATAAATTAATTCTTTTTTTTACTTTTTCATGCTTTTTAAATCATTTAAAGGTTTTTTTTTGATGAAATTTGATTTTTATATAATCTTTATGGTAAACTCCTACTACATTTAATATCTAGGAGGAAGCATGATAAGAATTTTATTATATATTTTCATTATAAGCTGTGGATTTCTGTTGAGTAAATACAAATTAATACCCTTAAAATTAAAAATGAAAACTACTATTTTACAATCCTTTTCTCTTTTCTTTTTATTAGGAGTCATGGGTTATAAAATTGGTAGTGATAATAAAATTATAAAAGAATTTCCAAATCTTGGATTGCAAGCTATTGTTATTGCTTTGTTTTCTATTTTAGGGAGTATTTTTATTACTAAATTTTTCTTTAGAAAAAGAGGTGATAAATAAATGGTAGGAATTTGTTTGTCAATCATCTTTGGAGTTGTTATAGGATTATTTTTTCAAACTCCATTTTTATCTAATTCATCAGATACTTTTATTGATTTAGGTCTTTGTTTACTTTTATTTTTTGTTGGAATTGATATTGGAGATAACTCTTCTGTATTTTCTAATTTAAAAAAATATGGTAAAAAAATATGGCTTCTTCCTCTATCCACAATTTTAGGTTCACTTTTAGGTGGAGTTATCGGCTCTTTATTTCTTCCTATCTCCATTGGTGAAGGTCTTGCTATTTCATCTGGTCTTGGTTGGTATTCTTTATCAGCTATTGAATTATCGAAAATAAGTCCTGAGCTTGGAAGTGTTGCCTTTTTAAGTAACGTTTTCAGAGAGGTTCTTGCTATTTTAACAATTCCTCTTATTGCTAAATCTATTGGAAGCTTCGAATCTATATCTACAGCTGGTGCTACAGCTATGGATACTCTTCTTCCTGTTATAAATAAAAGTAATAGTTCTGATATCTCTGTTATTGCATTTTTTTCAGGTGTTGTTTTAACTACATCTGTTCCTATATTAGTTCCATTAATTGTAAATATTTTTAAACTATAAAAGGACATGAAAAATTCATGTCCTTTTAAAATAATATTAAATCATATATATCCTGTATTCTATATGGACTAGGAAGTTTTGTTTTTAAATTTTCCCAAACTTTTGAAAAAGTTTCTTGATCCATATCTTTTATCTGATTATATGCTTGAGATTTATATAAAATATCTTCTCCACACTTTTTTATTGCATTTAATATTTGAGATTTTATTTTTTTATAATTCTCATCTGTTATTAAAATCAGACTATAATAATCTGCTAATAACTCTCTTTCTACACAATATTCAAGAGTTAATATTTTTCTTATAATTGTTCCTAAATAACCAATTGATAAATTTTTACTAAACATTCCACTTCTCTCACCTTCAACTTCAATAAAAGGTAAAAATATATCTTGATAATGATAATCTTGAACTGATTTTGTAAAAAATAAAAAACTAGAAAAAATAGTTTTTTTCTTTATCTCTTTCTTTAAAAAACTTTTATCAACTTGATAAACAGCACCAACATGGGGAAAAAGAGAAACTGTCAAATCTTCAGAGTGACAAAAATTAACTATATTTTCTTCATAAACTTTATTAGCTTTAATTTTTCTGATAAAATAATCTGCTTGGAATAATTCATTAGTTAAATTATCTACTTTAAATAGTGCATTATAAACTCTATTATTATCTAATAAAGTATTTTTTGTATCATTTGATAATTTACTTAATAAATTTTCAAATTTTGTACTCTTTACAAAATTCTTTATAAATCCTTCGTCTATTTGAGGTGATATTTCAACATTACTTGTTATTAATAGCGTATTGCTATCTTTTATCACTTTTCCTTTTTTCAACTCTTTTAAGAAAAATGATAAATATTCATTTTTAAACTCAATAAAATATTGTTTCTCAATGTCATCTAAGTTTAATTTATCTAAAATTTGATCATAATTAAAAAAATCTAAAATATTTATAATCCCATCTCTATTTATTCCTACAGCATTCCAAGTACATGTATATGGAATAAATCCTCTCTCTTTATCAACCATAATACTTACAAATTGAGCAATTCCACCACCTAAAGAATGCCCTGTTATTGATATCTTTTCTTTAGGAATCTTAAACTCATCATAAATTTTATTAAATACTTCTAAACCATCATAAAATTGTAAAGGTTTAACTCCTAAACCAATTTTTAAATCATTTTCTATAAAATCTTTATAGGCATCTTCTATAGGATATTTCTCACTACCTCTGTAAGAAATAACATATTTATCATATTTAATATTTCTAAAAACTACACTATAAAATCCTGTTGAATCTTTTTCTAAATCAGAAGCTCTCTTACTTTCTACATAAAATATCTCCCAATTATGAAGAATATCCTTAAAAAAATCATAAAATAAATATCTTGTATTTGAATTTGAAAAATAAAATCCATCGCTATCTAATTTTAATGAATCATTCTCTCTGTAAATTTGATCTAAATTTTTTTTATAATCCTCTTGAGAAAAATTACAATAAGAGAGTACACTAAGCAATAGATAGTCTTTAGCTCTTTGCATTATATACCTCCTAATATTTTAAATTTTTAATAGAGATAGAAAAAGATATGTAACACCCATTCCTATTGCGGCACCTATTACGGTTTCTAAAACTGTGTGTATCTTCCCTTCTACTCTTGATTGCAGAACTAAAATTAATAGAAATAAAGAAAGGTAAAATACTCTAACATCGTGTGTTAAAAAAAATATTCCCATGAAAAGTGCTCCACCAAGAGCACTATGTCCACTAGGAATCCCTCCTCTTAAAGGAGTTCCTTTTTTGAAAATACTTTTAATTGCTATTACTAATACTACTATAAATATTATTATAAATATTATTACATTTGCGTAAGATTCTTTTAATAAATCAAAAAAATTATCAAACTCACCTGCTATTCTTTTATGAAATACTAAATATCCAACTATTAAAGCATTAGTTGCTGCTATAAAAACAGCTCCCGCTCCAACATCTTTAGCTCTCTTTGCCAAAATATTATATTCTGGTGAAACTAAATCTACAAAACTTTCTATAGCAGTATTTAAGAGTTCTGCTGTTAAAACAAGGGACATACTAATTGACAACACAATTAACTCCATTCTACTTACACCTAGAAAAATTGAAATCATCAAAACTAATATTGTAGAAAATGCGTGAAATTTCATATTTCTTTCTGTTCTAATAGTTTCTATTATTCCTTCTATTGCTACATTAAAACTTTGTGTTACATCCTGCTTACTCCCCTTATCTTTCATCAGCCCCTCCTTAATCTCTCGTATGACCAAACTTTCCTAAAATCTCTTCTTCTCTAGCTCTCATCTCTTTTTTATCCTCTTCTTCTATATGATCATATCCTAAAAGGTGTAACATTCCATGAGTTAGAACATAAAAAAACTCTCTTCTAAACGAATGATTGTACTCATTACATTGCTCTTCAACTCTTTCTAAAGATATTATTATATCTCCTAATGTATCATATGGTCCAATCATATAATCCTCTGTTTCATGATATGCAAAAGATATTACATCTGTAGGTCTGTCTTTATCTCTAAAATCTCTATTTATTCTTTGAATCTCTTCATTTCCAACTAAAGCTACAGATATATAAACTGGCTTTTCAGATTCAAACTCATCATTTAAAACTTCATAAATATACTCTTTTACTTCTTCTTCATTTATAATTTCATTATATCCCTCTATTTCTAGAGAAAAATCTAATACTACTTCCATACTAACTCCTTTTATTTTTGTCCTGGATACTTTATTCTAACATGATGAATACTCATTAAAACTTTTGTGAAAGTTTTAATAATTATCTCTATCTCTTTAAATGTCAATGCTGCTTCAGATAATTGATTGTCTTCTATTTTAGAATTGATAATTTTTCTTAACATATTTTCAATAGTTATTGGTGTTTTCTCATCTAATGATCTTACAGCTGCTTCTATTGAATCTGCTAGCATAATTATAGCTGACTCTTTACTTCTTGGAATTGGTCCTCCGTATTTGAAATCCTCTTCTATAACAGTTGGATCTAATTGCTTCGCCTTATTATAAAAATATGCTAACATTGTTGTTCCTTGATGTTCAAACATAACATCTCTAATCTCTCTTGGGATTTTATACTCTCTTCCTAGTTCATTACCATCCTTAGTATGAGATGTTATTATTAAAGTACTTAAAAACGGAGATATTTTTGAGTGAGGATTCTCTCCCCCTTCTTGATTTTCTACATAAAATTTAGGTCTTTTCATCTTTCCTATATCATGATAATATGACGCTACTCTTGCAAAAATAGCGTTTGCTCCAATTGCTTCTGCTGCTGCTTCTGATAAAGTTGCAACCATCATCGAATGATGAAATGTTCCTGGAGCTTTCATAGATAAAAGCTTAAGTAATGGATGAGATAAATCTCCTAACTCTAAAAGTCTAAATGTTGTTAAAATATTAAACGTTCTTTCAAAGTATGGTAAAACAGCTATAGCTAACATCCCTGAAAGTAACCCTGAAACAACAATCTCTCCACTTTGTAATACAATTAAGTTCTGCTCTCTTCCTATAAAATAAGTTAATAATAGATATAAAAAGAACTTTGTCACTGCCAATTTCATTCCTAAAGCAATTAACTCCTGTCTTGTTGTTACTTTTTCTATTAAATAAGATCCCATTAAACAAACTAAAAAAGTTACAATAATAAATACCGGATCATAACCTACAATAGGAAATAAAAAAGTAGTTGCCATCAATGTCGCTAAAAAAGCAAAATCTTTAGCAAAAAGTATAGCCATTAAGAAGTACATTGTTTCAAAAGGAACAAAATATATATGATCAGGTTTTGTAAATCTATATGCTAAAAACCCTATTGTATATATCAAAAATAAACTTCTATATATGCTTTTATTTAATATATATTTTTTAAACTTATTAGCTAGCAAGGGATAAAATATAACTGTTAAAATAATTGTGTATAAAAAGTTTGCCATAGAAAATCCTAAGCTTTTTTTATAAGAATAAATTCCAACAGCTTCTAAAAGTTTAGCTCTACTATCAGTTATTATATCACCTTTTTTAACAAGTAAAGTTCCTGCTTTTATATCTAAAATCTGATCATCTATTTGTGATATTTTTTCAGCAATAGAATTTTTAGTTTTAGTTTCGTCATATATATAATTTGCTGTTAAAAAGTTTTCAACAATTTTTTTGTCAAATTCTGGTAGTTCTAAAAATAACTCATCGTTTGGAGGGGAAATTGTTAAACTTCCTTTTTCTCTTATAATACCTGTTGCGTAAGCCTTTGTTAAAAATCCAACAACTCTTTCTTTTGTTTCTAATAACTCTTTTTTATTTAATTGTGTTAACTCTACTATTAACTTAGGAGGCAATTGTTTCCCAATTATATCTTCAACTCTATCTAGATATAATTTATTTTTTTTGAAATTTTTCTTTAATATTTCATCAAAAAGATACTCAGCTCCTGATATATAAACAGTCCCCGCTTGTGGCACGTATATATACTCTTTTTTAGAATTTTCCATAAGATTTTTTATAATATCTTGTTTTTTGTCTCTATCATTAAAAAGAATACTTTTAGGTGAATAGATATCATTTATCGCTACGTCACCCACATCATACTTTTGTCTATTTACTATATAGCCGCTCTTTGAACTAATAACTATTAGCATTATCATTAAAATTAAATAGAAAATCTTCTCTTTTAAATGATAATCTTTAGTATATAATTCAGCATCGTCTGCATTCTTCCTATTAATCTTAAAAGTTAAACTTAGACCAAATAGCTCAATTTTTTTCATATTAGTTACTCCTTTTAGGTTTTAGAAATATCTTTTAAAATCTCTTCTTTACTCAATATTTTTATATTTTTAGTAGGGATAGCTTCTTTAAAATATTTTCCATAACTTTTTGTTATTACTCTATTATCTAATATTGTAACAATTCCTTTATCACTTTTACTTCTAATTAACCTTCCAATTCCTTGTTTAAATTTAATCACAGACTCTGGAATTTGATACTCTACAAATGCATTCTTATTCTGTTGCGTTATATTTTCAATTATTGCTTCTGTCACTGGATCACTTGGAACTTTAAACGGTAATTTTATTAGAACCACTGAACTTAACTGTTCACCTTTTATATCTACACCTTCCCAAAAAGAATCTGTTCCAAATAAAACAGGATTTTTTATATTTTTATATAAATTTACAAGTTGGGTTCTAGGTGCTTGTCCTTGAATCAAAAGATTTAATCCAGAACTTTCTAATTCATCTTTTATCATATAATACATATAGTTTAAAGTACTATATGAAGTAAATAGTATAAAACATTTTCCTGAAGTTTTCAATATTAAATTTTTTAAAAAATCTTTAATGCTATCAATAAATTTAGGATCACTTGGATTCAATAGGTCTTTAGGTAAATATACAGTCATTTGATTATCGTAATCAAATGGTGAATGAATAACTTTCTCTAAAGTTTTCTCTTTTAAACCAACACTTTCTTTAAAATAAGAAAAGTCATTTCCTATTGCTATTGTTGCAGATGTAAAAATCATCTGCTTCAAATTTGCATATAGATTTTTATCCAACTCTCCATCTATTTTCAAAGGAGTAGCAACTAACTTGGAATTACTTTTTTTTCCATTTACTTCTGCCCAATATATAAACTTATCATCATCTAATGAATTTATGAATTTTAAATTTTCAAAAAAACCATCCAATCTGTCTATATATCTAGAAAAATCACTAATATATCCCTCTTTATCCTCTATATCTTTAATTTTCCCTAAAATTGTTCTGACTTTTTTTAAGTAAGATGATAAATCAACAACAAACTCATCTTTTAAATTATCTAACTGATTATAAAAAACCGCTTTTTCAAACTCATTCTTTTTTAATCTATAAGTTATGCTACTCATTTGTCCTTTAGAAAAAATTTCAATTATAAAATTAAAATATGCTCTACCTGAATTAAATAGATTACGATGTCTCAATTTTATATCATTCTCTAAATCTGATTCAATTCCTTTTTTTCCATCATAGTCACAACTTTTTAAATAATTTATAAAAACATCTAAACTTCCTGTACCTCTTTTTTTAGATTTCTCCATTGTATATATTTGATTCATAGTTTTAGTAAAACCATATTTAGAAACTTCGTATGAAAAATAATCTCTAGCAACTTTTTCAACATTATGTGCCTCATCAAATACCGCTAATTCATACTCTGGTAAAATTGAGTACTCAGTATTAAATCCAATCTCTTTTCTTATTGCCAGATCAGAAAAATACATATGATGATTAGTTATTAAAATATCCGCCTTCTTTTTTTCATCTCTCGCTTTTAAAAAATAACATTCTGATTTAAATGCACATTTATTTCCTGCACACATATCACTTTCACTTTGGAAATGCTCCCAAATTGAATAATCTACCTCAAATGGAAGTTCAGCTTTATCCCCAGTTTCAGTCTTTCCACCCCATTTTAAAACCTCTTTAAATTGAGATTTCTGACTTTGACTATACTCTTCAAAATCAACAATATCTCCTGTAGCCACGTTATGTAACTTTCTATTACATAAATAATTTCCTCTTCCTTTAACTAAAACATAGTTAAAATCTCCTTGGATAACCTTTTTAGCTATAGGAATATCTTTATTTAAAAGTTGTTCTTGTAAATTTATTGTATTAGTACTTATAACAACTCTTTTTTTATTCTTTATACTCCACTCTATTGCAGGAATCAAATAACCTAATGTTTTTCCTGTTCCCGTTCCTGCTTCAACAATTACTTTTGTCTCTGTATTTAATCCATTCTCAATTACCTCAGCCATCTCTAACTGTTCATTTCTATATTCAAACTCTTTAAATACATTTGCTAAAAGACCTTGTTTTTCAAAATATGGCTTTATATCTATTTTTATATTTTTCTTTTGAATCAGTTCAACTATTACATATATGTCAGACAAATTATTATCTACAATATATGATCCTCCATCTAATTTATTTGAATATATAGCTGCAATCTCTACATCTGGATCTGATGGATATAAATGGCCTGATGGATGATTATGTATTATTACTTCACCTTTTCTCATCCCTTTTAATATAGCAGGTACTGAATACTTGTTCCCCCTTGCTAATACTTCGACTTCTGTTACTACTCCTTCTTCATCTGGAATTCCTCTGAAAAATATTTCGTTACCATCGACTTTTTCTATCTCTAGCTTCATTTTATCTCTAGCTTCTAAAGATATTTTATCTTCTATATTCATTCTTATCCTTTCTTTGTTTATTATATTCTCACTCTAATATAATACTCTTTTTTTGAGAAAATATAAATTATTTTTTTATTTATCTTCTTTTTTCCTAATAAATATGTTAAAATATTTTAGGTCCATTGTAAATATTGTGTCTCTTTTTATGCTTACCTGTCAAATTAAAATACTTGTACTCAGTACGATATTCATATTGACATAGATCGTTATTTATGTTATTATGTTATGAAAATTTTATTTAAAATTAAAGGGAGGTTTTTGATTTGGCACATTCAAAATCAGCAAAAAAGAGAGTTTTAGTAGCAGAGAGAAACAGAGAGAGAAATCAAGCTGTAAAATCTAGAGTAAAAACAATGCTTAAGAGAGTTTTAGTAGCAGTAGAAACTAAAGAGGTTGAAGCTGCAAACGCTGCTTTATCAATAGCTTATAAAGAGTTAGATAAAGCTGTAAGCAAAGGAATTATGAAAAAGAATACAGCATCTAGAAGAAAAGCTAGATTAGCTGCAAAAGTTAACGCTTTATAATCAATGCTATTAAAGTAAAACTGGGGACATCCCCAGTTTTATTTTTTATTTTTGAGGAGGCTTTATGATTAAACTTATTGTTTTAGATGTTGACGGAACTCTTACTGATGGGAAGCTTTATGTAACAAATTTTGGTGATGAAATGAAAGCTTTTAATGTTAAAGATGGATTAGGAATTACCCAAGCTATTTCTCAAGGTAAAGAGGTTGCTATCATCACAGGAAAAACATCTCAAATAGTTACTAAACGTTGCCAAGAACTTGGAATAAAAGAGATTCATCAAGGTATTAAAAATAAAATAGCAACTCTTGATTTAATATTAGAAAAATATTCTATTTCTTATGATAATGTTGCTTATATGGGTGATGATCTAATTGATTTGGCAGTTATGAAAAAATGTAAACTAACAGGAGCACCTAAAGATTCAGTTGAAGAGATTCTTAAGATTTCTGATTTTATTTCAACTAAAAATGGTGGCGATGGAGCTGTTAGAGAGTTTATAGAATATATTTTAAAAAAAGAAAATCTATGGAGTAATGTTGTTAATCACTTTATTCCCACAGAACAATAAAAAATAGCTGAACCTCAGCTATTTTTTTTTGTAAATATAACGCAACATAAATATGAAGTTATTGGTACTGCAACTAAAATTCCTATACTTCCTGCAAAAGCTCTTATAATATCAGCTGCTACAGATTCAAAGTTTAAAATTCTAATCAATGGAAACTGCTCTTTTTGCAAATATATAAATAAAGTCGATAATATTCCACTTCCTATATAAGCCAGTATTAACGTGTTTACCATTGTCCCTATAATATCCTCACCTATTCTCATTCCTGATTCGAAAATCTCTTTTTGGGCTATATCAGAGCTCCTCTTTTTCAATTCTGTGAGAGCTGACGATATTGACATTGATACATCCATAACAGCTCCCATACTTCCCAATATAACTCCAGCAGATATTATTTCTCTAATTTTTATTCCTTGAAGTAATGTTGAATAATTTAATGCTTCTACTGAAACAAATCCTGTCATAGCCATTTTATATGAAAAATACATTGATACTATACCTGCTATTACTACTCCTGATACAGCACCTAATATAGCTACTAATCCTTTTTGTGAAAATCCCGTAGTTAAAAATATTGTAATTGTAGAACATAATAAAGCACAAAATGTCGAAATTAAAATTGGAGAATATCCATTTGATATTAAAGGTAAAAAAATATTATATATTATTCCTACTACAATTATTAAGGATAAAATAGCTTTTATTCCTTTATATCTTGCAATTATAACTGTTAACAGTATAAATATTCCTACAATATAAAATATTGATTCTCTTTTATCTATATCCACTATATAATATGTATTATTATTTAATTCACTCATCTCTTTGTACAATACTACATCTTGATTTTCTCGTATAAAAATATTATAAGCTTTTTCTAAATAAACTGGAGACTGAATTAAAATCTCCTTATTTTTATCTTCGCCCTCTAAAATTTTTACTCTATACTCTTCAATCTCTTTTATTCCATCTTGCCCACTATATCCACTCTTTTTTGTACTCTCTAAATATAAAATTTTACCTTTTACGTACTCCTCTTGAGTTTGATATTTATCATCATAATCTATTTCTTGGGCAAATATTCCAGTGGAAAATATTATTAAAAATAATATACAAATTTTTTTCATACACTCTCCCCTTTTATTTTATAAAAAAAAACGAGGAAAACTTCCTCGTTTTAATATTACTTTCTGATTCCTAATTTAGCAATAAGAGCTCTGTATCCTTCGATATCTTTGCTCATTAAGTAGCTTAAAAGTCTCTTTCTTTTTCCAACCATTTTTAATAATCCTAATCTTGAGTGGAAGTCCTTCTTGTGAGTTCTTAAGTGATTAGTTAAGTGGTTGATTTGTGCAGTTAAGATAGCGATTTGAACCTCTGTAGATCCTGTATCTTTTCCGTCTTTTCCGTAAGTACTGATGATTTCTGCTTTGTTTATAGCCATTTTATTTCCTCCTGAATATTTAATATCTAAGCCAAGATTTACGGGGCTTAATCGTAAATCCTAGCATAGATTGTTATCATTATAACATAATATTTTATTTTAGTAAAGTCTAATTTTCAGTCTTTTCTTCTTTTGAATCCTCTAAAACTGATTGAGAAGCTTTTTGCTTTAATTCCTCTCTTAGCTTATTTTCTTCCTCTTTTAAATCAGCTAATTTCTCTTCTATTTTATTTTCATCTTCTAATCTTTTTACAGTTTTTCCTTTTAACATCTCATCTAACTCTTCACCTGTTATAGTTTCTAATCTTAATAGTGCTTGAGTTATGCTCTCTAATGTTTCTCTATTTTCAGTTAAAATCTCTTTTGCTTTATTATAAGCAGTCGTTACTAATCTTCTTATTTCATCATCTATCTCTTTTGAAGTTGTTTCACCATAAAGTTTTTGTTGGAACATATCTCCATCACGAGTTGCATCTAGCATTATTGGTCCAAATTTATCACTCATACCGTATTTAGTTACCATTGCATGAGCTATTGCTGTAGCCCTTTCTATATCATTACTAGCTCCTGTTGTTATATCTCCAAATACAACTTCCTCTGATGCTCTTCCTCCTAAAAGAGTTACAAGTTCAGATAAAAATTCATTTTTAGATTTCAAATATCTATCCTCTGTTGGAAGAGTCATTGTATATCCTAAAGCAGCCATCCCTCTAGGAATTATCGTTACTTTATGAACTGGCTCCGTATGAGGTGATAATCTTTGAGTCATAGCATGTCCAACCTCATGATAAGCAACTATAATTCTTTCTTTTTGAACTGCCATTCTTGACTTTCTCTCTGGTCCTATTGTAACCTTTTCTGAAGCCTCTTCTAAGTCTGACATATTTATCTCAGCTCTACCAGCTCTTGCAGCTAATATTGCAGCTTCATTTAACATATTAGCAATATCTGCTCCAACAAAACCAGGCGTTTTTCTTGCTATTACATCAAAATCTACATCTGGTGCAAACTTTTTATTTCTCGAGTGAACTTTTAATATAGCTTCTCTACCCTTTATATCAGGTCTATCAACTACTACCTGTCTATCAAATCTTCCTGGTCTCATCAAAGCTTTATCTAATATTTCAGGTCTATTTGTTGCTGCTAAAACTATTATTGTTTCGTCGCTTCCAAATCCATCCATTTCTACTAGAAGTTGGTTAAGTGTTTGTTCTCTTTCATCATTTCCTCCACCTTGACCACTTCCTCTTTTTCTACCTACAGCATCAATCTCATCTATAAAAATTATACATGGAGAGTTTTTTCTAGCTTTTGAAAATAGATCTCTAACTCTTGAAGCTCCAACTCCAACAAACATTTCTACGAATTCTGATCCTGACATACTGAAGAATGGAACTCCAGCTTCTCCAGCTACAGCTTTAGCTAAAAGTGTTTTACCTGTTCCTGGAGCACCTAGTAATAAAACTCCTTTTGGAATTTTAGCACCTAAATTTTTAAATTTATCAGGTTCTTTTAAAAATTGAACAATCTCTTCTAACTCAACTTTTGCCTCATCTATTCCAGCTACGTCAGCAAAAGTAACTTGAGATACATTTTCACCATTTTCCTTAGCTTTTGATTTTCCCATATTGAAAACTTGTGGTCCTCCACCGCTTCCTTTATTCATCTTATTAAGCATAAAAATCCAAATTCCAATTAACAGCAACATTGGGAACCAAGATGCTAACATATTTAATAAAAATGGTAACTCCTGTGGTGGTAAAGATTGAATTTGAATATTTTTATTTTCTATTAGATCAACTAGTTGTAAATCTCCTCCTAGTCTATCTGTTATCATTCTAGCTTTTACAGCAGATGCATCTTTTTCAGCAGTATACCCGTATATATACCCTTCTCTTTCATCTACTCTAACTAACTTATTATCTTTTACATCTTGTAAAAAATCTGTGTAACTTATTGTTTTTATATTTGTTGAATCTGACTTAGAAAACATTGTCGGAAGAGATAAAATTATTGTCACTATAAATAATAACATTACAAACCCTTTTAAGTTAAATCTTCCACCCAACTCCCTTGAGTCATTTGAATCTTTATCTTGTTTTCCTTTATCTATACCCTCTTTTAATTTTTCTTTAATTTTTCTTTTTCTTTCCTCTAACTCTTCTTTTTCTTTTTCTTCATTTGATTTTTTGTCATTGTCTTTCTCAGCTTCATCATCGTCGCTTTCATCTTTTTTTGGCTCCTCTTCAATGAAGTTATACAATGCCATTTTTTCATTATTTTCTCTATTCTTCATCTTGCCTCCTTATGATTAGCTTAATTCCCTTTTTATTTTCTTCACTCTTGAAACTTTCACTCTTTTTTACACCTGAAGCCCAAACGATTTCACCGTTCTTTACTATTAATGGTATTTCTCCCCTTAAATCTTTGGGAACTTTCTCATTTATAAAAACATCTTTTAATTTTTTATATGATTCCATTCCTAAAGGTCTTATCTTATCCCCATCCTTTCTCATTCTAATCTCTATAGTGTCACCTATTTTTAAATTTGTTAAAAATTCATTTTTACCAAAACTTTTATTATCCTCTATAGCTTCTACAATATAGCTATTAAAAATGATTTTAAACGGTATTTTTTCTGTAACTAATTCATTAACTTTTTCTAAATTATCTTTTTTTTCCTTTTCTATCCAAATATTTTTATATTGTTTTTTCAGTATGAAACCTTTTTCTAATTTTATTACCTTACTTCCATTACTATTCAATAGTTTTATAATGTTTCCTATTTTTTCTCTTGAACCTTCTAGATTATATTTTTTTAAATACTCATTAATTATCTTTCTTTGGATATAATTTTCTTCTAATTCAATTAAATCTATATTTAAAGACCATCTATTTTCTCTAAACTCTTCATATTTTTTTAAATCAATTTCTAGTATTTTATTTACTTCTTTAATTTCTGAAATCAAATTAAAAATTTTATCTTTAAAATTATTATTATATCTTTTTTCAATCCAAGGTATCAAATCTAATCTTATACTATTTCTTGTAAAGTCATTTTCAAAATTAGTTTCATCTATTCTATATTTAATTTTATTTTCATCTAAGAATTCTAAAATATTATTTTTATAGACCTCATTTATTGGTCTGATAATATTTTCTCTATTTGGAATTCCTTCTAAGCCTTCTAAAGATGAACCTCTAATAAGTCTAAATAGAAATGTTTCGATCTGATCGTCTAAATTGTGAGCTATTGCTATTTTATTGCCTGAAATCTTTTTCAATATATCCTTAAAAAATTCATATCTAATAAACCTTCCAGCTTCTTCTAAACCTATATTATTTTCTTTAGCAATCTCTTCTATTGAAGCTCTTTTTACAAAAATTGGTATATTTAATCTCTCACTACATTCAATACTAAATTTTTCATCTGTATCTGAATTTTCTCCTCTTAACAAGTGATTTACATGAGCTAAAACAAACTCAAAATTTATCTCTTTTTTAGCATAATTTAGAGCTTCTAATAAAAATACTGAATCTGGGCCTCCTGAAAAACCAAGAACTATTTTGTCGCCCTCTTCTATTAATTTTTCATCTTTTATTTTTTTCAAAATTTTTTTTAACATAATTTTATCCTTTAAAACAGTATTTTATAGAATTATACCATATAGAGCTTCTTTTTAAAACTCTTTTTACCTCTTATTTTTAACTAAAAAGTTTCTAAAATTGTTTTTTTCTTTGTATAGTTAAAAAATATTTCAATCTCTCCAACTTTGTTATTTAATACATCATAATTAAATTTTTCAAACTCAGTCTTTTTATATCCCTCTCTCGAAGATATAAAATCTTTTTCAATTATTATATTATTATATTTTTCTTTATCTTTATTAGAAATAAACCATTCAGGATATACCCCTGGCTTTCCTAAAAGTAAATAATCTAATTTTAAATACTCTATAAAAATATTTTTTCCTTGAAAATTTTTCTCTTCAAAAAATTTAACTAAATTATTAAAAATAGATACAACCTTATGTCCTAATCCCAATAGATTTTGTTTATCATAATAATTTGAAATATCTTCAAAAAAGTCAAATGGTCTTTCATAATAATTTTCTATTATAAACTTTACCGAATATTTAAATTTCTCAGAATTATAATAATAATCTAGCATTTTTTCCACATTTTTTAATTTTACTAACTCTTCATACTTTATAAAACAATTAGATAGTACTTCATATGGAGGAAACTCTATATATTTATAGTCATATCTCTCTATTTCTCCTGCTATTTTTGTTCCACTTAAAATTTTCAAGAAACCAAGCTGAATCATTTCAGCATCTAAATCATATACATAATCAAATGAATCTTTAAATGTATCATATGTATCATATGGTAAGCCTGCTATTAAATCCACATGTAAATGAATATTTTTAGATACTGCTTTAATATTATTTCTTAATCTTTCTAGTAGGTTTCTTCTATTTATGCTATCCATTGTTTCTTTATTAATACTTTGAACTCCCACCTCAAATTGAAAGTAGCCTTCAGGAACTTTCTTTAAAAAAGTAATAATCTCATCATCAAAAATATTAGCATTTATTTCAAAATGAAATGTTACCCCTTCTTTATAATTTTCCAATAAATATTCCCAAATTCCTAAATATCTCTCTTTTCTTAAATTATAAGTTCTATCTACAAATTTTACTAATTCTACTCCAGAATCTAAAAATCTTTTCAAGTCACTTTTTACTCTTTCTAAAGATAAATATCTCACTCCTTTATCTATTGATGATAAACAATAAGAACAACTAAAAGGACATCCTCTACTTGATTCATAATATAATATTTTTATATTTTCTTTTAACTCAACATCACTATATGGAAATGGTATTGTATCTAAATCTTCGATTGGAAATTCATCTCCTAAATATATAAACTCATCATCGTTTAGAAATGCTACCCCTCTTTGATTTTTATTTTCGTTAGTTAAAAAATTTAAAAGTACTTTTTCTCCCTCACCTACTAAGACAAAATCAATAGCTTTATTTTTTTCTAATGATTCTTTTGCATTATAACTAACTTCAGGTCCCCCAAGAGTTATTGTTATATTGGGCATTATTTTTTTCAACTCTTTTATGATATTAAAAACATATTCTTTATTCCAAATATATGTTGAAAAAATATAGTGATCTCCTTTCAATCTAAAAAGATCTGTTATTATACTTTGAATTTGATTGTTTATATTACTCTCATATAATTCTATATTTAAATCACTATATTTTTCTATATAATTTTTTAAATATCTAATTGCTAAATTTGTATGAATAAATTGACTATTTATTCCAACTAAAATTACTTTCTCCATGTTTACACTTCTCTCCTAACTACTTATTAGTTTTTTTTTGAACTTCTAAATGTTCTTTATATGTTTTTGTAAATGTGTGCTTCCCACTACTAGTTACTACAAAAAATAGATAATCTGTTTTAGCTGGATTTATTGCTGCCATAACAGAATTATAATCTGGATTAGATATTGGCCCTGGTGGTAACCCTTTATACAGATACGTATTGTATGGAGAATCTATCTTTAAATCTTTATAATACATCCTTCTTTTACTGTAATCATATACATAATTTACCGTTGCATCTGAACCTAATTTCATCCCTTTTTTTAAACGATTATAAAAAACTGATGACATTAGAGGCTTTTCATCTTTTAACTGTGCTTCCCTTTCGATAATTGATGCCATGATTAATTGCTCATAAAACTTTTTTTTATCAGGATATTTTTCTGGAGGAAACTTTTTTAAAAACTCTCCTGTCATTGCTTTTACTATCTCATTTTCATTTGTATCTACTGAAAGATAATAAGTTTCTGGATATAAATATCCTTCATAATCTCCATTAGGCGTTAAATATGGAAAGTCTTTTATATTTTCCAACGCTTTTTTTAACCCTTCTTCTGTTCCAATACCTCTATCTTGAAGTAATCTTCCTATCTCTTTTATTGAATATCCCTCTGGTATTGTTAGTATAGTGTACTTTACTCTACCATCTTCCATCATCTGAAGTATATCTTTATATGAGTATTTTCCATTAAATTCATAGAATCCAGCCTTTATATTTTTACCTGAATTTTTTTCATATTTTAAAAATATTTTAAAAATCATCGATTTATCAATACCTAATTTATTGAAAACACTAGTTAAACTTGTACCCTGTTTCAAATTAACTTGAATATTATAATCTCTTTTCTCCTCTATTTTTATTGAATAAAATTTAAAAAGAGCCACTGGTATTGTCAATATTAAAAATAACAATATTAAGATTTTCTTTTTCATAATACTCTCCCATTTTTATGTTGAAAAAAGCTGTACTTTGGTTTCCCTAGTTACAGCTTTTTTATTTTTATTCAATTACTTTCTTGATTGTTTTGCTTTTTCAATTAAAGGCTTCTTTCCTTTTCTATCTTGTTGGAAGATATCAACTATAGTTTCAGCCTCAACAAATGGAACAGAAACAAATGAGAAGTTCTCATATACTTCTACACCTTTTAATTTTGATTCGTGAACTTTAGTCTTTTTAGATATTAAATCAACTAATTTTCTAGGAGTCATTTTATCTTTTTTACCAAGAGCTATAAATAATCTTGTTTTTCCTGTTTTATCAAGCGAAACACTTTCTATATCAGAGTAGTTTGTTTCCTCTAACTCTTCATCATAGAAGTTCTTTAATATACCTGCTATAATTTCAATTGGAGTTGTCTCTTGAGTTAATAACTCTTTTGCCATATCATAATAAGATTCTGCATCTCCATTTGCTATAATGTTCTTTACGCTATCAAACAATCTTGTTTTCTTAGCTAAGATTACATCTTTTACTCCAGGAACTTGCTCTTTTTTAATCTCTGTTTTTGTTATTCTTTGAATCTGAAGTAACTTTCTATACTCAGATGGAGTTATAAATGTTATTGCAGTACCTTGCTTTCCAGCTCTTCCTGTTCTTCCAATTCTATGTACATAGCTTTCTGCTTCTTGAGGAATTGCATAGTTTATAACGTGAGTTAAATCATTTACATCTATTCCTCTTGCTGCTACGTCTGTTGCAATAAGAATATTTAAGTTTTTATTTTTAAATCTTCTTAAAGTAACCTCTCTATGATTTTGACTGATATCTCCGTGTAATCCTTCAACATCATATCCTCTATCTTGTAATTTTCCTACAAGTTCATTTACATCATTTTTAGTTCTACAGAATACAATTCCATAAAAATCTAACTCAATATCAATTATTCTACATAAAGCTTCAAATTTATCTTTCTCTTTTACTTCAAAGTAAATTTGCTCTGTTAAGTTTGTTGTTAACTCTTTTTTCTTAACTGCTAATACTTCATGCTCTCTCATATGTGATTTTGCTATTTTTAAAATTTCTGTTGGCATAGTTGCTGAGAAGAATAACATTCTTTTATCATCATTAGTTTGAGTTAAAATATGCTCGATATCCTCAACAAATCCCATATTTAACATCTCATCTGCTTCGTCTAATATGAAATAATCAATGTTATTTAATTTTAAAACCTGTCTGTTCATTAAATCCATTACTCTTCCAGGAGTACCTACAACAATATCAACACCCTTGTTAAGTTGTCTTTTTTGTTGCTCTAATGATTGTCCACCATAAACTGGAATTATTTTTAATTTTCTTCCGTGTGCTAGTGAGTTCATCTCTTCTGCTACTTGAACCGCTAACTCTCTTGTTGGTGCTAATATTATAGCTTGTACATGTCCTGTACTTTTCTCTATTTTTTCAAGAATTGGTAAAGAGAACGCTGCAGTTTTTCCTGTTCCTGTTTGTGCTTGACCAATTATGTCCTTTTCTCCATTTAATAATGCTGGTATAGTTAAAGCCTGTATTGGACTTGGCTGTTCAAAACCTTTTTTTTCTAGAGGCTTTAAAGTTTTTTCAGTTAAACCTAAATCTCTAAATGTTAATATTTTTTCCATATTCACTTCCTTAAATTATTTATATTCATTCATTAGATTATAACATAGATTTATAAAAATGTGTACTTTTTTTAAATTTTTATTTATTAGTTATGAGTTGTTTTTTTACATGTTCTTATTCTGTAAGAATTTTTACCATATTAACATATTGATTTTTTAAAAAAAATATAGTAATAAAGTATTAATCATATTTTATAGGAGGCGGTCTTTTATGGTTATTGATAGAAAAAATACAAAAAGAGTAGTTATATATATTAATGATTCTCAAAAAAATAATCTACAGACATTTTTACATTCAATTGGTTTTCATTACTATACTATTCAATCTAAACTAGAAGGTAGCTGGGAACATGGAATTAGACACTTAAATAACCATGTTTGGCCTGGATCTGAAGCTGTTTTTCACCTTATCGTATCTGGTTTCAAAGTAGAGTTACTTTTAAAAAAATTAAAAAGCTTTAGAATGGGACTTCCTGATAATGTAGTTATGGCTGTTTTAGTTTGTCCACTAGATGATTTTATTTATAATATGATGAGCGTTGATATTGAACCCGATGATTCAAATGAAAAAGTTCATTGGTTAAAAGATGATGAATAATAAAAAGGAGTAATTCATTGAATTACTCCTTTTTATTTAAAATTAATGTTTACATTTATCTTTTAAACTACAATTCCCATTTTTGCCTTTTGAACAGCTACATCCACTTTCACCTTTTAACATTTTATATAAACTTTTTAAGGCTATTCCTCCAATTATTGCAACTATCCCTATTAAAACTAAAGTTTTCATATTTGCCTCCTCTATAGAAAAGTTAAAAAAACAACTTTCCAATTTGGAATACAAGTGTTGACACGATGTATGGTACTACTAATAACATCCCTATTATAAATCCTGTAAACTTATATCCAAACTCTTGTTTTATAGCTCCTAATGTTACAACACAAGGAACTACTAATAAAATAAATACCATAAATGAATATGCTCTTAAAGGAGCTAACTCATCTGTCCACAACATTTTTGTAGCTGCTACAACACCGCTTCCTTCCTCTTCAATCTCAGATTCATCAGGAACACTAAACAGCCCCTTAATATCTAAACTAACAACACCAAGTATCGAATCTTTAATAGCCACTCCTAGCCCTGCTAATTGATCAACAGTATCCTCTATAAATGTCGTTTCATGATTTACCTCATCTTCAATCTCTTGAGCATCCTTATCTCCTACTAATACTTGTGCCATAAATCCTACTACTATCTCTTTTGCTGCTAAACTAGGTGGTATTGCTGCAACTGTTTCCCATCTATCCGCAAATCCTGTTGGCTTTAGAACTCCTTGGAACGTTTTTCCAAATTTAGCCATATAAGAGTTTGCAGTATCTCCATTATTTGGAAAATATGTTAATGCCCATAAAATCATTAGCATCCCCATTATAATTGTTGTAGCCTTTTTTAAATATGATCCAGTTCTAGTCAATGTTGATTTTACAATAACTCTTAAACTTGGCACTCTGTATGGAGGTAATTCTATAAGTAATGCTTTACCTTCAGCTTTGAACATTTCAAAATTCTTTAAAGCTAATCCCGTTAAAATAGCCACAACAATCCCTAACACATATAATGACATTACAACCATTCCAGCTTTAGCACCAAAGAATGCTGCTGTAAATAATCCATATACTGGAAGTCTAGCACCACATGACATAAATGGTGCCATCGCTGCTGTCAGTCTTCTTGATGATTCGTCCTCTAAAGTTCTTGTAGCATAAATTGCTGGAACTGTACATCCAAATCCTAATACCATAGGAACAAAGGCTTTACCATTTAATCCTAATTTTGTCATTATTTTATCCATTAAAAAAGCAACTCTAGACATATAACCACTTTCTTCTAATATTGCTAAGAAGAAATATAAATATAACATAAGAGGAACAAACACAACTACTCCTCCTACCCCTCCTAAAATTCCATCCATAACTAATGATGCTAACCAATTAGGAGTATTTTCATCTATTAACATACTTACATATTTACCTATATAATCATTTACAAATCCATCAACCCAATCGATTAAAGGAGCTGATCCATTAAATACAGTTCCCATTAATCCTACTATTATTAAGAAAAATATTGGTAACCCTAAATATTTATTTAATAGAACTCTATCAACCTTATCTGTAAAATCTAATCTAGATTTTATTGAAGTTGTAAATGTTTTAGCTAATATTCCTTTAACTGTTCCATATCTTCCTTCTGCAAATATAGTTTCAATATCCTCATCGTGATCATCTTCAAGCTGTTTTGTAATTTTTAATATACTACTATCCTCTTCATATTTATACTCTGTTTTTAAAATTTCTAATAAATGCTTATCTTGCTCTAATAATTTTATTGCTAAAAAGTCCATTCCAAATTTTTCAGAAGCTTTTTGTAACTTTTCATCACAATTTATTTTACATTTAACTTCTCCAATAGCTTCCTCTAAACATTTATCAAATAACAATGTATATTTTTTATTTTCTTTAGATTCTTTTGCTATAACTAACGCTTTATCAAGCAACTCTTGAACCCCTGTTCTTTTTGTTGCAGATGTCATTATCACATCCATCTCAATCATATCTACAAATTTTTTAACATCTAATTTATAATTTAACTTTTCAAATTCATCATAAAAATTTAAAGCCATAATCATCGGTTTTTCTAATTCTTTTAATAACATTGTTAAATATAAGTTTCTCTCTAAGTTTGTAGAGTCAACTATATTAATTATAACGTCTGGTTTTTCATTAATTATGAAGTCTCTAGTTATAGTTTCTTCTAAAGTATATGGACTTAAACTATAAACTCCTGGCAAATCAATACATTGAATTTTTTCACCTTTATACTCAAACTCAGCCTCTTTTTTCTCAACTGTTACACCAGCCCAATTTCCTACTTTTAAATTTGAACCAGCTATTGCATTTATTAATGCTGATTTTCCTACATTTGGATTTCCTGTAAATGCTATTTTTATCATCTTTAATCTCCTATCCATCTATCTCTATTTCAATATTTTGTGCATCTTGTTTTCTTATAGCGATATTTGTTGATTTTACAATAAACTCTTGCGGGTCTCCTAAAGGAGCATTTCTTTCAAGTTTTATTATCTCTCCAGCTGTTACACCCATATCAACTAACCTTTTTTTTAATTCGCCAATTTTCCCAATTTTGACGATTTTAGCTGATTCTCCTCTTTTTAACTCTGTTAATTTCATTCCAAGCCTCCCAACTTATTAGTTATAAATATATTTTGAAACTCAAAATATATTTGGAAAATTTAAATCACAGTAGATAACTGTGATTTAATATTATTCATTGTCAATTATTATCTTATTTGCTAATCCAAAATTTAAAACATATTTAGTGTCATTTATTTTTACTATATAGTTACTTTGATCATCTCTTAGTAAGCATATTTTATTGCCTATACAAAATCCTTTTTCTGTTAGTCTATTCTTATCTTTATCTCTTCCCTTTATCTCTTTTATAACAAACTCTTTATTTTGTTCTGCAAAAACTAATGGCGTCATAGAATAAACCTCCTAGTATTATTTGTTATTTATACATGAATTATATTCCACTAAATAACATTTGTCAAGGATAAAACTTTAATAATCAAAGTTTTCTTTAAACAAATAGATCTTTTATACTATTTAGCATTACACTTCTTACATTTGGGCTATCTTTAGATAACTCCTCTATCATCTTTTTTACTTTTAAACGTTTTGAATTATCACTTGTTTCATATGGACAATCATTATGTAAAATTGGCAGTCCTAATTTCTTTGCATATCTAATTGTTTCTTTCTCTTCAACATATGCTAATGGTCTAATTACCTTCAACCCATACTCTTCTGAGTGATAAGCTGGCTTCATAACTCCCATATTTCCTTGATATAAAACATTTAATAAAAACGTTTCTATTATGTCATCCTTATGGTGTCCTAACACTAACTTATTTATATTTTGCTTTTTCATCTCTTTATACAAAAGTCCTCTTCTTACTCTCGCACACATAAAACATGGATTTTTTAAATCTTCATTAGTCAGAATACTTTCACCTATCGATGTTTCTATCACTTGTAATTCTACCCCTAATTTAGAACAATAATCTTTTATATCACCATATTTTCCACCCTCTTCAACTGGATGAATATGAATTGGAAATAATTCAAATTTTATTCCTGATATTTTTTTTATTCTTATTAAAGCATTTAAAACTGTTAAGCTATCTTTTCCTCCTGATATTCCAATAGCAATTCTATCGCCCTCTTCAATCATATTGTAATCATGCATCGCTCTTCCTATTGGACTCCATAGTGTTTTTTCAAATCCTTTATCTTGAATAAATGATAAAATTTCTCTATCATCTAATTTATTTAAAGATATTTTTAATCCTGTTTGTTTGTAAATTTTATCAATTAATTTTACTATCTTATTTTCAGCATAAGTTATCTCTATTTTTATTTCATCTTTTAAATTATTAATTAAAACTATATTTTCCTGAACTTCAAAAGTAAAAGATTGAAATATATAACCATTTAACTCTTTTATATTATCTATTTTTAACATGCTATTCTCCTTTTTTTCCTTCTGATACATATCCTAATACATAATCTAAGTTTATATTTTTCATAGAGTTAAATATACTTTGCTTTATTTGTGGATTTGTTTTTTCTAAAGTAGATAATAAATTTTTGATCTCTTTTCTCTTTGAATCAACTTTTCCAGACTCAATTGGGCATCCACAAGCCATTGCCATAATTTCATTTTTTTTCGTGAAATTTATAATATCATTTTCTTTTATATAAATTAATGGTCTTATCAACTCTAATCTCCCACTTGTTGATTTCACTTTAGGAATCATTGTTTTAGTAGTCCCTGCATAAAACATATTTATTAAGGTAGTTTCTACTAAATCATCAAAGTGATGCCCTAAAGCTAATTTATTATATCCCAACTCTTCTACTTTACTATAAAGAACTCCTCTTCTCATTTTTGCACATAAAAAACAAGGGCTATCAGGAGATGATTCAAAAGCTACTTCCCAAACATTTGCATCAAATATTTCACACGGTATTCCAAGCTCTTCTAAATTAATTTTAAACTGCTCTAAATCCATAGATCCAAATCCTGGGTTCATCGATATAAAAGCTACTTCAAAGTTTTTACTTTTATCTTTTTTTAATTCTTGGAATAATTTTGATAATAATAAACTATCCTTTCCACCTGATACTCCTACAGCTATTTTATCTCCATCTTGTATTAAATCAAAGTCTTTTATCGCCTTTGTAAATTTTGACCATATTTTCTTTCTATAAGTACTTCTTATTGAGTATTCTACCATTTCTCTTTTTGTTTCAAAAACTTTTTCTTCCATTAATCCTCCAACAATATAGTATAGACTTTTACTCCATTATACCATGCTCGCAAAAAAATTAACAATTCTTTTTTTTTGTGCTAAAATGTGTTATTCGAACAAATGAGGTGATTAAATTTATGAATGATATAGAAAAAAATGTTTTAGAATTTTTAAAAAGTGGAATGGTTTACAGTGATGGTGCCATTATGAAAAATTTAGGTATTAACTCTACTGAGCTTGAAGAGATATACATCTCCCTAACAAACCAAGGATATTTAGAAAGTTATGAAGATTTTCTTAAGAGAAATCCTGATTATGAAAAAGGAGAGGAAGAAAGCTCTTGTGGTGGATGTTCTTCTGGAGGATGTTCGTCTAAAGGTGGTTGCTCTTCTGGAGGTTGCTCTTCTGGGGGATGTTCATCTAAAGACGAAGATATTGATTACTCTAAGGTTAAAGTTTTAACTGAAAAAGCTTTTACTTATACATATTAAAAATTTAAAAGGAGAACTTTAAAGTTCTCCTTAAGTTAATTCTAGCTCTACTCGATATAAAAAATTATGCAATTTATTGTAAAACTTGCAGTATCCCCATGTAAAAATTAAAAAAAATGTTGAAACTACAACAACCTCTTTAGTTACATTGTTATTTTTTATTGAAAATAGTAACCCAAAAACAAATAATAAATAGTAAATAACTGAGAATTTTTTTAAAATTTCATATAAAATTTCTGTAAAAATTCTAAAAATTGAAACCGTAACCAATCTATATTTTCTTAATACCATAACTTCCCCCTTTATGATATGAATTTATAATACTTTACTCCTTTAATAACTTTTTTTCAAATTGATTTTATTTATACTAATCATTGACACCAGTACTTTTGAATAATATAATCAACTAAGTATTCTATTTTAAAGGAGCGTTTTTATGAACAAAAAAGTAACTTATGTCAAAGGACAATTAAATTGTGCTGAATCGATTATTGATTCATTTAATAAAAATAACAAGACTGAAATTCCCGTTGCTTTAGGTAGTGGTATGGGAACTGGAGTAACTATCGGTAGTCTTTGTGGTGCTATTAATGCAGCTGTTCTTGTTATTGGTTATCTTAAAGGTAGAGAAACTTATCAAGAAGAGAATAAAGCTAAATCTTTAACTAATGATTTATTAAAAGAGATTAAAAATAAGTTCGATTCTGAACTTTGTGTAGATTTAAAAAAATCAAATGTTAATTGTAGCGAAATTGTTAGTTTCACTTATGAAAAGTTAGAAGAAATTTTAAGTAAAAATTAAAGGAGTAGAATATCTACTCCTTTAATTTTTTAGTTGGCAACTTTTTCTTTTATTGCATCTACACCTTCATCTATCTTATCTTTTACTTTATCTCCTGCCTTATCTAATTCTTCCCCAATTTTATCAGTTGTTTTTTCAACAGTTTCAACTGCTGATTTAGTTGCGTTTTCAGCATTCTCTGTTACAGTTTCTTGAACTACACTCTCTGTAGATGGTTTTTCTGTCATTTTTTGTGCATTTTCATCAGTGGGAACTTTATCTCCTGGAACTGATGTTGATTCTGTTGTTGTTGGTGTTGCTGGTTTTGCTTCCTCTTTTTCACCCGAACATGCTAATATAAATACACTTAATGCTAATAATGAAATCAACTTTATTTTTTTCATTTTAACTCCTCCTTAAAATTTAAAGTGTTATATACTATTGTTGTTCAAAGAGATTGCTTTTCCTTTTTATTTTAAATATTTTTCTACATATTTTTCTATATTAAATTTTCTTTTCAATCCATCACTATTCATATATCTAACTTTACCAAATATCGCTCTTTCTTTCCACGCCCGATCATGCTTTCCAAAACACCAAGCAACTCCTGCATAAGAGTTAGGGTCTCTTCCATCATAAAAATATTTATTATTAAATTTTATTGCTATTTCATATGCTTTTTGTGGAGTCTGACTCCACTCCAATATTTTTTTGCACCAATACATTCTCATATAACTGTCCATGTACCCTGTTTCAAGCATCTGCTTTTGACAAGCATTCCAGTATTTATCGTGCGTTTTAAACTCTTCCAACTCTTTTTCGCTATAAATATATTCCCTTTTATCAGCGACATGTTTTTCCAGTGTTCTATAAGCCCACTCATATGTTATCCCTATCCAATTATCATAATTTTTATTATAGTAGACAAAATTAATTGCTAATTCTCTTCTTACTATAACTTCTTCTAGGAAACTATTTTTTTCATTAATTAATTCATCACTTAACCCATCAATGGCATGCTTAATCTCTACAGGAGATATCTGTCCAAAATGTAAATAGGGGGACAATCTTGAACTCCTTTCATTGTCAGGTCCTTTATTTAAATAAAATTTTAAATCATTTTTTATAAAATTTTCTAAAAGCTTTATGGCTTCATTCTCTCCACCTAAAAAATCTCCATCTAAAGTTTTTTTTATCTTTGGTATATACTTATCAGAACAATCTAACCCCTCTAGAACATTATTTGAATTTTCTATAAAAAAATATTTTTCTTCATTAAAATTTTCTTCATTAAAATTTTCTATTTTTTTATATTTATCTCTTAAGGTTTTTGCACTATACTCCTCTTTAGTACTGATTAACTCCACAGGAATAACAACATTACTTTCAACCTCTAAAATTGCACTATCTATATATTTTAGTAATTTCTCTTTTACATCCCTTTGATTTTTCAAATAACTTTTATCCCAAATAACAACTTTCGCTTTTTTACAAACTTTAACTATATTTTCCAGAGGATCTCCTTCTAATAAAATAAACTTGATACCTTTTTGACTAAGAGATTCCTTTACATCTTTTAAACCTTGTAACATGAAATCATAATGTCTTTTAGATGCTTCTGGATAACTATTTAAATAATTAAATACAACATAAAGAGGTATTTTATTTTTTCGAGATAGATATATTGCTTCATTTAAAGCAAAATTATATCTCGTTCTTTGACTTTCTTGCATCCAATATATTATATATTTTCCATCTACCTTTTCATTATTTTTTAAACACTTTATTCTTGAATCTTTAAATAAATTCATACGCTCCACCTCATAATATTTATATTATAAAAAGATTTTTTCCAACTCATTTAAAAACTCTTGAGAGAATCTTGCTACCTTTTTCTTTCCATAATCAAAAGCTACAATGATTGTACTCCCCTCTAATACAACTCCTCCCGCTCTTTTTTCTACGCTGTATATAAAATTTAATGATGTTTTTTTTATATCTATACTTTTTATTATTATTGTTAGCTCATCTCCTAAATGTACCTCACCTTTATAATAAACATGTGCATCTTTTTGAATTGTACCGACATTATCTCCAACATTTATTTCAGTTACTCCTAAACTTTTAAAAAGTTCTATTCTAGATTGTTGAAATAACAGCAATGCTCTTTCATTACCCATATGTCCCCCATAATTTATATCTGATATTGTAACTTTATAATTAACCGAAAACATGATGCTCCTCCTTTAATATTTTTTATCTATTATAACAATTATTTTCTCCCATTTGTTAATTTTCTTTTTTATATGCTATAATTAATATCATAATTTTGAGGTGTTTTAATGTTTGAATTAGCTCATAAACTTTTCAATACCCTCGGGTATATAATAGCTATCGCTTTCTTCTTCTCTCGATTTAAAAGTGCTCGTAGTATTTTTAGTAGAGAAAAATATACAAAAAAAGATATGCTTCTACTATCGCTTACTTTTTCTAGTCTAGCTATCTTAGGAACTTATATCGGTGTCGATTACAAAGGTGCTATTGCCAATACAAGAAATATTGGTGTTGTCGTTGGTGGAATGCTCGCTGGTCCTGAAGTTGCTATAATCTCTGGTATTGTTGCTGGTATCCATAGAGCTTCTGTTGGTGTTAGTAGACTAACGGCTATTCCATGTGCTATAGCTACAATACTTGGTGGGTTTATAACAAGCTATTTGTATAAAAAAGCAAACTCTAGCAATAGATCTCTTTTGGGATTTTTTGCTGGTGTTTTTGTAGAAAACTTAAGCATGCTTTTTATACTTCTTTTTGCAGAAGATAAAACTCTTGCTATGGATATTGTAAAAAATTTATATCTTCCTATGATTTTTATAAATGGAATTGGAGTCGCTGTTATCATTATAATTACTGAAGAGATTTTAGAGGAGAAGGAAAGAGAAGCTGGAACACAAGCTAAACTAGCTCTTGAGATTGCTAATAAAACTTTACCCTTCTTTAAAAAAGGAGAATCTCTAGATAGTATTTGTAAAATTCTTTTAGAGTCCTTGAAAGCTGAGATTGTAGTTATAACTGATAAAGAAGTTATTATTGCTAATGCTTCTAAAAATAACAATCTTTGTCTTAAAGATAGAGAGATTCAAAGTGAAGGCACAAAAAAAGTTTTAAGTTCTGGTGAGATTTTAATTTTTGATAGAAATAGTGAATTTAATGATTTTTCCTATTCTGAAGAAGGTATCAAGTCTTGTATAATCGCTCCTCTTTTTCAAGATGAAAAAGTTTCTGGAACTTTAAAAATTTATTTTAAAAATGAAGAAAATATTACAGCACGAAAAAAATATTTAGCTATTGGTCTATCCCAATTAATTTCAACTCAATTAGAAATTAGTAAAATGGAAAATTTAAAAACTATGGCTAGAGATGCTGAATTAAAAGCTCTTCAAAATCAGATAAATCCACATTTTTTATTCAATGCTTTAAACACTACCGCGTCTTTTGTAAGATTTAATCCAACTAGGGCAAGGGAAATAATAATAGATTTATCAACTTATTTAAGATACAATCTTGAAAATTCTGTTAATTTAGTTCCAATAAAAAAGGAATTAGAACAAGTTAAAGCTTATATCAATATTGAAAAGGCACGTTTTCATAATCGATTTGAAATTATTTATGATTTTGATGAAGATTTAGATACAATAAAAATTCCCAGTTTAACAATTCAACCTCTTGTTGAAAATAGTATTAAACATGGTATTTTAAAACAAAGAGAAAGTGGAATAGTTAAAATTTCTATAAAAAAAGTTTATTTGAAATGTTTAGTTTCCATTGAAGATAACGGAGTTGGAATCGATCAAGATATTATTAATAATATTAATAAAAAAATTGAAAAAAATATTGGTCTAAAAAATGTTCACAATCGTTTAAAACTTATATATGGTAAAGGTTTATTAATTGAAAAACTTGAAAAAGGAACTAAAATATCATTTTATATAAATCAGGAGGAATAGATGCTTAATTGTGTAATTATTGAAGATGAATTCCCTGCTAGAGAGGAGTTAAAATATT
>NZ_JBOFXD010000022.1:0-18382 GCF_051653945.1 Cetobacterium sp.
AATTAATTTAAGTAAATCTGGAATAGGAGCTAGCGTAGGAGTTAAAGGGGCTAGAATAGGGACTGGCCCAAGAGGAACAAGAGTAACTGGTAGTCTTCCTGGGACAGGGTTATATTATAGTAAAAATATAGGAAAAACATCAACAACTAAACAAGTGACTTCTGAAAATAAAAGTGGCTTGAAGTTCTTATTTCTTATTTTATTATCTTTAGGAATACCAATTAATTTATTTTCAAATTTGGCTTTTAATATATATCTAGTTATTTGTTTAGGAATTATTTATTGTTTATTTCAAACCTGTTTATTTTCTAAAGAAAGTATGAAAAATATTGACATAGCAGAAGTTTTAATTGAAATTTTTTCATCATTACTAATTTTAGGCATAGGGTGTTATATAGCTTCCAGCATAGCATTTTATATATTTATGGGTATGTTTTTATTAAACGTTATAATAACTATAGGAATTTATAAAACTAATAAATGTGAGCTTGAAGAAAAATAAAAAATATTGACAGAGATATTTTTTTAAAGTATACTTGGTTTAAAATTAAATATGATGCGAAGACTTATTTATAGGAGTCAAGGGTTATCGAAAGGTAGCTCTTGGCTCCTTTATTTTTTGTAAAAATATTTGGAGGTGCAAATGAAAAGAGTAATTTTATTGGCTGGACACAACTTTAAAGACCAAGGATGCCAGATTAAGTTAGGAACTACAACAGTAACAGAATTTAACCTAACAACATGGCTTGTAGCAGAGATTTTTAAAAAAGAAAGATTGATGAATATAGATTTAGTAGCTAAAGCTAGAAATGACTATAAAGATCTCATAAGTGAGGTAAATAGTCTTAATGGAGATATTTTAATCTCTTGTCACTTTAACGCTGCTAATGGAGTGGCTCAAGGAACAGAAGTATTGCACTCATCAAAAAGTACGAAAGGAGCTAAACTAGCTGAAATAACTAAAAATATATTAGTTAAAAATTTAGGCTTAAAAGATAGAGGTTTAAAACCGACTACTCCAGATATGAGAGGCGGTTCTATATTAAACAAAACTAAACCAGTAGCAATACTAATAGAACCATTCTTTCTAGATTCAGTTAAAACTTTCGAGGAACTATTAGTTCTTATGAATAAAACTGTAGACTCAATAATCGAAACTCTAGAGTACTTAGAAAAAAATGAATTATAAATAATAATTTGGATGAACCAATGTATGAACTTACAGGTAGGTTCGGGATAGGGGTTGGCAAAAGAGGACTTCGTAGATGTTCTCACTAAGTGGGAGCTTTTAATAAGGAGGTGTTAGCATAAATATAAAATTTAGAAATTTATTTAATATTTTTGAAAAATTGGTAAATATTCTTATCAAAATTATGTTTTATACTCAATTATTTTCTATAGTTGCAAGACTATTAACAGGAAATATAACTATTGAATACTGTAAGATTTGGTGGACTGGATTATTTAGAATACTTCCTTGGTTCTTACTTATTAGAATCATAGAAAATATAAGTAAGAACCAAATTATATTCAGTAGGAGGTAATTAAAAATTAAAGCTAAAATATATTATGAACCCAAAAAAGAAATACCTAATCCTAATGGTGGTGTTTATATTTTAAATAGAGTTGAATACCTAATAGTTGAAAAAGAATACAATTTAAGTTCTGATAAATTTCCTAGAAGAGATATCATTGGACTCGAAGAGTATCTTCCATGCGTAAGAAAAGAAGTTTCAAATTTAAAAATTATTAGTGAAAGAAAGAATAAAATTAACAGATTACAAAAAAATATAATTTTTCTAGAACTTAAAATAAAAAAATTGTTGGATGAATTTCCTATCAAAGTTTGGGATGAAGAAACTTTCGAAATAGATAGGCTTTGGTATTATTTTAAAACTAGAAAAAGAAGAGCAGAAATGCTAATGGAGAGCATTTCTAACTCTATTAAATAATTCTAACAAGCCTACTTAAGTAGGCTCTTAATTAAAGCTTATCACTGAACTCATTTTCATAATGGTGGTCAGTTTCAATTAGGAGGTGATGAAAAAGTTGGATATATTTAAAATAGGTGTAGATCATCTAGTTATAAAAAATATAAAAATAGAATATCCATCCCATCTGAAGAAATTGACAATGACTGAAGATGGAGGTTTACAAGAGGGAATAACAGAACGAGGAGATGGATTTACAATCTATAGCTTTACTAAATTGACAAAAGACAATGAACTTATTCCATTTGTAAATACTTTAATCTTTAATCCAAATAAAATACTCGATGGTAATAACTTGGCGAACTCTAGAGCAGGCAGAATATTCGATGCACTTGTAAATGTAAAAGAAAGACTAGAGCAAAAGGATATCAAGCTTGACTTTAATGAATCGACAGTTGAAACAGTTGAAATAAACATAAATATAAGAATGAAATTTGAACTTTTGAAAAAAGTTTTGGATTTGATTTTTTATGTTCTTTCTAAAGGTAAAAGTAAATGTACTTATGGAGATGATAGCAACTATATTTCAAGAGATAGAAGAAAAGTTGAAAGTTTCTGGTTTAGAAAGAATGAGAATGTCTTTAGAAGTTACAATAAAACCTTAGAGCTTTTAGAAAAAGAAAAAATAGATATAGGTATTGATGTCACAAGAATAGAAGATAAACAATCCCCACATAACTTTAAGAAAATCTTTAGAGATAAAAATCTAAAGCTAGACTTAATGACTGTTTTAAATAACTTTGAGCTTATTGAAGAAGACTTTAAAAGAAGATGGGCTGAAGTGCTTAGAGATAGCTTTAAATATCTTGAAGCTAATCATGCTAAAGAAATAGAGATTGAGTATAGAAGATTTAAAAATGCACAAAAACTAGCAAGAGAAAGAAAAAAGATAGACCCATCAACAAAACTCCAGTGTGGAGTTTATAAATATTTACATGATAACTTTACTGTTTTTGATAAGAAGTATGTTTTTGATGTAATAGATCGTTATCATAATAGAAATTTCTTAAGAGAAAAAACAGCAGCAGAAAAATATTTTAAAGATGAAAATGGATTAGAATTAATAGGATTTCTAGCAGATTTTTTTTGCACAGCTTTTTCAGAACTTGTGCAAGATTAATTTAGTAAAAATACAATTAGAAACCTTTAGTTATAAAGGATAATCACATTGTTTAGATAGAAATAAATCAAGTCACTTTTTCTATATAAACAGTATGTATAAGGCCCGTAAATTTATATAAAAACATAGTAAAAAAATGGAGGTCACATGAGTACAACTCCAAGAAAAAAAGTTCCATTAGGAATAAAAAAAACTGCAAGGAAATTATTTGAAGCTGGAGTTAATATGTATGATATTGCAATTGAACTAAAGTTAAATTTGCAGACTCTATACAACATAAGCTCAAAAGAGAAATGGGAGAAAGGTAAACTAAAAGAGCTTCTATATGTAAAAGAGCAAGAAAGTCTTATAGGCAATATCGTAGCACTACAAGAAGAGAGGAAGAAGACTTATAGGGTATTAACAAAAGGTATCACAGATATAGTGGCTAGAGGACAAACAAATCTAAAAGATGGAGAAGTAAAGCTAAATATAAATGAAAATATAGCTCTAGCTAGTCAAGCTAAAGCATTACAAACTAACTATCAATTAGAGAAAGAGTTATACGGACTAAGAACCCCTGAGGAAGAGATTGACTTAGAGATAAAAAGAATAAAGCTTGAGCAATTAAAGAGGACCTTAGAGAAGAGTAGTGAAGATGATGAGAAAACTGTTGCATTACGCTATTAATATGCCATAGGTTCTCCCAGAGGAATTGCAAGAGCTTGCGGGTGGGCGAGACGCCCGAAAGTTCCCGAGTTTCAAAAAATTTTAAAGTCAGTTGCCAAAATTTTTTTTAGATATATAAGGCCAAAAGTATTAAAAAATAGGAGATATATATGAAAATTGAAGCGACAGAAAATCAAATATCAAGATTATTTAAAATATCAGAGAGAGCAATTAGAGAAAATTATAAGGAAGCTAAAATATCTCCTGGAGTTTATGATCTAATTCAAGTAGTTGAAATGTATGTATCAAAAGTAAAAAATGTTGACGTTAAAGATATTTTACTTGAAACAGAGAAAGAATATAAACAAAGTAAAGTTGATCTAAATAAAGCTAAATTAAAAATAATCGAAGGTGAATATATATCAATGGAGGAAGCAACAGAGGCAGTATCAACAATGTTATTCAATTTCAAATCAAAGATAATGTCTCTTCCTAAAAAGATTGTTGTAGATTTAAAAAAATGTGAAACAACAGCAGAAAAAGAAAAAACTATAGAGCGACATCTTAAAAAAGCAGTAGGTCAATTAAAAGGTTTCCTTGAAATGAATGGAGGAGAGAATGACTAAGAAAGAACAGTTTTTCAAAGCTATTGCTCATGCTCTAAAAATGCCTCCAAATCTAACTTTAACGGAGTGGTCTGATAAGAATAGAAATCTTTCTAAGGAAGCTTCTTCAGAACATGGAGAGTGGGTAACAGCAAGAACTCCATATATGTTAGAAATATATGACAATGTTATGAAGGAAAGAATTAGAAAAGTTGTTTTACAATTTGGATCACAATTAGCAAAAACAGAGTTTATTTTAAATAGTTTTGGTTGGTATGCACATTTAGACCCATGTCCTATGATGGTAGTTCAGCCAACAGATACTTTAGCATCAGAGTTTTCTAAAGAAAGAGTAGCTCCAATGATAAGAGATTGTGATGTTTTGAGAGGATTAATAAAAGATGCTAATCAAAAGAATAGTGGAAATACGGTAACTCATAAAATGTTTCCTGGAGGATTTTTAGCATTTAAAGGAGCTGCTTCTCCTGCAGGGTTAGCATCAAAGCCAATAAAAGTATTATTTATGGATGAGGTAGATAGATATCCTAAATCATCTGGAGATGAAGGGTCACCAATAACATTAGCAGAAAAAAGAGTTCAAACTTATGATGATCACAAAATAATAATAACAGGAACACCAACAATCAAAGGACAATCAGAAATAGAAGCAGAGTATGAAAAAGGCTCAATGGCTAGATATTATGTTAAATGTCCAGAGTGTGGAGAGGGAAATGAATTATTGTTTGATAATTTAAGTTGGGATTTAAATGAAGCAGATGAGTTAAAAGTTGATAAAGTTGAAATAATTTGTGAACATTGTGGATGTGGAAATAATGAGGAAGCTTGGAAAGCTGAGAAAGGCGAATGGATACATGAATATCCTGAGAGGACAACACTTTCTTATAAGTTATCTGCATTAGCAAGTGTTATGAGAACTTGGACTAGTATAGTGGAAGAATATTTAGAGAAAAAGGACAATGAGCAGGAATTGATTTCATTTGTAAATACTGTTTTAGGAGAATCATATGAGCAATCTTTAGCTGAAGTATTAGACCATGAAATATTGTTAAAGAGAAGAGAAGTGTACAAAGCTGAGGTTCCAGATGAAGTATTACTATTAACTGCTGGAGTTGACGTTCAAGATGGTTGGTTAGCAATAGAAGTTGTCGGTCATGGACTTGATAATGAAACTTGGGGTATTCAATATAAAATACTTTCTGGAAATTTGGAAGAGAGTGAAATATGGGAAGAACTAGATGAGTTTCTAATGAAAAAATTCTATTATGCAGATGGAACTGGAATAAATATTTATTCAACTTGTATTGATACTGGAGGGCATCATACAGAAGCATCATATGACTTTGTAAAACCAAGAGAAACATATAGAAGAATATTTGGAATAAAAGGTTTAGGTGGAGAGAATGTTCCAATAATTAATGGATTTAGATTGACTAAAAACAAGAAAATAAATCTATTATCCCTGGGAGTAAATGCCTTAAAAGATATGACTATGGGTAGATTAAAAATTACAGAACCAGGGCCAGGGTATTGTCACTATCCATCAGATCCAATTTTAAAATATGATGAGCAATACTTTAAAGCATTAACTGCAGAAGCAAAATTAGTTAATAAAAAAACTGGAAAAGTTACATGGACACAGGTAAGAAAGCGTAATGAATCTTTAGACTGTAGGAACTATGCCTTAGCAGCTAAAGAGATATTTACAAAATTAGATATGAAAAAATTAGCTCAATTAAGAAAAGAACAATTAGAAAAAGCTTTTGAATATAAAACACCTAAGAAAAAGAAGGTTAAATTAAAAATACAGGGAGGAGTAGAAACTAGTGAGTAGTGCAATAACAAGAGAAATAGCTAAAGCTAAATTAACAAGATATCTTGAAGCAGAAGAAAAAGTGTTAGCAGCACAAGAGTACACTCTTGAAGGAAGGAGAGTTACAAGAGCTGATTTAAAAGAGATAAGAGAAGGTATAGAATACTGGGCTAAAAAATGTGAAGGGAAAAATATAACACAAATTAGGAGCTATAGAGTTCAAATAAAAAATGATTAGGAGGAAATGTTATGTTTAATTTTTTTAAAAATAAAAAAACAACTGCGAAAATTCCTCCAAAACATTTAGTTAAAGAAATAAGGGTTTTAAATTATTCTCAAGGTGGCGGTTCTGTAACCAAAAACATTTTTAAGAAAACAAGGGATGAACTTAATACTGCAGATGAAGATATTGGAGAGACAAAAGATTTATTAATGGCTAGATCATCACATCTCTACATGAATAATGCTATTGGTGCTGCTGCAATCAAGAAAATAAGAACAAATGTCGTAGGAAGAGGATTAAAAGTTAAACCTGCAATAGCCAATGAGATTTTAAATTTATCACAAAATGAAGTAGATAGAATTCATAGAGAAATTAGTATTTTATGGGATATGTTTGTAGATGAATGCGATATTGAAAACTTTTCAAATTTTTATCAAATACAATCACTTGTTTTAATAAATCAGCTTGTATATGGAGAAACATTTGTATTGCTTCCTCTAAAAAAAAGAGCAGGACAGCTATTTGACTTAAAAATAAAGTTAATAGATTCAACAAGATGTCAAAATCCTTCAGGAGCTGGAGAGAATATTAAAAATGGAGTTGAAATATCTCCAGATGGAGAGGTAATAGCATATCATTTTACAAAAAGTAATACATCTAGTGAAACAGTAAGAGTTGAAGCTTTTGGAAAGAAAAGTGGAAGAAAAAATGTTTTATGTGTGATGGAAAAAGAAAGGATAGGTCAAAGAAGAGGAGTTCCTTTATTAGCTCCAGTTATAGAACTTTTATATCAACTATCAGAATACACATCTACAGAGATCACTTCAGCATCTGTAGCAGCTTTATTTTCAGTATTTATAACTAATGAAACTGAAGAAACTTTTACGCCAGACGGGGCAGATCCTTTAACTAATATTGAAAAAGAGGAAGAACAAGATAAAGATTATGTTGTTAAAATGGGGAATGGAACAATAAATGAACTTCCACCAGGAAAAAATATAACAATAGCCGCTCCAAATCGAAATGGGGCAAGTTTTGAAGAGTTTACAAAATCACTTTTAAGACAATTAGGAGCAGCTTTAGAAATTCCATATGAAGTTTTATTCACTCATTTTACAACAAGTTATTCAGCTTCAAGAGCGGCTCTTTTGGAAGTCTGGAAAATGTACTTGATGAGAAGAACATGGCTTGTATCAGATTTTTGTAAACCTGTTTACGAAGAGTTTTTAGATGAGATCGTCTCAAAAGGAATACTAAAATTACCTGGATATGAAAATATATTGTATAGAAAATGTTATCAAAAAGCAGAGTGGTATGGCCCAGTACAAGGGCAGTTAAATCCAGTTCAAGAAGTTAATGCCGCTGTAACAAAAGTTAAAGTTGGAATTTCAACTCTCGAAAGAGAAACAAAAGAGCTAAACGGAGGAGATTTTGAGGCTAATAATACACAAAGGCATATAGAAAGTAAAAAGAGAGGTGAATTAAAAAATGAGTCCAATATTTAATCTTTATAAAACAGGAGAGAAAAAGGCAACTATACTGCTTTATGGAGTCATTGGAGATACATTTTCAGAAGAGGGCGTATCAGAAAAAGAGTTAGCAGAAGAACTATTGGAACATGGAGATATTGATGAATTAACAGTAAGGATAAATTCTCCAGGAGGACTAGTTACTGCGGGTATTGCTATATACAATACTTTAAAAAATCATAAAGCTAAAAAAACAGTTGAAATTGATGGTTTATGTGGGTCAATAGCCACTGTAATAGCCATGTGTGGAGAGAAAAGAATTATGAATGCTGGAACTAGGTTTATGATTCATAATCCTTTAACAATGGCATTTGGTGGAATAAAAGAGTTGGAAAAATCAATTGAAAGACTAAATCAAATTAAAGATGATGTAGTTGAAATTTACAGCTCTGCTACAAAATTAGGAAAAGAAGAATTAGAGAAAATGATGGATGAAGAACCTTATTTAAAACCAGAGGAAGCTTTAGCTAAAGGGTTCATTACAGATATAAACAAGAATGCAGACATGAATATAACAAACTATGTACAAGAGTATATAAATTATACAAATATAAAAAAAAATAAAAAGAAGGAGGATGAAATTGTGACAAAAGAGGAGTTAAAAGTTAAATTTCCACAAGTCTATAATGAAGTGTTAGAGGAGGGAGAGAAAAAAGAAAGAGAAAGAATCAAAAAATTAGATGACTTTTCAAACAATGCAATAGTTACAAACGTGGAAAATGCAGGAGAGATAATTAAAAATGCAAAATATGTAAATGTAAAAAGTTTAGAGGAAGTATCTACAGAAATTCTTCTAAATGGAAAAATAAAACCCGTAACTCAAGAAGAAAATTTAATTCAAGAAACAACAGGAAAAGACGAAACAAATCCGTTAGATTTTAAAGCTAGAGTTAATGACGCTTATAATTTAACGACAATCGAAGGTTCTACACAAATGAGTGAGGATGAGAAAAGAAAAGCCTTTTTAGCGGCATGGGATGAAATATAGGAGGATAATATGTCAAAAGTAGATATTAAAACAAAAGAATTAGTTGTTGGGAACGATATAACACCTACAACTTATAGAATGGCTTGTGCTGATGGAGACTATCCAGCTGGAACGATAGTTGAATTTGATTCAACTACTAAAAAGTTAAAAAAGGCTACGGCTGCTGCAAATATGTTTGGGATTGTAGCTGATGATTCAAAAGCTACATCAACAAATAATGAAATTATTATTTATGTAACAGGTAGATTTGATTTTAAAGAATGTATATATCCAAAAGTAGAAGGAGAAACTAAATTAGATTATCAAGTGAGAGGAAAAGAAACTGGAATATTCTTTGCAGAATAACTAAAAATTAGGAGGAAAATATGGATCAAAGAACATTAATACTAGCAATGAAACAAACAAAAGCACCTGAGTTATTTTTATATAATTTATTAATAGGAGCAGAGAAAACAGAAAAAACAGATAGATTTGAAATTCAAACGAAATCAGCTTCAAGATTAAGAGTTCCACTTATGGGTAGAAGAGAGAATGGAAAATTAGTAAGAAACGAAGCATTCCAACAAGCATTATATAAACCAGGAATGATTAAACCATACAAGCCAATTACAGAAGATAGCTTATTAGCCCAAAAGTTCGGAGAAACAGCTCATGGGGTTCCAGCTTCTTATACAAACTCTCAAATGAAGGGATTGAAAGCAGATGTAATCGAGTTAAAAGAAATTGGATTAAGAACTAAAGTATGGATGCTATCTCAATTATTAATAACAGGAACTCTTCCAACAGATAAAAATGAGGGAATATCTTATGGAGAATTAAATGAGATTACAATGACTGGAACTGAAAAATGGTCAGACCCAACAGCTCCAATAATAGGGCAATTAAGAGAAAATCAATTAAAAATTCAACAAGATACTGGAATAGTTGTAGATCATTTAATAATTACTCCAGATGTAGTTGGACATTTCTTAGGAAATAATGGTGTTAAAGAAGCAATGAAGAGTACTACAGGACATGCTTTTGTATTTGATCCAGATAAGATTGCAGATAGTGCCGCTTATATTGGATTTATACCCGAATTAAATCTAAGAATATTCTCATATATGGATTGGAGTCAGGTGGAAGGAGAAGTTGAAGAACCTTTATTACCACCTGGAACAGCTCTTATGGTAAAGAAAAAAAGTTTTAGAGTTCACTATGGAGCTATACCAATAAGGCCTAAAGCTGGACAAGCAAAAATATTAGTTTCTGCAATAGAAATTATAAAGCCAGAATATGGACAAAAAGACGAGGAAGATGATGAGCTAAGATATTACTCAGCACCTTTAATTATTCCTAACGATGCTAAAGGATGGGCTTTATTAAAAGTACTTTAAGGAGAGGGATATATGAAAATTAGAACACTGAAAAGAATTAGATATAAAGGACAGATTTTTGAAAAAGGGTCTGAACTAGAATTTTTAGAAGAAGAGGAAGCTAGAAAATACATAAACTCTGGAATGTTTATTGAATTAGAAAGTGAAAAAGCAGTTGAAGAAAAAGTTGAGGAAATTATAGAAGAGCCAGAGAATGAAACCATAGAAGAAATATTGGAGGATAATCCAGTAGTATCAAAAGTGATAAAAAGAGGAAAAGGAAAGTAAAATGAACTTTAAAGATATTCTTGAAGAAGATTTAGATATATTTATCAATCCAGATGAGTTAGCTGAAAAAATAAGTATCGATGGAACTGAAATAAATGGAGTAGCTTCATCTGCAATTTCTGATAAAAATAAATTAAGGTTAGGAAATCAAGGTACTTATGGATATGGAGAAGCACTATATATAAATCAAAAAGAAATAACATTTAAAACAAAAGATATTCCCCACAAATACAAACAGGGAGATAGAATAGAGTTTAATGGTGAATTATATGCGGTAATTCTTGTAAAAGAAGAGTTAGGAATGACAAGTCTTATTATAGGAGAACAAGGAAACTAATGATTAAAATTAGTGAAGACGGGTTAAATAAGGTTGATAAGATACTAAAAGATTTACCAAATGTAGCTAAAGATATTAAATTGAGGGCTGTTAGAAGAGCAGCCCTTGCTGCTAAAGATGAGGCAAGTAGACAAGGTAGAAGTAGATATAATTTAAAATCTGAGGAAATTAATAAAACTTTTGAGTTTACAAAACCGAATAAAAATAATATTTCTGCAACATTAGTCAGTACTGGTGAAAGAATAAGATTAATAAAATATAAAGTTAATCCAAAGAGTGTTCCTAAAAAAAGAAAAGTAGTTAAAGTTTCTGTTATAAAAGGCCAAGGAATGAAAACACTAGAATCTGCTTTCGTTGCTAAAATGCAAAATGGAACAGTAGGTGTATTCCAAAGGCTAGGAAGAGAAAGAGTGCCTATAAAGCAACTTTACGGGCCTTCAGTACCACAACTATTTAAAGAACCTACAGTGAAAAATGCGATACTGAAAAAAGCTGAAGATGTTTTAGAAAACAGGATTACTCACGAGTTGGGAAGATACATAGGAGAGTAAAATGACATCAATAGAATTAGAAGATTTAGTAAAAAAAAGATTACAAGAGTTACTATCTGATTTAATGTTACCAAAACCAAGAGGAAAAGAACTAGCAGGGAAAGTTAAAGTGTTTACAGGGTTTTATCCATTAACAAAAGTTGGGGATAAAAACGAAAATATACCTGGAATAGCAATAAAAGCATGTAGTGGAAAAAATGATGAAGTTATTATAAACTTTGACATTTATGTTTATAGTGAAGAAGGTAATGGACATAGAAATGGGCTTTTAATAATAGAAAAAATTAGAAGAGAGTTTTATTCACATCCAGTATTTGAATTTGCAGAATTTAAAAAATTAACATGGGATTTGTTAAATATATCAGGACCAAACTATGAATTTGGAGGACTTTTATATTTTAATATACCAGAAATAGTAGTAGAGAAAGATTGTATATAGGAGGATATAGTGGCTAAACCAAAAGAAGAAAAGCAAATTAAAGAAGAGAAACAAACAAATTTGATATATATAGGGCCAAATATTTATGAAAAAGGGTTGGTTTTTGGAAAAGGATATACTTATGAACCAAAGCATTTAATAGAGAGTATGCCAGAAATAAAAAATGTTCTAATTTCAGTAGAAGAGTTTGCTAAAAATAGAGGGTTAATTTGTAAACAAGGTAGTAAATACGATATTTTAATAAAAGAATTTCAAAAGAGTATAGGAAAATAGGAGGTTTTAAATGGCACAATTTTTTCATGGAATTAGAACTACAGAAAGTCCAACTAGTATAGTTGCACCAATAAAAACAGGAACTGTACCAATCATATTCGGAACTTCCGAAGTGAACTTAGTAGAACCAAGTGAAAGAGCAATTAATAAACCAGTATTATGCTATTCACAAAAGGATGTAGCTAAATATTTAGGATTAGGAAATAATAGTCAAAATTTTACAATAACTCAAGCTAGTGATGTATTTTTTAAGCTATACGCAGTAGCACCAGTTATTTTTGTAAATGTATTAGATCCTGCAAAGCATAAAAAGTCAGTTACAGGAACAGAGATAGATAGTACAACATTGGAAGTAAGAGAAGCAGGAATACTACTTGATACATTTGTATTAAAAGCTGCAGGAACAGAAGTTATTGAATCTAAGTACAGAGCAGCTTTTACAGATGAAGGATATGTTCAAATAATATTACTAGAAGAAGTTACAGGAGCTTTAACCGCTGATTATTCAGTAATAGACCCTTCAAAAGTTTTAAAAGCTGATTATATAGGTGGAGAAAATGAAAATGGAGTAAAAACAGGGTTAGAAGTAATAAATGACTGCTATTCATTAACAGGTATTTTTCCAAGTATAGGACTTGTTCCAGGAGTATTTGATACAGAAGTAATAACAATATTAGATACAAAGATGGGCAATCAAAACGGCCTTATAAAAGGATTAAGCTTTGTTGATATTCCAACAACAACAGTAAAAAAATATCAAGATGTAGCAGCACATAAGAAACAAAATAATTTAACATCAAATCAACAGTATGTATGTTGGCCAAAAGTTAAATTAGGAGATAAACAATACTTCATGTCACTGCAAGCAGCAGCATTAAAAGCCAAAGTAGATGGTGAGAATGGAAGTCCATATGAATCACCTTCAAATAAAAATTTAAAAATAGATGGATTATGTTTAGAAGATGGAACCGCAATAACACTTGGTTTAGATACAGCAAACTATTTGAACTCACAAGGAGTTGCAACTGCAATTAACTTTAATAGTTGGGTTTTATGGGGAAATTATACAGGAGCATTTCCAGGAACAACAGATGTAAAAGATACATTTTTATGTGTAAGAGATATGTTTAATACAGAGCAGAAATCTTTCATACTAACATATGTTAATAAAGTTGATAAACCAGGTAATCGTAATCAAATAGATTCAATTGTAGAATCTCAAAATATAAAATATAACGGATTAACTTCAGCAGGAATTTTATATGGAGGAAAAGTTGAATTTAGAGAAGAAGATAATCCAATAACAGATTTAATTGGAGGAACATTTAAATTTAAATTGTTCTTATCTCCAACTATTCCGATGCAAGAAATTGTAGAGGATTTTGAGTTTGATCCTGAAGCAATAAAAACAGTTTTTAATTAGGAGGAAATAAATGTCAAATATTCCAGAAAAAATAACGAATTACATGGTTTATAAAGATGGAACTAATCTTTTAGGTATTGGAGATGTAACACTTCCAGATTTTGAAGCTTTAACAGAAACAATAAAAGGAGCTGGAATCCTTGGAGAATACGATTCTGTAAGTATAGGTCACTTTGGAGAGCAAGAGGTAGAAGTTAATTTTAGAGACGTAACTTCAGCTTTAAAGGCAGGAGATGGCCATATAAACTTAATTTTTAAAGCCGCTAATCAATCATCAGATAAAACATCAGGTAAAATTCAAAAAAGACCGCTGTATATCTCAGTAACTGGAGTAAGAAAAAAACTAGGTACTGGAAAATTAGAGGCAGGGGCACCAATGGAGTCATCATTAGTAATATCATTAAGACAAATAAAAATAAAAGATGATAATAAGGATATTTTAGAGTTAGATAAGCAAAACTATATTTATAAAGTAAATGGTGAGGATCTATTAGCTGATGAAAGAAGAGCTATGGGAATGTAGGAGGAATTATGAACGTAAAATTAAGTAAGTCAGCAACATATTTTAAAGATGGAAAAGAAGTAGAGATAGACTCTTTAGAGTTAGATTTTGATAGATTAACAGGAAACGATATTTTTGAAGTTGAAAGAGAAATGACAATGATGGGGCATCCAATAGGAACACAATTTATTCAATCGAGTAAAGCACTTGCTATGTTAGGAGCTAAAGCAGCAAATGTACCAACTTTCTTAGTCGAAACACTTCCAGTTTTAGATACATTTAATTTGAGCTTGTATGTTAGGGGTTTTTTGATGGGACTTCCTACTGTGTCGGAACGTCCAAAAGAATCAGAAGAGCCTCAGTTATAACATTTAAGAAAACAGGAATTTCTGCGGATAAATTATTTAAGTTAAAAATAAGAGAATTAAATGAATGGATTGAAACTGCAGAAAGTGTGAGGTGGTAAAAGCTGAAAGAACTAATATTCCAAATAGGGGCAAAACTAGCTAGTAGTTTTGCTCCTACTATTAACGAAACTAATAAGTCCTTAACGGGATTTAAAACAGAAATGACAGACATAAACAAAACTCAAAATGAGATGAAAGGGTTTCAAAATGTTCAAAAGGATATGATTGAAACAAGAAACAAAATAGTTTCAGCGAAAGCTGAACTATCTAGGTTAAAGTTAGAATTACAGCAGAATCCTTCTGATAAGTTAAGAACTGAAGTAAAAAGAACGGCTGATAATTTAGGAACACTAGAAGATAAATTAAAAAGTCAAATAGGCAGATATTCGCAATTAAAAACTTCTCTTACATCATCTGGAGTAAATGTAAAAAAATTAAGACAAGAATATGAGCGATTAGGAAAAGAATTTACAAATGTAGAGAAAAAACAAGATAGATATTTAAAAGTTCAACAAAAGGCTAGTGAATGGAAGCAGATCAATCCAATATCAGTAGCTAAAAACTTTGCTTTAGCTGCACCATTAGCAGGTAGTGTAAAATTAGCCTTAGATGATTCAACGGCCTTTTCAGATGTAAAGAAACAATCTGGATTAGCTGGAAAAGAGTTAGAAGATTTTAAATATCAAATTTTAGACGCTACTAAGCACATACCGATGATGAATGATGAAATTTACGCTTTATCAGCTCAAGCTTTACAATCTGGAGTACCAATAAAAGAAATGTCTCAATTTACTTCAGACGCAGCTATGATGGCTACTGCATTTGATATTGAAGCTAAAGAAGCGGCTAAAACTATGGCAACATGGAGAAGTGCTTTTGGAATGAGCCAAACTGAAGTTATGAAACTAGCGGACGTTGTAAACTACTTAGGAAACAATCTAGCAACAACACCTGCAGATATAACTCAAGTTGTTAATGGTGTAGCATCTTTAGGAAAACTAGCTGGAGTTACAGAAAAACAAACAGCAGCTTTAGCAGCTCAAATAATGGCACAAGGTAAAAATGCAGATGTTACTAAAACTGGATTAAAGAATATGTTTTTAACTTTAGCATCAGGTTCATCAGCAACAGATAGGCAACAAAAAGCATATAAAAAATTAGGATTAACAAGTAAAGAAGTTGCTGAAGGTATGCAACGAGATGCCGAAGGAACCTTATTTGAAGTGTTACAAGGAGTCCAAGCTTTAGATGAGGTTGAAAGGGCTTCAGTATTAAGTGATTTATTTGGAAAAGAAAGTATTGAAATAGTAGCAGCATTAAATGCAGATGTTGGAAAATTAAAAAGTGTATTTACAGATATAAATGATGAGACTAAATATACTAACTCAGCATTAGAAGAATTTAATAATAAATTAGAAGATCCAGCCACTCAATTAGATTTAGCTAAAAAAGCTATGTTACAAACAGGTATAAATGCTGGAAATGTTCTTCTACCTCATGTTGTAACAATAGCACAAAAGACTGGTGAGTTTTTCAATTGGATCTCTAAGATTCAAAAGGAAAATCCAATGCTCGTAAAAGGATTTATGATGTTAGCAACTGGTTTAGTAGGTATAAATGCAACAATCGGTGTATCAAAGTTTTTAATGGGAAATTTATTAAGTACAGGATTAAAAATATATGATAATTGGGGAACTATCACAGACGTAATATCAAAAGGTAAAGATATGTTACCAATGTTAACAGGTGGCTTTTCTAAAATATTTGGACTAATTTCTAAAATGAATTTTGCTATGCTTATGAATCCTTGGGTACTTGCTATAGGAGGAGTAATTGCAGCAGGATATTTATTAATAAAGAATTGGGATACTGTAAAAGAGTGGTTTAAAAGTTTTGTTGGATATGTAGGAGATCTTTTTAAATGGTTATGGGAACATAGTCCACTAAAGATGATTATAGATGGTTGGAGTAAGATTTATGATAAGATTTTTGGGGATAAAGAAGCTAAAATAACTCAAGAAAGTAATCAGAATATAAAAACTGAAGCACCTCCTCCTCCAATACCAGATTTAGATACTGCTTCTAATTCATTAATAAACAGTGAAGAAAAAATTCAAAACTCAACATTAAATAATGCTCCACAATTTGTTATTCATCAGAACATAGAATATAAAGGGGATGAAAAAACAATGTCTCCAGATTTAAAAAGAGAGTTACAAGGAGCAAATGAAAGATCCTTTGAACAAGCTATGAAAGAGTATGAGAGAAAAAATAAAAGACTAGGATTTAATTAGGTGGGTAATTATGGAATATGAGTATTATAAAACTCTCCAGGGAGACACCTGGGATTTAATATCATATAAAGTTTATGGAAGCGAAGAGTACATAAAAGAAATTTATGAAGCTAATAAAAATTACTCTTCAATAGCAATATTTGAAGGTGGAATAGAGCTAAAAATACCAGTTATAAAAATAGCTGAAGTTTCAACTCTTCCACCTTGGAAGAAGGTGGAAAATGCAACATAAAGCAGCTAGAGCATATGCATCAGTAAAATATGAAGGTGTAAATATAACAAAAGATATAACTGAAGATTTAATAAGCATGAATTATACAGATAATTTAGATTCGGCTGATGAATTAGAATTAAATATAAAAGATATAGATAGAAAATGGTTGAAAGAATGGCATCCAAGAAAAGGGGATAAGATAGATGTAACTATTATAGGAGAACATTGGGATAACTTTGGAGATTTAAAAACATATCCATGTGGATCATTCCAAGTTGATGCAATAACTTATAGTGGACCTCCTTCAGTAATCTCCATAAAAGCTATATCAGTTGATATAAAAGCAAATTACAAAGATGAAAAAAGAAATAAGAGTTGGGAAAATGTAACTTTAAAAGATATTGTTTCAGAGATAACTAGTAAAGCAAATAAAAGCCTAATATACGAAGTTGAAAACATAATTAAGTATAAAAGGGTAGACCAGTCTTTAGAGAGCGATTTACAGCTTTTAAAAAGGCTATGTGAACAAGAAGGATTATCTTTAAAAAGTGCAGTTGATAAATTAATTGTATTTAATAAAGAAAAATATGAAAAAGAAGATGTTTTAGGTGTTATAGAGTTAACACCATATTTAAACTTTACTATAGATAGTGATGACGCAGATACTTATGATTCTTGCATAATCGAATATTATGATCCTACATTAAAGGAAACTTTAAGAGGAGAATTTAAAGCTCCAGAAAGAGAAGGATATAAAGAGAATACAAATAGAATTTTAAGAGTAAAAGAGAATAATTCAGTTCCTGGAGAAAGTAAGGAAGAGAAAGAAGCATTTTTGACTAAAAAAGCTAAAAGTAAATTAAGAAGTAAAAATTCAAATGAAACAAAAGTAAATATTTCAAGTAGAAAAGGAGATTTTATAACTTGGGCTGGTTCTACAGTAACGCTAGTAAATTTTGGTGTTTATAGTGGAAAGTATGTTGTAAATAAGATTACAAGAACAATAGGAGATAGTGGATATAAACAATCGCTAGAATTAAATAAAACATTAGAGTATTGATAAGGAGGTTTTTAAAATTCATAGATTAGTACAATTTGGAGAGATTATAAAAATATTTGATGATGGAACAGCAAAAGTATTTTATCCAGATCTTCAAAAAGAAAGCGGAAAATTACAAATACTTTATTCAAAAACTCTAAAAGATAAAGAATACTATCAATTTGATGAAAAAGAAATGGTTTTATGTTTGTTAATGCCTCAATCAGAATATACAGAAGGAGTTATTTTAGGAGCTGTATATAATAAAAAGGATATAGCTCCATCCTTTTCAAAATCTCATAAAATAAAAGGGATTGAGTATGAA
>NZ_JBOFXD010000023.1:0-6781 GCF_051653945.1 Cetobacterium sp.
TAAATTTGATTCAGATTGTACTACTTCTTTAGAATTTTTAAGAGAGCTAAATATAGATTAAAGTATTGAAAATAAAGGGGTCATAGATGGTCAGGAAAATCCTTAGCGTTGTTATTCCGCGTTTTCCTGACGGGACCCCATATATTCAGATCTTTCCTCTTCCAACTCATAAAACCCAATTTTTCTAAGCTCTTGCATATAATAATCAATTCTTTTTTCTGAAAAATCTAATTCTAATAATGTTTTTAATAATTTTTTTACTTCCTCATTTTTTCCCATAATATTAACCCCATTTTTATTATCTCATTTTCCATTCGCCAAATTTAACCCATTTATTATTTTTTATTTCATAAATAATTACTTTTCTATCCAATTCTATTTGTCTTAATAACTCATTAGAGTAATCAATAATATCATCATATTTTGAAAACTCTTTAGATATTAAAATTTTCCCATTCTCTTCTAATTCAATCTTATACATTGTTCAGATCCTCCAACAGCTTTTTAATCTTATATTGTCTTGCCATTCCTACCAACTTTTTACCAGTTTTAGAAACTAAAAGGCTTTCGTCAATATCTTTTTCAGTAAATAAAGACTTTTCTTTTTGTTGTTCTATCTCCATGTCCTCTATAATTTCATATTTAGTTCTATTTATGAAATCAAATGATTTTTTCATATAGAGATTATGTTGTTCTCCTAATCGCTCTAAATAGTCTTTATATAAATTTTCATAGTCTTTTTTACATATTTTTTTTAATTCAACAACTGGATCACTTGGAATATTTTTTACTTTTTTCTTTTTTTCTAATTCTTGAATAGTATTTTCAAGTTGCTCTCTTTCATGCTCTTGTAGTTCTTTCTCTCCCAGTACTATTTTTCTCTTTTTTACTGGTGGAATATCTATAATATTATCTTTTTTCTTTTTTTTATTCTTCCATGTAAAAATTAATGTTTCTACATTCCGTCCTTTTTTCAATTCTGTAATTTTTAAATCTTTAAAATATTTGCTTAACTCTTCTAAACAAGGTTTTAGAACTCTTTTCCTCATATCGATCATTCTATATTTTATTGGTATTCCTAAAACTTCACGAAAATCATTTATTTTTACAATATATTCTCCTGTACTCTCCCATTGTTTTAATAATCTAAATAAAGTTTTCATATAAGAACCTCTTAATTCTAAAAACTCCTTTAAATCAAAAATAGTAAAATTTTCTAATATTCCATTTATTAAAAATTTAAACTCTTTTTCTATAGGGACAATTATTATTTTTTTATTTGTATCTGTTGTTATAGTTCCAAATAAACTAAATACTTTAAAAACCCCTTTTTCGCACTCTATTTCTTGAGTCATGGATTTTAATTTTTTATTTAATTCACGAATATTTTTTATAAATCGCGTTTCGCTCCTGTTTCCTAATTCAGCTATTTTTTTTAATTCTGCAAATGTTATTATTATTTCATCATCACCAGTTTCTTTAGCTTTAAATAATAAACTAAAGAAAATATCGACTTCATTTTCTGAAAATTCACTTATTTTTAATTTATTAATTTCGTTATGATATTTTAATTCCTTTTCCATAAGTATCCCCCATTTTTAATCATGTTACATACTGTCTTATTTTATTTTTAATTCCTTTATATTCATTAGTATACTAACATAAAGTAAGACAGTCAATTTTTTTTGTCTTATTTATGTTACATGATGTCTTACTTTATGTTACATGATGTCTTACTTTATGTTACATGATGTCTTACTTTATGTTACATGATGTCTTACTTTACCCTCTGAACTTGCTCTCTACTTGCTGAATTTGAGCACCACTAAAAGTATTTAAAAGTATTTAAAATATATTTAAAAGGGAAAACTTGAAATTTTCCAGTAAAAAAATCAAAGTCAAAAAACTAATTTTTTAAGTAGTCAATAAGTTATGTTTTAAATTAAATTTTTTCAAAAATAATTTAGCAAAGTATTCAAATCAAAATATAAAAAATACTTTTCCAGTAATTCCAATTAACCAAAATAAATTTTGACGTAGAGGTTTGAAATTGAATAAATTTCATGAACCACTAAACGTGCCTAAAACAATTTCAAAAACTCAAATATTTAAGATTTTCTAAAAACATAAAACTAATTCTCTAAACCTAGTTTTAAAATCCATTTAAACTAATTCTATGATATCAAATAAGCCTTTAAAAAACTTTTTAGATAAAATATACCATAAGACACGACACAAGGTTTAAAATTAATTTTGTGAAGTATAACAAAATATAAGAATAGTAATTCTTTGTAAAATTGATTTTAAGATAGGTGTAAATGTAAACATGAGTATTTTATGCTGAAAATGTTTAAAATTGATTTTAAGACAAAACCAGAGGTTTTAACGAGGTATTTTTATGGGGTGTAACATGGGATAAATAGAAATTTTTTAAATTTAACGTATTTTTTAACTCCTAAATATAAAATTTTATATTTTTAATTTTTAAACTGAAGATTTCTTGAAGTATGAAAAAATATTGATTTTATTGAATTGAATTAATACCAAAAATTTTTAAAATATTATTAAAAAACAAAGAGGTTTTTTATTAAAAATCCTACACGATAAAAAACTATAAAAATTGCTAAAATAAATTCAAATAAATCATTCATTTTTAGTTCTTAAAATTTTTATATTAGCTTCCTTAATAGCTTTTTTTTTGTAAAAGTATTTACTTTTTTATTTTAATTCTGCCGTTGTTTTTTTAGGTTTTTTGATATTATTTACATTAAAATTATTTTCAGATATTCTTAATTTTCTCCTTATTTATATTTTCGTTATAGGCAAGGCACTAAAAATAGTTGAGGTTGCCAATAATCCATGATATTATATAGGAGAAAATTAAGAATGACAGGAGCCCCATTTTTGACGTCAAAACTTCGTTTTTATGTCAAAAATAGCTCCTGTAAAGTGGGGAAAAATCCCCCCTTTAATCCCCCCAATAAGTTTAAACAAAACTCCCTTATATAAATTAGGAACTTTTGTTTAAACTTTGTAAATAGAAAAGAAAGGAGAATTATTTAATGAAAAATGTATCTTTAAGATTGGATGAAAAAGATTACAAAACTTTAGATATAAATTCTAAAGCTCTTGGAGTAACTAAAAATGAATTTGTAAGAAAATTAATTAGGTTAAGTACAATCGAAAATATAGAAGAATTTAACGCAAATTTAAAAGAATTATTAATACTAAAAAGAGCCTTATCTAATAATATAAATCAATTAGCTAAAAGAGGTCATAACATGGCTAATTTTGAAGAGGTAAAAAAGGAGCTAGATGAATTATGGCAATCTTTAAATCGATAGACAATCCTAGTACAAAAATAGGTGGTAGTAAAAAAGCAATTGATTATATAGCTAAAAAAGCAGAAATAACAAAAGGTTTTAATTGTTCAGATGATAGAGAACAAGCTTACAAAGATTTTCAAGAAACTAAAGAATTTTATGGGAAAATGGACGGAAGACAATTTAAGCATTTTATACTATCGTTTGAGGAAGGAAGAGGAACTCCAGAAATAGCTATAAATATGGGGGAAGATATAGCCAAAACTCTATTTAAAGACTATGAGGTTTTTTTAGCGGTTCATACTGACACTGAAAATACTCATTGTCATTTACTTGTAAACTCTGTTAATTTGAATACAGGAAATAAGTATAGACATAGTAAATACGAATATGAAATATACAAAGAAAAAGTTGTTGAAATAGGTTTAAATTATGGAATAGAACCAACACAAGAAAAAGAAAAAGAAATAGGCGAAGTAAGAACCGATTCAAAAGAAAAAAGAAAAGCAATAGAAAATCATTTTAATGATGTTCAAAAAAGTGATATAGTTAATACTTATATGATTTTAACTAATGTGTTAGAAAATGAAAAAATAAAATCTATAGATGAGTTTAAAAATAAAATGGATAAAGAGGGAATTATTGTTGATTGGGAACCGCAGAAAAAAAACATAACTTTTGAGATAAAACCAGAGTTTGCAAATTCAAAAAAAAGAAAGTTTAGATTATCCAATTTAAATAAAACTTTTAGCGATGAACGATTAACAAAAGAAAATTTAGAAAATGGATTTGAAATAACTAAACAATTAGAACAAGAAAAACAAAAAGAAATTCAGCACCAACAAAAAATTGAAAAACAAAGAAAAATAAGAGATAGAGATGATTTTGATTTAGGATTTTAAGGAGGGAATTAATAGTGAATATATTTGAAAAACAAAAACAAGAAAAAAATACAAAAATAGAAACTTTAGAAGAAATGAAAACAGCCATTGAAGAATTAAAAAAATTAGAAAATCAAATGCAAGAAACTGCTAAAAATTTAAGTATAAAACATAGTACATTAACAAGCCATTTAGATGCTTTGGATATAGCAAAAATTAGCAAGACTATAAGTGCTAATGAAGATAAGATTACAAAACAAATTACTGAACTAGAAACAGCGGTTACTAATTTTAAAAAGAAAATCAATACTGAAGCTCAAGAAAATATAAATAGTTATACAAGAACTTCATTATATTTTATTTATATTCCTTTTTTTATTTTTTTAGCTGCTTTAGGACTTATAACTTTTACTTATTTTTCAAGTGTTCGATATCTAGAAAATAAAGCTGAAGAATTAGCGAAACAAAACAATCTTTTAAAAGATAGAATTAATGGTGTTTATTGGATACTAGCAGAAGATCAAAAGTTTTGGTACGATAAAGAGAGTAAACAATTCTTTATTGAAAAAAATAGTTGGATAAAAGATTATAAGAAAAATTTACAAAATAAAAATAAGTAAAAAAATTTATAAATACTTTATAAAAAAATAAATGGAGAGAAAAAATGCCAATAAGAAAAAAAATGTCAAATGAATATTTAGATGATTTATTAGTTAGAATGGCACACCATTCAACAGCAATTGAGGGGAATACCTTAACACAAGCCGATACTCTATCAATTTTAATATATAATTATATTCCAAGAGATATGTCAGAACGGGAATATCATGAAGTGAAAAACTATAAAAAAACAGTTGATTATTTATTGAAAAATGAGGAAAAAATGTCTCCAAAATTAATAAAAACTTATCATAAAGAAATAATGCAAAATTTAGCAGATGATAATGGAGAGTACAAAAAAATTTCTAATATAATATTAGGAGCAAGTTTTGAAACATCAAAACCTTACCAAGTCCCGACACTAATACAAGAGTGGTGTGATAATTATAATTTTAGAATGGAAAATGCAAAAACGATTGAGGAAAAAATTGAGATTATTGTAGACCAACATGTAAAATTTGAAAAAATTCATCCATTCAGCGACGGGAATGGAAGAACAGGAAGAATGTTAATGATTGACAGTTGCATAAAAGAAAATATCCCACCAATAATAATTCCAAAAGAGGAAAAAGGAAAATATATAAATTATTTATCAAATGAGAATATAAAAGGATTTACAAAATGGGGAGTTAGTCTTTCAGAAAAAGAAGCTGAAAGAATTGAGCAATTTTTAAATAAAGAGAAAGTTCAATTAATTTTAGAAAAAAGATAAAGATCTTTCGTGGGTCAATTAGAAAATTTTTTAAAATCTATTGCAGATTTATATTTTAATATATTATAATCCAAAATGTTGTTGCAATTTATATTTTTATTCACTAAAAACCGAAACTAGTTTCATAAAAAAGAGTAAGTTGGATTTAAAGGACTCTTCAGAACTTTATATCGCATGTATACTCTTTTTTTATTTGCAAATTTAAAAAAAATATTTTAAACTAGAATAGTCAATCAATTTTTAAGTTTTCCAACTTAATTTTATAAGCATAAAAGCCCGTTATAGCTAAACTAACGGGCTTTTATATTTGAAAGAGGTGCTATTACAAGGGCTAAAGGTTCTTTTATTTAAAATTAAAACCCCTAGGGAGCTGAATCCTAGGGGTTTTAATGATTATAGTTACATGAATGTTTTAAATTACAGTCTATATATCATAACAATAAAAATTATAAATCTGCAATAAAAAATAAGGGCATAGACTAAACCCTTATTTTAACGAATAAATGTACATAGGTATAACTATGATTAAGGGTATTGTATAAAAGCTAAAGATAAAAAGCAAGAGAAAAATAAAAAAGGCTCAAATATGGGAATAAGAGCCTTTTTGTCGGGGAGGACGAATATAAAAACACCTATGATTTTTATACTGAAATAACTAATAAAATCTTTTTTAGAAATTGGATCACTTGGAAAATATATAAAATAAATATCTAAAGAGAATTATAAAAACTATTGATTTTATTAAGAAAGATTAAAATTTGGTGCCAAAGGACAAAAAAACCGACGGAAAATATAAAAAGTTGCTTAGGTAAGTTCAAAGACCTAAACAACTTCTTAAAAAAACTATTAAATTTATAAATCAAAAGAGTATTTAAAGTATATCCAAAAAAAAGAAAATCTACAATAAAAAAAACTTTAGTCATTTGATTGGAGGTCAGCAACTAAAGTTTTTAAAAAATATTATTAAACAAATCTATGATAAGAGCATAACAGGAAAAGAAGTAATCTACAAGACAAATAAAAAATATAAAATTGGTAGTAAAAATGTATTGTGTAATATGTATTGAATACACTAGAGTATAAATAATACATAGAAATTTATATAAAATATATCCTATTTTCACTGTTTTCCTTGATTTTTCTACATATATATCGTATCATAAACTTGAATTATATTTAATAATACACCTTTGAATAAAAATAAG
>NZ_JBOFXD010000024.1:0-16643 GCF_051653945.1 Cetobacterium sp.
GATATATTTTACTTTAAAGTTAAATTTTATTCAGATTAGAAAATTTAAAGAGGGAATAAAACATGTAACAGGATCAATAAATTTAAATGGAAAAGCTGCAGATAAAAATGGTATGTCATCATTTCAGGCTTTAGCTACAGCAGTGGCAGCTCAAGTTGGAACAGGAAACTTGGCTGGAGCGGCAACAGCAATAGCTTCAGGAGGGCCAGGAGCTATATTTTGGATGTGGGCGAGTGCTTTCTTTGGAATGGCAACAGTTTATGTTGAAGCAATATTAGGACAAGTTTTTAAAAAAAGAGTAGATGGTCAAATAACAGGAGGACCAGCATACTATATTGAAAACTCTATTAAAAATAAAAAGATTGCAAAAGGGTTATCATATTTCTTTGCAGTAGCTTGTATAGCAGCTTTAGGATTAATGGGAAATGCAGTCCAAGCAAATTCAATATCAGCAGCTTTTAATAAAGCTTTTGGTGTGTCACCAGCTCTTGTTGGTATTGTTGTGTCTGTTTTAGCAGGATTTGTTTTCTTTGGAGGAATAAAAAGAATAGCTTCTGTTACTGAGAAAATAGTACCTATTATGGCTGGGTTATATATTGTAGCGTGTATTGTAATAATAGTAATAAATTATCAAGAAGTGATTCCAGCTATAACATCTATCTTCTACTCAGCTTTTAATCCTCAAGCAGCACTTGGAGGAGCTATGGGGGTAACAGTGAAACAGGCTGTAAGATATGGAGTTGCAAGAGGTTTATTTTCAAATGAAGCTGGAATGGGATCAACACCACATGCTCACGCAATAGCAAAAGTATCACATCCAGGAGAACAGGGAATTGTGGCAGTAATAACTGTATTTATAGATACTTTTGTAGTATTAACAGGAACAGCACTTGTAATTTTAACATCAAAAGTTTCATTGACATCAGGAGCTGGAATTGTGCTAACTCAAGGAGCATTTAGTGCAACATTAGGAGTATTTGGAGATACATTTATTGCAATCTGTTTATTATTCTTTGCTTTTTCTACAATTGTAGGGTGGTATTTCTTTGGAGAAGCTAATGTTAGATATATCTTTAAAAGTAAAAAATCAGTTAATATATACAGAGCAATAGTTATGATAATGATTGTTATTGGATCAATGATGAAAGTTGAATTAGTATGGGAATTAGCTGATATGTTTAATGGAATGATGGTTTTACCAAATTTAATAGCACTCTTATCACTTGGTAAATATGCTAGAAGTGCAATGAAAGAATATGATAAAATTCCTGAAGAGAAGATAGAGGAAATTATAGCTTAAAAATTGAGTGAAAAATGAGAAAAAAGTGATTATAATTAGTATTAAATGTATTTTTTCATTGACATAAAATAGTAGTATACCGTATAATTTATATAAGATTATTAATTAAGAAGGGTGGATTATATGAAAAAAATTATAATGTCAATGTTGGTAGTTTTATCGGCAGTAGCTTTTGGAGCTGAAGTAAAAGAAGGAACTGGATTAGGTTATGCAGATGATATAAAAGTGGCAGTAACAATGGATGGAGACAAAATTGTTGCAATTGAAGTAAAAGAGAATAGTGATACTCCAGGAATTGCAAATCCAGCAATTGAGCAATTAACAAAGAAGGTTATAGAGGCACAATCATCTCAAGTAGATACAGTAGCAGGGGCTACATATACTTCTGAGGGATTCTTAGAAGCAGTAAATAACGCAACAGGAAAGTAATTGATTAATAATAAAGCTGAGATTTTAAATCTCAGCTTTTTTTTATAAAAAGTTTAAGGGAGAAAAAATGAAAAGAAGTACATTAGCAATTTTAGGTACAATAGCATTATCAGTTTTAAGTTTTTCACAAGAGGGTACGGGAAGAAGTATTAACAAAAAAAATAGAGTAGATTCTTCTAAAGAAAATATAGTTGGAGTGGATACATATAGTTTCCATGAAGAGGAGAGATTGAAAAATAGTGGTTCAACAGGATTTGTAGAAATAGGAATGGACACAATGATTTTTGAAAGATCGGTAGACGAGAAAAATAGAATAGAACCATATTTAGGATTTGAATTTTTTCCTTTTGAAAATTCAAACTTTTATATAGATGGAAAAACATCATATAGACATGAATACAGTAGTTCAGAGAAAAGATATGAGAAAAAAATGGCAGAACTTTATGGAGGATCTGTATATAGAAATGGAAAATTTTTCTTAAACTATAAAGTTGGAATTAGACAAGATGAACTGGAACATACAAAAGTTCAACACTCAACAACACTTAGATTTATTCCAAAAGCAACGTATGACTTTACAGATAAATTTGGATGGTATTTAAAAGGAGCGGTGGGATATGCAAAGGTTAAAGGTGATGAAAGAAATCAATCGACTAAAGAGTATGATTTACCGTTTCAAAATGAAGATTATGTAAATAAAATAGAAACTGGATTGAGCTATAGAGTAAATAAAACAAAATTATCACTAGGGGTTGTAAATAAATCTAAAGAGGACTATGCAGGTGAAAATATTAGATGGTCTTATTTAGCTAAAGTTGACCATAACCTATATGCAACAAATACTTTACAAGTAAGACCTTATGTTTGGGGATTTTTAAATCCTGAGGTTGAAACAGGTGGAAATAAAAATAAAACAACTTTCCATAATGAATTAGGAGCAATGATTGGAACAAGAGCTATTTGGAACCCAATGGTTGATTTTTCTATAACAGCTGACGTAGTTTATTTAGCTCAGTATAAAAATGTTTCAAGTAATGGAGAATCTTCATCGACTGGAGGTAGTGGAAGCAACGGTAAATCTACAGGAAAACCTGGAGGCGGTTCTGGTGGAGGAAATACTGGTGGAGGAAATACTGGTGGATCTGGTTCTGGAAGTGGAAGTGGATCTGGAACAGGGTCTGGAAGTGGAACAGGTGGAGGAACAAAAAGTATAAAAAGATCTGTAGAAGAATCTGTAGTAATAAGATTAGGATTTAAAAAGTATTTTTAAAAATAGATAAATATTTGATATAATAACCTTAATAAAATATAAGAGGTGTTAGCTTATGAAGAGGTTATTAATTATTGAGGATGAAAAAGAATTGGCTCTCTCTTTAGAGAGTCATTTTTTTAATCTAAATATAGAGATAAAAACTGCTTTGAACGGAGAGATAGGGATAGAAATTTTTGAAAGTTTTAAACCAGATTTAGTACTTTTAGATGTTAATTTACCATTAAAAAATGGATGGGAAGTTTGTGAGTATATTAGAAAAAAATCAGAGATTCCAATAATAATGATGACAGCAAGAGACTCTGAACTAGATGAGATTCATGGATTAGAAATAGGAGCAGACGACTATATTATTAAACCATTTAGTATAAATGTTCTTTCGACTAAAATAAAAAAGTATTTAAAATTAAATATTCAGCAAGAGTATGTATATAAAGAGATGGAGTATTCTTTTAAAGATGAGATATTAAAAATAAAAAATGAAAGAGTAAATCTTTCGACAAGAGAGCAAAACTTATTGGAATATTTTATAAAAAATAGAAATAAACCTTTAAGTAGAAACAATATTTTATTGGAGATTTGGGGAATAGATAACGAATTTGATGAGAGAGCCTCGGATACGCTTGTTAAAAGATTGAGAAAAAAACTGGGGGATTATGAGGAGCTAATAGGAACAGTAAGAGGAGTGGGATATATTTTTGAAGAGAGATAGTTTATCAAAAAAAATTTTTCTATATTCAGCATTAATAATAATAATTGCAATGAGTATAAGCTACACGATAAGTGTATTTTTTTTAGAACATCATTTTATTTCAGAAAGAAAAGAGGAATTTCCTAAAATCGCAAGAGAAGTGGAATATCTAATCTCTAATAGTAAAAATTTAGATTTAGAGAATTATATAAAAAATTTAAAAGAAAAAAAAGATATAACAATTTTAATTATGGCTGAAGGTGAAAAGAAGTGGATAAATAATAGAGGTGGGAGTGGAAGTGGTTTTTTAATTGAAAATTTAGAGAATAAAAAGTTCTTTATAAAAAATCAGAGATTAACAGAAGCTAAGATTTTATTATATAACGAAAAAATTCAAAATAGATGGGTGTCTATAAGAACGTCTCTATCTATTTTAAATTATTATAAAAGAGAGATTGGTTATTTTAATTTATTAGGTGCTTTTATAGCAATTTTTATAAGTTTAATTTTTGGAAAATTATTTTCCAAGAAATTTGTAAAAGATATAGAAATATTACAAAATAATACAAAAGAGATATCTAAATTGAACTTTAAATCTAACTTAGAAGTAAAAAGAGATGATGAGTTGGGTGAGCTTAGTGAAAATATAAAGGTGATGAGTGAAAAATTAGAAATAGCAATCAATGATTTAGAATCCTTTGTTTCTAATACATCTCATGAATTAAAAACTCCAATTACAATAATTTCATCTAAAGTTCAAGTTTTAATGAAAAATGAAAATGTAGATTTAGAGACATTAGAAACTTATAAAACTATATTAAGAGAGAGCTATTATACTAAAGAATTAATTTCAAAGTTACTAATTTTATCAAAATTGGATGTTTTGAAAAGTGTAAAAAATGAAGAGATTGAATTAGAAGAGTTGATTTTAAAAATAGTAGAACGTTACGATTATATAGAACTTTCTAAAAATTTAATTGTCAATTTAGATATAGAGGAAACAAAAGTATGTATAGATAAAGAGTTTTTGCAAATTGCATTGGAGAATATAATTCAAAATGCTCTAAAGTACTCTGAAGATGATAAAGAGGTAAATATAGAGTTAAAAAACAATGTTTTAAAAGTAACAAATAAAATGTTATTTAATAAAAGTATGGATTTAGAAAAAATATTTACTCCTTTTAATAGAGGAGAAAATTTTTCAAGAATAGATGGAAATGGTTTGGGTTTAACTTTAGTAAAAAAAATATTTTTATTATTAAATATAAAATATGAAGTTTATATTAAAAATGAAAATTTTAATTTTATAGTTTATTTTAAATAAAAACTCGGAAAATTTTCCGAGTTTTTTAAATTAACCAAGTTTGATAGTTATAAATAGCATAGGCTGTAATAGTATTATGGTATTTAAAGACTAAGTAACTACAAAGCAGGATAAAAGAAAGATATTTAAGATATTTAAGATACTTATTTGATATATTAGAGATAACGAAAGGAATTCCAATAAAAATACCTAATCTAAAATAATCTAGAACTCTTAAAATAATAGCAAACCGATAAAAAGAAATAAAAATAAAAAGTGCAAAGATATTTAAATTTAAAAGTGTATTTTGTTTTTGAGTGCTATCCTTTAAATAAAATAACAATATAACAACAAAAATTAATAATTCTGAGAATTCATAAAAATTTCCATGCTCAATAATGTGACTATATCTATTTAAACGTTCACTTAATCCTAAAAAAGATATGTTAAGTTTAAAAATAATGAAAGATAATGGATTAATAATAAGAGATAAAATAAAAAGTAAACTCAAAGATTTTTTTGTAAATCGATAGTTTAATAAAAAATAAAAAGGATATAAAATAATAGCTGTTTTATGAAAAAAACAAGCTAAAGTAATTAAAAGAATGTAGATAAAAATTTTCTTTTCAATAATATATTTTAAACTTATCCAAAAAATTATGATAGCAATAAAGTTTCGAATAATAGTAAAATTATGCCAGTAGTAAAAAGTTGATAAATATATAAGAAAAGATAGTGTAGGGTATATACTGTAAGATATAAATAATTTATAAATAATAAAATTAAATATAAAGCTTAAAAAAAGAAGAAAAAAATTATAACTTAAACCAAGAAATTTAAAGAAATCTCTAAGTAGAATAAAGAAGTATTCATATCCATATGGATTTTGAAAATATGGGAGCTCATAAAAGTATTTATAGACATGATAGTCGTACCCTCCAACATTTGTTCTAGTTCCAGTATATATAGATAATAGAAATACAGGCATAATGAGCAAAAATTTTTCATAAGGATCCTCAGTAAAAAATATAGTATAAAAAAGAAAAATCCCAAAGATTCCGAGAACAAAAATCATACTTCATCAACTCTTTCTTTTATAATAGCTCCAGTTAAAGAGGCAAAAAGAGATAGAATAAAACCGAAAAATAAGATTAGGTATCGTTTATCAATAATTTCTATTGAGTCAGCTTTTATTATTAAAGGAAAAGATTTAGCAGGGTTTTCTAATAAAGCTTTAAATTTAATCTCTTCATCTTTAGAGGTAGCATAAAGAAGTTTTTCATTCAAAAAATTTATATTTGTTATAACAATAAAATCTAAAAAGTTATTAACTTCATTTATTGGAAAATCTTTTAAAATAGATTTGCTGACAGCTGTATAAATACTATTTCCTGAATTAAAAGATACCTTTAAAGAATCACTATTAATTAAACTTGGAATATATAAGCCACCACTTCCAGGGGTTATACTCTCATAGGTTATAGTTTCATTTATATCAATTTTTGTAATTTTTGTAGTACCTTCAGGTTCAATATAACGAAATAATGCTTTAGCTGAATAGACAATAGGAGTAGTAAAATAAAAATAAGAAGTAATAATCAAACCAAAAATAAAAATAGAAAAAAATAAATATCTATGTGCATTAACAATCTTAAAAAAATCTTTAGACATTTGAACCTCCAGTATCCTTTTTAATATAATACTGTAAAAAATAAAAAAACCTCTTTAATAAGAGGTTTTAAAATTAGAATGAATATTTTATAGCTCCAGAATAGAACCAATGATCTTTATTTCCGTCTCCAGCCCCTTTTGTACCAGTGTTATCATCTCTCCACTCATAGTTAACTTTAGCGATAAGTTCAATATCCTTAGTTATTTTATAGTGTGTATTAACTCCCAGCATATCTCTTTTAACCTCTTTTTTTGTACCATTTGTAGCAACTCTTTCACCATCAGTTCCCCAGAAGAAGAAAGGTACAAGTTTTAACTTTCTAGTTGGTGAATAGTGGTATCTAAACCTAATCTGACTTCCATCAACATCATAATCAAATTTATTGACACCACTTGTATCATCAGCATAAGCTACAGATAAAGCATGTTTTCTATTAAATGTATATCTAGCTCCACCTTCTAATCTATGTTTGTAACCATATTTATCTCCATTTTTCCACGGATCTTTTAATTCACTATATGCAACAAATCCTCTAGAATATAGACTCCATTTTCTATTGATTGTATAAGTAAATTTAGGGTAAAATCTGTATTCTTTTGCTGAATCTAATCCTTTTAATGTAGTACCAGGTTTAATGTTATCATTATGAAAATCAGTATACTTTAAACCAATTTCAGGTCTAAACATAAGTTTTCCCCAAAGGTACATATTTTCAATATAGAACTCTGACATCTCTCTACTTTGTTCTTTATCTTTTGAAGTTTTACTTTCATTAAAAACTCTGTCAGCAAAACCAAACTTAAAAGCAAGACCTTTATCTTTATTAGGTTTTAAAGTAAGACTAACATTCCCTTCTCTAAAATTTCTAGAAGCTCCAGCCTCTTCATAATCTTTAACTTTAAATCCAACTTCAATATCTCCACCCATTTTATCTAAATTAAAAGCTAAAGCAGATGTATTAACTAATAAAAAAGATGAAAGTGCAAAGTAAGATATAATTTTATTATTCATAATCCCTCCAATATGTCAATATTATGTCATAATTATACTATTTTTTTTATTTTATGTCAACTTTGTGTCAAAATAAAAAAGACTTGATTTAACAAGTCTTAATTAAAAGGATACCAAAATCCTTTAAGTACATATATTTTTAAATAAATTGAGACAACTAACATCAATCCCATTAATATAAGTGTAACAAAGTCAATTGAAGAGTATTTTTGAGAACTATACCAAGTTCTTTTACTTTTATGACCAAATCCCCTTAAATCCATTGCATTAGAAACAACTTCCACTCTATTTAATGATGAAAGAACTAGTGGGAATAAAATAGTATTATAATTTTTTAATCTTGTTATAATATTGGCATCTTCTTTTCTAAAAGCAACACCTCTAGCTTCTTGAGCATGCATTATATTTTTAAATTCATCTCTTACATCTGGAATATATCTAAGAGCTATATTAATTGCATAAGCAACTTTGTAAGATACACCAATTTTATTTAAACTACTTGCAAATTTACTAGGATGAGTTGTAAATATAAATAGCATCATTATAGGAAAAATAGCTAAGTACTTCATCGATAAAGTAAGTGCAAACCAGATTGTTTCAGTAGAAAGCGTTACTCCCTTTATCGTTAAAATTGGAGTAGTAGTTCCCGTTAAAGTTGATCCATATTCAGGAGTTATAACTATTAAAAATAAAGAGTTCATAATAGTAAACATAACGATGAATATAAATAGAGGTTTTATTGATTTAAATGGGATTTTAGCAATATGTAGCAATCCCATTCCTACAATAAAAAATGTTAAAAATACTCTAAAATCATTAAATAAAAATACTGACGCTGTCCAAACAAGTAGTAATAAAAATTTTACACTTCCATCAATTTTATGTATTGGAGAGTTTTTATCAATATATAAAGTTCCAGCTCTTGACATTATCTCATCCCTCCTTGGTTTTCAAAATTAATGAAAGAGTTCATAAGCATCTCAGGATCTAAGCCCATAATTTCTGCCATTTGAGATAAAGAAGTTTCTTTTAGATTAGACTTCTCCATTAATTCTTTTTCTCCTAAAATAATAGATGGAGAATTATTTGCTATAATTGTTCCATTGCAAAGAACGATAGCTCTATTAGCATATTCAAGAGCTAAGTGCATATCATGAGTTATTAGAATAATTCCGACACCCTTATTAGCAATCTCTTTAATAAAGTTCATAAACTCTTTATATCTTTTATAATCTTGCCCTGCTGTAGGCTCGTCTAAAATTAAAACTTCGGGTTCAAGAGCTAAAATAGCAGCTATAGTAAGTCTTTTTTTCTGGCCATAACTTAAAGATGTAACAGGCCAATGTCTAAATTCATGTAAACCACAAATTTCTAATGCTTTCTCAGCTTTTTCTGTAAAATCTTTAACTCCCCTTATTTTTAAACCAAACTGTACTTCTTCTAAAAGAGTTTCTTGTGTAATCATGTGATTTGGATTTTGCATAACAAATCCAATTTTCTCTCCTCTTCTTTTAATACTATTTTTAATAATACTTTTTCCAAGAAAAATAATATCTCCAAAAGACTCTTTTTCAATACCTGTTACAACTTTACAAAGCGTTGATTTACCAGCACCGTTATTCCCTAAAAGAGCAAGAATCTCTCCTCTATTAACAGAAAAATTAACATCTTTTAAGATTGATTTATTCTCATCATAAGCAAATGAAAGATTTTGAACACTTAAAATGTTATCTTTAAATTGTTTTTCTTTTAATTCAATTGAATCGCACCAAGTTTTTACCTTTGTTATATTTTCATTAGTTCCAATTTTAGATATAGGATATATTGAATCTGTTTCTAAGTTTACACCAGAATATTTTAAAGCTTCAATATAAAGAGGCTCTCTCAATCCGTATTGTCTAAATATATCTTTTCTAAATAACTCTTCAGGAGTTCCATTAGCTACAACTTCCCCCTTATTTAAAATAATAACTCTATCAAACTCTTGTTCTAAAACATCTTCAATTCTGTGTTCGATAACAATAATTGTTTTTCCAGTTTTCTTTTGGATATCACAAATTAATTTCATAGCATGTTTTCCACTATATGGATCTAAATTAGCTAAAGGTTCATCAAAAAGAAGTATCTCAGCAGGACTTCTCATTATTCCAGCTAGTGATACAGATTGTTTTTGTCCACCAGAAAGCTCTTGAGGACTATGATTAATAAAGCTCTCCATCCCAACTTCTTTTAGTGCTTTCTCAGTGTTTTTAATCATTTCAGATTGAGGGATAAGATTATTCTCATCAATAAAAGATACATCTTCCCCAACACTTAAACCTATAAATTGACCATCTTGGTCTTGTAAAACTGTTCCAACAAGGTTACTAATCTCAAAAATACTGCTTTCATAAGGTTCAATATTTTTAACAGTTAAAGTACCTTTAAATCCACCCTCTTTTGAAAAAGGGACAATACCATTTAAACAACTACCTAAAGTAGATTTTCCACTACCACTAGGCCCAGCAATTAGAACTTTTTCACCTTTTTTTATCTCTAAATTAATATTTTTTAAAGTTGGCTCTAATTGATTGATGTATTTAAAAGTAAAATCTTTAAATTCTACTACGTTACTCATCTATACTCCTTCACTTAATTAATCTTCTATTTTTAAATTTGAATACTTTCTTTTTCTAGCAGCGATTCCAAGAATAATGGGAATTCCCAAAGTTGCAGTAACAGCAAAATTAGTTAAAGTCGCTAAAGCAATTTGAATCCAAACTTTTTGAGCTGGTTCACCATAGAAGTAAACATCTCCAACATAAGCAGCTAATCCTGCAAAAATCATTCCTAAAATAGCATAAAGATACATTTTAAATATATGAACTTTAGTAACATGACCTGTTTCTAAAGAAAAACTTTTGTCTAAGGTAATTAATCCACCAAACAATCCAATAACAGCAGATAAGAAAACCCAACTAAACCAAACGCTTCCCCACATAATCATATCATTTAAAGCGTGTCCAACAAAACCTACAAAGAATCCAACTAATGGACCAAAGATAGCTCCAAAAATTGTAAGAAGAGCAACAGCTATTCTAAATGATGTATTTGGACCAACAGGGATAGCAACTCCTGAAAGAACACTATAAAGAGCAGCTCCGATACCGATAGCTACTACACTTTTGGTAGAAAATAATTCAGTTTTTTTTACATAATATCTGAAACCATCTTCGCCAATATACTTTTTTATCATATTTTATCCAACCTTTCTTTTCTAACCTTCCAATCAGGCATATAAAGCGATATAAAGTTCCAAAATTCTTTTTGATGATGAGGATATCTTAAATGTGCTATTTCATGAAATGCCACATAATCAATACATTCAATAGGTTTTTTAATAAGTTCAATATTTAATGTAATGACTTTTGTGATAAACCTACAAGATCCCCAACGTCTTTTCATTTTTCGAATTTTAAAACTAGAAAACTTTTCACCTATAAGGTTACTATATTTATTTAAAGATATTTCAAAAATTTTTAAAGCATTTTTCTTATACCAATTATAAATAAGAGTTTCAATATTTTTGTTATTGATCTCTTTATTAGTAAATACTTTAAAAAAACCATCTATAATTTCAATATTATTATAAGAACTTTTAAAAATTTCTAAAATATAAATTTTACCAAGATACTCTATATTGTCTCCATTTTTATATGATTTGTCAACTGATTTAGTTGAAAATTTTGTAACTTTTTCGAGATTTTTTAAAATCCATTCATTTTTAGATTTTAAAAAAGATTCAATAAAAGTATTTGGTGTTCTTTTGGGAACAGAAAGAGTAACAGTACCATCAGATTTAACTTTAAGAATAATATTTTTAATATTTTTTTTAGTAATTTGTACACTGTATTTCATAAATTCACCTTTAGATATCATATTATAAATATTTTATCACAATAGTTTGATTTACGAAATAAAATAAATTAAAAAACTTTTTTTAATTAGTTAATAAAGATTTGTAGAAGTTTAGAGTGTTAATTGCTATATTGTTTAAATTATGATTATATATTAGTAATTTAATTGATATGGGAGGGGTTTATGGATAATTTACATAATCCAAGAGTTTTTAAAATAAATAGATTAAGTGCACATTCAAATCATAAATATGAAGGATTAAATATAGAGTGGAAGAGATGTTTAAATGGAATTTGGGATTTTTCATATTGCAATACACCTAATTGGACAAAAATTCAAGTTCCAGGACATATGGAGTTACAAGGATATGGAGAGCCACAATATGTTAATACAATGTATCCTTGGGATGGAAGAGAAAATTTAGAGCCAGGAGAGGTGCCAAAAGAATTCAATCCTTTTGGGATTTATAAAAGAGATATAGATATACCAAAAGATTGGAAAAATAGACCAGTATATATTTCATTTCAAGGTGTTGAATCATCGTTAGAGTTGTATTGCAATGGGGAGTTTGTAGGATATAGTGAAGATAGTTTCACACCGAGTGAATTTGAGTTAACAAAATATTTAAAGAACGAAAATAATGAAATAACAGTAAAAGTCTATAAATGGTGTAGTGGAAGTTGGTTAGAGGATCAAGATTTTTGGAGACTTTCAGGTATTTTTAGAGATGTTTATCTTTATTCAACTCCAGATGTACATATAAAAGATATGTTTATAACTTCAGAATTAGCAAATAGTTTTAAGAAGGCAACTTTAAAAAATATATTAAAAATTCAAAGTTATAAAGAAGCAATAGTAGATATTGAAATGGAACTTATGGATAAAGCAGAAGTTATTTTAAAAATAGAAGAAAAAAATGTAAAAATTGATAAAGAATTAAAAGTAGAGTTAAATAAAAAAGTAGAAAATCCGAAATTATGGAGTGCGGAAAAGCCAAATCTTTATGATGTTAAAGTTTTAATTAAAGATAGCAAAACTGGAGATGTAATAGAGGAGTGTCATCAAAGGTTTGGATTTAGAAAATTTGAGATTTCAGATAAAATTATGAAAATAAACGGAGAGCGTATTGTATTCAAAGGTGTAAATAGACATGAGTTTAATTGCTACAAAGGAAGAGCAGTAACAGAAGAGGATATGATTTGGGATATAAAATTTTTAAAAGCAAATAATTTTAATGCTGTTAGAACATCTCATTATCCAAATCAAACTAGATGGTATGAGCTATGTGATGAGTATGGATTGTATGTAGTTGATGAAGTTAACTTAGAAACTCACGGAACTTGGCAAATTTTAGGACAACCTTGTCCAGAGAAAGTTATACCAAATAATAATCCAGAATGGTTAGAAAATATAATAGATAGAGCTAAATCTATGTTTGAAAGAGATAAAAATTATTCTTCTATAGTAATTTGGTCTTGTGGAAATGAATCTTTTGGAGGAGAAAACCTATTTAAAATGTCTGAATTTTTAAGAAGTTTAGATAATACAAGAGTTATTCATTATGAGGGAATATTTTGGGATAGAAGATATGATAAAACTTCGGATATGGAAAGTAGAATGTATGCAAAGGTTTATGAAATTGAAAAATATTTACAAGAAACACCTGAAAAACCATTTATACTGTGTGAATATTCTCATGCTATGGGAAATTCTAATGGTGGACTCCATAAGTATACAGAGTTGGAAAAGAAATATCCAATGTATCAAGGAGGATTTATTTGGGATTATATAGATCAATCGTTAATGAAGAAAGATTCTTTTGGTAAGGAGTATTTAGCTTTTGGAGGAGATTTTGGAGATAGACCTACTGATTATAACTTTTGTGTAAATGGTATTGTTTATGGAGATAGAAAACCATCACCTAAAGTTCAGGAGATTAAACAACTATTTTCAGATTACAAGATAAATGTAGAGGAAAAATCTTTTACTATAATGAATGATAGTTTATTTACAAATTGCTCAGAGTACGATACAAAAATAAAATTATTAAAAAATGGAGTTAAAATTTATGAAGAGAGTTTAGAATGTAATGTAAAACCATTATCTGAAAAATCGTTTAAATTAAATCTTCCTAAAATAAAAGAGCATGGAGAATATACAATAGAGGTGTCTTTAAATTTAAAAGAAGATAGATTTTATGCTTTAAAAGGACATGAAATTTGTTTTGGACAAAAAATATATAAAATTGAAAAAAAAGTAAAAGAAAAATTAGAAGGAAAGCCAACTTTTATAAATGGTGGATTTAATTTAGGAATAAAAACTAAAAAAATGGAGTTAATATTTTCAAAAGCTTATGGTGGATTAATTTCATTAAAATTTGGAGGAAAAGAGTTTGTAGATGGTGTTGTAATGCCAAATTTCTGGAGAGCGTCAACAGATAATGATAGAGGAAATAAGATGCCATTTAGATATGCTCAATGGAAACTTGCATCAATGTATGCAAAAATGGTTGATGTAAAAGCTTTTGAAAAAGAAAACTCTGTGGAAATAAGAGCTAAGTATGAACTACCTACAAATCCTATTTCAGCATGTGAGATTATATATGAGGGATTTGTTAATGGAAAATTAAAAATAAGCATGGAATATGACGGTGAAAAAGGATTATCAGAGATGCCGTTATTTGGAATGAGTTATAAAGTTCCAAAAGAGTTTAGTGAAATAAAATGGTATGGTATGGGGCCAGAAGAAAATTATATAGATAGAGTTCATGGAGCTAAACTTGGAATTTTTGAAACAGATGTAAATAAAAATATGAGTGAATATGTTATTCCCCAAGAGTGCGGAAATAGAATAGGAACTAGATGGGCAGAAATAACAGATAAGATGGGAATAGGAATAAAGATTTCAAGCGAGGAAACGTTTGAATTTAGTGCATTACCTTACACGGTTAATGAAATAGAAAGTGCATATCATCACTACGAACTTCCCAAATCTCATTGTACTGCTTTAAATATAAATAAAATACAGATGGGAGTTGGAGGAGATGATTCATGGGGAGCCCCAACACATGAAGAGTATTTAGTTCCAAGTGACAAAAAGTATTCGTTTAGCTATACAATAGAATCGAATATCTAAAATTAAAGCTAGAAGAGCTCTCTTCTAGCTTTTCCTATTTCTTAAAGGTAATATTGCTAAAAAGTATAAAGCATGGTATAATAATACGTTAAATTTAATAGAGAATAGGAGAGTAAAATGACTATAGTAGAGTTTAAAAATGTATCAAAATCATTTTTTTCACAAAATTTATATAAACATGTTGAATTAGAAGTAAATTCTGGAGATAAAATAGCTCTTGTTGGGAATAATGGAACAGGGAAATCTACTTTAATTAAACTTTTATCTGGAGTAGAAAGTCCTGATAGAGGAAGTGTAATTAGAGAGGAAGAGGCTGTAATATCTTGTTTTGATCAGTTTGGAAGAGTTGATTTAGATAGTAAAGTTCAAGATTTATTAAATTCACCTTTTGAAAAAGTAATGGCTGTTCAAGCTGAGTTAGATGCAGTTTCAGCAGAGTTTACTGGGGATATGGATAATGATGAAAAAGTAATGGAAAAATATTCAAAATTATCTGATGAGTTTGAAAGCTTAGGAGGATATTCATATATTCATGTTCAATCTGAATTTATAGATACTTTTGAACTAAATGATAAATTAGATAAAAAGTTTAGAGAGTTAAGTGGAGGAGAAAGACAGTATATAAGACTGGCTATAACTTTATTTAGTAATTCAGATTTAATAATTTTAGATGAGCCACTTTCATTCTTTGACAAGAAAAAGACAGCTTGGTTGACAAATTATATTAATGATAGTCCAAAGGCATTTTTAGTTATATCGCACAATATAGATTTTATAAGAACTTTTGCAACAAAAATTATTGATATAGATAATAATAAAGTTGGAGTTTATGATTGTGATTATCCTGCTTATTTAAAAGAGAAGAAAGTTAGAATAGCAGAGGATAAAAAGAAAAATAGAGAAACTGAAGAAACAATAGAGGAAACTCAAGAGGCTATTGAAAAAAAGTTAAAGCTTCTAGAGAGATGTAATAATAAACATGCTCATGCTGTAATTTTAAGAAGAATGAGAAAAGAGTTAGAAAGATTACAAAAAGAAAGAATTAAGTTCTCGCCAGAGTACAAGTATAGTTATATAGATGCGCCAGAAGATATAATGATAACTGGAAAAAAAGAGTTTGAAGGACCAATTGTTGTTTTAAAAGATGTAATGAAAGAGTACCCAGATAAGATGTTGTATAAAGATGCAAATTTAGTGGTAGATAGAGATACAAAAATTTGTATTGTTGGAGAAAATGGATCTGGAAAATCAACATTGTTAAAAATAATAGCTGGATTAGATAAGCCAACTTCAGGAGAAGTTTTTATAAATGAGAAAGCAACAATTGCATTTATAGAACAAGATACATTTTTTGAAAATGAAAATATGTATATCAAAGACTACTTAAAAGATAAAACAGGTCTTTCTGATGAATTTATAGAAGCTGCAATAGATAATCTTTATAATAATGAATTAGAATTTAGAGATAAAAGAATATTTATGCTATCTGGAGGAGAGAAGAAAAGATTAGAGATATTTACAAATACTTTAATGGAAACTGATTTATTAATAATAGATGAACCTTCAACTTATATGGATGATTACTCAAGAACAGCCATAGCTAATATGCTTTTAGATTATCCAGGAGCAGTTATATTAGTGAGTCACGATAAAGTTTTAATGAGAAGAATAGGGTTTGTAACTTACGATATTCGTGATAATAGATTTAGAATAAAAAACTAATAAAAAATGTTGTTGACAAAAAACAAATATTGTGATACAATTTTTATGTCTTGAGGGATTCCTTCAAGACGTTAGCGGGAGTAGCTCAGTTGGTAGAGCGTCAGCCTTCCAAGCTGAATGTCGCGAGTTCGACCCTCGTCTCCCGCTCCAATTTAATATTTATCAAATGTGTCTGTAGCTCAGCTGGATAGAGCAACGCCCTTCTAAGGCGTG
>NZ_JBOFXD010000025.1:0-11791 GCF_051653945.1 Cetobacterium sp.
AAGCAACTTATAAAATGTTGTCTTTTTAAGATTTAGCATCTCCATAGCTCTAGTACCTGTGATTTCTCTAGTTTTCCAACTGTTGTAAATATCTTTCCAGTTCTCTGGAAAAGGTATTGGTTTTCGCCCTTTATACTTTCCTAACTCCTTTGCTATCAATATTCCCTCCCTTTGACGCTCTAAAAGATTAGTCCTTTCAAACTCATTTATAGCAGCTATCATAGTTAACATTAGCTTTCCAGTAGGTGTAGATGTATCAATGCTCTCTTTAAATGACACTAAATGTACCTTTTTTTTGGCTAAAAGGTCAGTTATATGTAAAAGGTCCTTAGTAGATCTAGCTAATCTAGAGAAATCATGGACATATACAGTATCTCCTTCTCTAACGAACTCTAGCATATTTTTAAGTTCAGGTCTCCCCTCGATATCCTTACCTGATACTTTTTCAATATACAGTTTTTCCACCTTGGCCTCTTTCATCCTCACTAATTGGCGACTTTCGTTTTGGTCCACAGTGGAGACTCTAACATATCCAACTTTCATACTTCCTCCGATAATTAAAATTCTTAGGAATATTATACAATATCGTTCGTTTAAAGTAAATAACAATCACATGTTCATAAAATACGTTCGAAAATTATTTTTAAGGCTTTGTAATTTTAATTTTAAGGCGTTCGTTTAGATTGTACCTTATTAGGATATAGAAAAAAGCAAAAATAAAGAAAAGTGAGAAATATGAGGTTATGGTAGGTCGTATCTGAAAAGGTTAAAAATTTAAATAAATATAGTGATATAACCGTAAAAAAAGGTATCATTTAACTTTGATACCTCTTTTTATTTAAGTAGTCAATAAAGTTATAAATCTCTTTGACTAGTCAATTTTAGAGGTTTTAATAGTCTAACAACTCCTATTTTTAGCCTATTTTGACTAAGGTATAGTTTATTTAAAATTAAGTTTGACCATTTTTTTAATAATGTATTAAAACCAATTGAAAATATTGACTTAGTCGATTTTTTGGTGCCAAGGTACAAAAAAACCGACGCGAGGCCTTTAGTGATATTATTTGGAGAAAGTATTATCATTTTAAGTAGTTGTACAGGATTAAACTTTTGTATTCTCTGACAGAGTCCAACATCTTTAGCAATATGATTAATTTCCTCTTCATCAATTAAAAAATTTAAACATTTAGATTTTATGAAAAAAGATCCTTTTATATTAGTAAAAATATTTTACCATAAAAAGAGCTAAAGTATTTGATTTTATTGGTATCTTAAGTTGATGGGCATGGACACGAGGCCTGAGGCAATGTTAAATGTAATATTGGATACTTGGATCTTTTAAGAGCTGAATGGGAACGTAAAGAGTTACGAAAGCGAGATTGAAAGAGCACTAGCTAAAGGGGTTAAGTTTGGAAGAAGCAAAAATGACGAATTTAGACAAAAATTTAATGAAATATGATAAAGATAACCCAAACTATCTTCCAGTTAAAGATGCTATTAAGGCAATTGTGTGTTCAAAAGCCATGTTTTACAAATTAATAGATGAAAAAGGCCAAAAATAGGAGATGGAATTTTAACTTCCATCTCCTATCATTTTTTATAAATTACCACTAATAAAGGGTTTATAACACCTATCTTTCTATTAAAATTTAAGTAAAAAACACTATTTTTCAAAAGTACCACTAATTTGGAGGTTTCAAAATTTATAAAAAATAACCTCAGAAAACTGACCTCGTAAAATCTATTTTAAGGTACTTCAAAAACTAATTAGATGTTAAAACATATATTTAAATCTGAAGTATTTTTTAAAGCGTACAAATTATTGAACATTTTTCTATTTTTGTCCATTAGTGATGTCTCTGAATTCTAGGGTCATTTTTTATCCTTTGGCACTAGATTTATAAATATATAAGATAAATACACTTTCCATTCTTTATTTATGCCAATTATATACCTGGTGTTAATTTTTCATACCTAAAACAATCATTTAATAATTCATCAATTTTTCCACTTAATATCCTCTCCAGGATAATAATATAATTACTAATATAATTTTACATTTCCGTGAAAAACATTTAAACAAATAAATTCTAATATATTTTTTATAATCTAAATCTCAAACCCTCCACTAATAATAAATTTTTGAAGAAGATTGTGTATTTTAATATTTATTTTAAACATGGGAATTGAAATACCTTCCAAATTTTCAAAGTACATTTTTGCCTTTTCTTTGTCAACTGTATTTTTCAACTCATCAAAACGTCCATATTCATTAATATTAGACTCATTCAAACCAATATTCATCATATTTCTAAGCGTGGATTCATCTAACCCTAACACTTGAGAAATATTATAAATTTCTTCATTTTTAGCTTTAAATCGATATTCCGATATATACTCTCTAAAGGTTTTATCATTTTCTATTACTCTATCTCCTCTTTGAATATCATGGATAAAAATATTAGCATACTTTTGTTCTTCTTGTGTCAAGCTAGCAAAGGATTTATGCAATTCATCCAGAGTTTGTTGAATTTGATTATCATCCACTCCTATCTGTTGTAGTGTTTTTAGATATTTTTCAAAACGTGAATTCATATAATCAGAGTCAATTCGTCCGGTATCAATTTCTGTTAGGTATCCCTCTATTTCAAAAGGTATATCATCAGAGCCGCTGCCGCTATTTCCTCCGCTAAACAATTCTTTATAACGAAGTGCTAATATTAAATAGGTATTTTCATCAAATTTTAATGTTATTATTGATTTTTTATTTTCTCGTTCGTTCTCAGTATAGTATTCTGATTGACTCCACTTAAATCCTTGAATTTTAGAAGCTTCTAAATAGTCAGTTAATTCTTTAAACAATTTTGTAAATTTCGCACACTCTGACTTATCATGTGGTAACTTCTCAAAGTTTTGAATTCCTGCATTAGTAAATAAAGTAAATATATCTTCGTAAATAGAGTTCATTTTGTTAATATTATATCCAAGTTTCTCAACAAATAGTCCAATAGGTTTGTTACCCGAGTATAACTTTACTGCATCATTAATATTTTGTTCCATTGTATGTGGATATCTATAGTAACGTATAGTTCCAAAAGGTTTTTCTGAGCCAAATAAACGATTTGTTCTAGAAAATGCCTGTATAATATTCTCATATTTAAGGATTTTGTCCATGTAAAGAGTATTTATCCACTTGGAATCAAATCCTGTGAGCATCTGATCAACTACAATTAACAGGTCTATTTGCATTTCTACAATTTTATCAATACGAATGTAAGGCTCTTTATGTGCTAACCTTGCGGCGATGTCTTTTTTAAATTTATCATAATTTGCAAGTGAAAAATCTTGTTTATACAGGTTGTTATAATCTTCCAAAATTTCAATAAGTCCATCTTCTTTAAATTTTATACCCTCATTATTATCAATATTAGAATCAAATAAAGCTGTGGTTTTCAGTTCCGGTTTTATTTTTTTTATCATTCTATAGTATTCAATAGCTTCATTTATACTGCTTGTTGCAAAGATAGCATGAAATTTTCCGTTATGACTTAGTCTAATCCAATTTTCCAGTAAGTCATTTACAACCATATTTTTATGTTCTTCTCTTTCATATTGAGATTTTGGCAAATAATCTTCTATTCCTTTAACATATTTACCACTTTTCTCTTTAGACCCAAACATTTTTACTTTTGAAGAATCCATAAACTCATAATAAATTTCTCTTTTTTTAGGATCAATAATTGCCTCCTCTTCTGTCTTTGCTTTTGCTTTCATAAGAGCAATTTCTTTCCTTAGATCTTTATCTCTGTAAGTTAGTACTTTATATGGGTCAAAACCAAGTACATTTTTGTCACGAATACCGTCCGCAATACTGTATCTATGCAATTCATTTCCAAATACTGTTGAAGTTGTATTCATTTTTTTTTGATTCTCTTCATGAATAGGTGTTCCTGTAAATCCAAAAAATATTGCATGAGGAAATGTTTCTTTTATTGTTATAAGCATATCTCCAAAAGTTGACCTATGTGCTTCATCTATAATGAAAACAATACGTTTTGAATTGATAAGTTGAATATCATGTGCATTTATTCCCCCAGCCTCATCTTTAATCTTACTCATCTTTTGAATAGAAGTAACTATTAAAGTATCTTCCAGATTTTTACTTTTTAATTTTGTAATCAAGACTCCTGTATTTTCAGTCGCCTGTACAGATTCATTTTCCTCTTTGAAATTTCTGTACTCCTCCAATGACTGCGTACCAAGCTCTATTCTATCCATCAAAAATATTACTTTATCAGCATCTTTAGAATTTGCAATCAGCTGTGCCGACTTAAAACTTGTCATAGTTTTTCCGGAACCTGTTGTATGCCAGACAAAACCTCCAAGTAAATTATTACTGTTCCAATCTGCTTTTGCAACGTGGTCAGATATTGCATTTGCTGCAAAATATTGATAACTACGCATAACTTTGAGAATCCCATCAGAATCATCTGCAACCATATAAAATCCAATCAACTGATGTGCCATTGGAATAGATAATAATGAAGAGGCAATTTTTTCCCAATTATTTATTGGTTCATTATTAAAGTCTGCCCAATGGAAGTAATAATTCTTATTAAATTTTCCATCAATCCCAGGATTTGCAAAATAGACTGTCTCTTCAGGTTCCATAGCAACAAAAATCTGTACTAATGAAAATAATCCGGTAAAAATACCCTCGTAAGAATATTTTTCTATTTGATTATACGCTTGACTGACAGGAATACCATTTTTTTTAAGTTCCACATGAATAAGAGGCATTCCGTTAATTAAGAGCATTATATCTCCACGCCTGTCATTTAGTATTTTTGATTTACTTTTAAATTTTGGTTGCTGTGCTATTTGGTAACGACTCTGCCCTGCAGCTATTTCTCTACGATCATATATTTTCAGACTTATTTCTTTTCCAAAATGCAATTTATCAGATGGATTATCTCGTTTTATTGATACTGTTTTTCCATTGATGAACCCATTTAATTTTAATGGAGTTCTTAACGTATTAATCTGCTCTAAAATCTGTTGCATTTCTCCATCCGTAAGAGGGAAATCATTCAAACGGTCAATTTCTCTATTGTTTTCAAAAAGGATATTAGCCCAGTTTGTGAGTAAATCTTCTTCACTAGGATGTTTTAACACTTCTTTTTCCCATCCTTTTTTTGATAAAATATCAATAAAAGCTTTTTCAAAATCATTTTCATTTGTAAAGGTCAACAATCTTCACCCCCAAGCTCCTTAGTTTTATAAATGGAATACCCTTCATAATAACAGCTTGCATCAAGCCATATTCGTGTACTTCGTTCGTTACCTTCTCTAAATGGATGTGCAATATTCATTTCCACATATTTTTCAATAAGTTCATCAAGCAGATATTTGTGAATTTCAGCAAGTACTTGAAAATTTCCTGTTTTTAGCGTATTTAATACTCTGCTTTTAAAAAGCATATTTGCTTTTGATTTGCTTATTTTCTCTTCAAATCTGGCAAGCTCTATTGAATCTTTAATTCCTAAATTGTTTTCCAAAACCATAGTTTTACTCCTATCTACTTAAATAAACATTTTTTCAAGACACGCTTTTTTGATGTTTTTTAACTTTTCCATCTCCCTTTGATGTAGAGTTATAAGTTTGTCAAACTTTTCAAAATATTCGCCAATTTTTTTCTGTTCTTCTTTTGATTTTGATATTGTTACATTAAGTGATAATAAATTTTCAGGTTTTACCGATTGACGTTTTACAACCGTTCCTTCTTCATATTGTAAGGCTCTCAACTTAAACTTTTCACTTTTTACTATCAGTTCAATAAAAGAAGGCTCTTCTTCAGTGATAAAAGTAACATATATAGGAGATATGACTCCTTTACCATATTTATTACGATCAATTGCACCGTATTTTAAATTTGAAGGATTATAAACTATGTCATTGTATTCAGTCAATAAATAAGTCTTATTTGTTGGATCTAAAGTCAAATGGTCACGATTGTTAGACTTTCTTTCACTTCTGTCAATAACGCCTTGTCCTGCTGCAAATGCTAATACAGGAGCATCCTCTGATATCTTTTGCAAAATTTTACGTTCTGTCAGAACTTTCCCCAACTCACATTGCTTCCAACTTCCTGTAAATCTTTTGAAACGAACTTCCGGGACATCTGTTCCATCTTTAGGAAACATTTTTTCAAACATCGATTTTTTTATATTTAGCAGTTTATCATACTTTATCTGATGAAGAGTAATAAGGTTCTCTATTTGCTTGAAAAAATCGCCTATTTGGGTTTGTTCTAAGTATAATGGAACATATAATTCTTGTGCCTCTAAATCTGTCTTACTTAGATTTCCTATAGCACCATTTCCTCCAGCTACATACACGTTTATAAATTTGCAATACCAATTTGAACCCATAGAAGCATTTAAAAAATAAGGTTCTTTTGCCCTTGCAAGCAACATAAATCCTCCATGAACCATTCTATTTAGAGCAACTTCATTTATAACAGCATGCTTTCCTACTAATCTTGTAGAACCATTAGCGGATGTTATTAATATATCGTTTCCTCTAACATAATCAATATTTACTGCATCCTCTGAAACAAAAATATCATCATCTTTAAGAACAAACTGATCTTCATTTATATTTGATGAACGCAATACTCTAATTCCACCATCTCTAATATCTGTCGGTTTATAAGTAAGCCCCCTTCTGACTTCTGCTAATTCATTAAATTCCTTCTTTTTCCATTCTCCTGCAAATCCCCTAAAACGAATTTTCGGTTTTTTCTCTACCTTGGTCATTTTATTCCCCCTTTAGCAGTGACTTAAACTCACTAAGACCTTTCATATCATACTCATTACCTTCTAGTTCATCTATTAAGTCTGAAATAGATTTTTCAGTTTCATGTATTTCATTCATAAGCGATTCATAAGTAACGGTATATTTTTCAGAAAGAACTTTTATTTTAGCAATTAGTTCATTTATTACCACTTCGGGAAGTTTATTTAATGAAGAAATAAGAGGATATATCCATTTTAATTCAAGTAATTTAAACACGTCTTCATCTGTAAGTTTTTCAATGCTTTCTTTTGTTTTGATGTGCAATTTTGTCGCTTCCGTTTTAACCTTAGATTTTAGTTCAGATTCTTCTATCAACAAGTTAGAAACTCTTATAATATTACTTTCATAAGAATCCTCAGGAAAAGTAAATTCAGACTGAAGCTTTATAAGATAATCATTAATAGCCTTTTTACCATATGTTCCATCTTTATTAGCTTCTATTTCTCCCCATTCAATTTGAGTATGATTCTTTATATAACTTTCTTTTTCAATTTTCTTTGCTTTGTTCTCAAGTAATTCTAGGTAGCCTTTCAATATATTTATCTCTTCTGATTCCACATCCGCATATATTACTTTTATTGCTTCAGATATTTCTTTCTTTACAAAAGCATCATTGGAATCGTTTAGAATTTTTGACTCTCTTTCTTCTTCGGATAGAGAATCTATTACTTCTTGATATTCAGTTGCAATTTCTAAAAGTCTTTTCTCTTTCTTTTTCAAATTCTGTAAATCCTCACTCAAATAGATTTCTTGAACAAGATCAAAAGGCATAATACGTCCAATCCAACCCTCTTGTACTTCCTGTTCTTTACCGTCTTTTTTCTTGGTTACCATTTTAGGGTCAACTTTCTTTGTTGCATCAAATCCTTCGCTCTGAATAATCTCTAAATCTATATCAACCGTATTCCAATCATCATCAAGTAATTGATAAGCCTCATATTTATTTATAAGAGGAATATTTTCTAGACGTCTAAATATATCTTCACTCAATATACTTTCTTCTTTAGAGCTATTAATAGACTCTATACTTGTAAATAACTCTTTTTTCAAAAACTCGTCAAAATCTGCAAATGAATTATTGAAGCTATTTACAAACTGTTTTACATCTATATGATTACTAATAGCATCACCTATATCTTTTACTTTTAATTCTAAATAAGAATCTGATTTCTTTTTAAATAGTGCTTCTCTCAAGTTAGGAAATGCTTTCCAAAACTCTCTAAGCTCATCTATTTCTTTTTCTGGAATACCTCCAAACATAGAAGCATATATATCCCAACTCTCAGTATTTTCTGAAGAGTCAACATATCTTGGTATATTTAAATTATAATCATTTTCACGAATTTTTTCTCTACTTATAACTTTTGAATACTTCGGTATAGATTCTCTATTGATGACAGTATCTGCAATTCTTTTTATGTCTGAGGCTCTAAGTTTATTATTTTTTCCATCTTTAACAAAACCTTTTGAAGCATCAATAATTAAGACATCTGTATTTTCACGTTTTTGTCTTAAAATCATTATAACAGTTGGAATGCCCGTTCCGAAAAAAATATTAGCAGGAAGCCCAATTATAGTATCAATATGATTTTTTTCAATAAGTTTATTACGAATTTTTGCCTCTTCATTTCCTCGAAAGAGAACTCCATGAGGTAAAACAATAGTCATTATACCATCCGGTTTAATATGATATAAATCATGTAAAAGAAAAGCATAATCAGCCTTTGCTTTTGGTGCAATTCCAAATTCTGCATAACGTGGGTCAGTTTCCTTGTTAGCCGAATCCCAGTTTTGTGAGTATGGCGGATTTGAAACAACTGCATCCACATAGAGTGGTTCATAAGCATTACTAGGGTTAGTTTCATCAAAGTATGGCCAATCATCTTCTAATGTATCAGCATTACGTGTTATTATATTACTAGGCTTTATTCCACGCATTACTAAGTTCATACGTGTCAAGTTATATGTATTTTGTTTTAATTCTTGAGCAAAATATTTGACACTATCTTTTTTAGTCATGTGTTTTGAAACAGAGTGACCAATATTTATCAACAATGAACCCGAACCACTTGTGGGGTCATAAATCTGTATTTCATTTTTATCTTTTAAATGGTGAGCAACTATTTCAGACATCAAAAGTGAAACCTCATGAGGTGTATAAAACTCCCCAGCTTTTTTTCCTGCATTTGCTGCAAACATACTTATTAGATACTCATAGATAAAACCAAGTACATCATAATCCTGTTTACCATCCATTGGTATATCTTTTATTAAATGAATCAATTCACTTATGGCTTTTGTTTGAGAAGCCGCATTTTCGCCCAACTTACTCAAACCCATTTGCAAAGTATCAAAAATACCCTCAAATACTTTTTTATGTGCGGGATCAATCAATCGACTAAATGCAGATAAGGCATCTCTAACATTAGATACATCAAAATCTTTTCCCATGTTTATCCATGTAGAAAATAAATTATTGTATGATATAAAATAACCTATATTGTTCTTAATATACTCTACTGTTTCATTATCTTCTTCAGAAAGTAACTGAATCTCTTCATCTGTGAATGCCTCTTTTTTTGCAAATTGTAATTCTTTATCAGACAAATACTTGTAAAAAATAAAACCTAGAATATAGTCTTTATACTCATTTGCCTCAATTTTTGACCGCATTTGATTAGCTGATCCCCATATTTTTGCTGCTAATTGTTGTTTATTCATAATATATCCTCACTTTCTTTAAGACTTTTTATAGATATAATATAATATTATATCCGTTCCACTATATTTTTCGTACAACTTACCTCGAAGAATTTCTAATTTGTCTTTGAGTTTTTTATTTTCTTCTTCTAATTCTTTTATTTTTTTATCTTTAGCAATTATGATAATATCTTTAGATTTTGAGGTTTTATCATACCTGGCTCTTTGATTTATAGTTTTGCTTATTATAGAGAAATGTCTTAGATACTCCACTAAGTTGTGAAGCATTATTAAAGTTAATTTTCTGTTCAGTCAAGAAAAGTTCTCTAATAGCCTTATCAATCTTATCTAAATCCATTTTAGATCTTTGTAAAGCATACTCCAAAAGGTGCTCTTATGCATCTAAATTTTTCTTAACATATTCATATCTAATAAGATTATCACCTTCAGCAGAAGATCAATCTACTTCAATAAATTTATTATTGGTATTATCTTTAAATCTAATATATAGGCTCTATTGGTAATCCCCCATCATCTGCTACAAAGTATCTTTCCTTTCCATCTTCTATTTTTACTTTAACTACTTCAACAGTATTATATCCACTACTATAGTTTAACTTTTCATATGCACTTAGTTTACTATAAACACTATAATGATTACAATTATATATTTTGTAACTCATGTGTAAAATATTCCATGGAATATTTTTAAACTACTATAAATAATATCTAATTACCTACATTATATTTTTTTATAAATACCAAACTATAAACTCGTTCTCATTCTCTTCAACCTTTATTTTTTTTGAAGTTAAAAGTCCATTTAAAAGCCTTTCAACCTCTTCAGGATTATTCTCTAATCTTGCAGCAACAGCATCGCCTTCAGGCGTTCTAGTAGATTTAAAGAAATCTATTAAAAATTCCTCTGCGTCAGTAAAAGCATCCATATTTTTAGTGTATCTTAATATCTCAGCTCTTTTTACACTCGGATTCTCTTCAAATATATCCTCTATAAATTTTTCTAAACACTCAACCTTATAGCTTAGAACTGAACTTTCTAAACTCTCATAAAACTTGTCACTTTTCTCTTTATCCCAATGCTTATAAAAAACTTTCTTAATTTTATTCATTCTCTTTCTCCTCGAAAACAATATTCCAAATTTCTCTAATTTTTTGTGTTTTAAAATGTCTATATATTGTTGTTTTCCCAGGGAGTTTTCCCTCTTTAGTTTTTTCCATAATTTCAACTATAGTTAAAGGAGCACCTTTTTCTAAATACTCTTTATACAGTAGCTCTTTAATCTCTTCTAAAGTATAGGTTTTCCCATCTGTAGTGGTTTTCTCCATACCTTTTTCTAACTCGTCCCAAATACTAGAGATTTTAGTAGTCTTAAAAAACTTTAAAACTGTTTCTAATGTTGGCAAATCTGGATCTTGATTTATCTCTTTTTGAGAAAGTCTTCTTCCAAATTTCTCTCTAGCCACCATTAAAAGTTTTATAATCTCCTCTTTAGAGTACATAGTCCCTAAATTAAATGTATAACCACATGACTCTTTAACATTTTTCCAGCTCCCAAAACGTCTTAAAAGAACTGTTTCAGAGTATTTAAAGCCATACTTTTTAAGTTGAAGCATAGAGGCACCATTATATGCTCCAATTTTCTCTGAAAACTCTTTATACATCTTTAAAAGCTCTTCGTTAGTTTCCTTTACGCTATTTTTTATAAAAGCTGGAGTTATAATTTTTTTCTTAGCTTTCATTGTTGCTATTTGATACTCTTTATTTAAATGTAAATAGTTAATTAAATCCTGCCAGATCTCAATATCCTTAAATCTTCTTTTTAAAGTAGGAAATGGAATAAATTTAGCTTTTTTATAAGCCACAGATGTAAATGCCTTATTCTCTATCATAACTTTACGAATGACTTTTAAAAGCTCTTTATCCTCTAACTTTAAGAGTTTCTTATGACTAGTACGTTTTACTATCCCTTTTTCAGAATCACATTGAGCCATTTTTCATTCTCCCTTCCAGGTCTAACGTCACCAGTTTCAAAAGTTGCACGATAATAAAAATCTAATCCCTCTATTAGATTTAAAAACTTATCTCTAGTAAAACAAGTAAAACTTCTTCCATCCTTCTCATAACTGTTTTCCCCATATTTAAAAGATGCATAAAGGACACCATCCTTTTTTAAAGCTTTATGACACCTTTTTATAGTTTCTAAAACTTCAT
>NZ_JBOFXD010000026.1:0-7339 GCF_051653945.1 Cetobacterium sp.
ATTATAGTTTTAATGAATGGAAAGATTATTGCAAATCCAGAAAACTTTAAAGGGGATATGTATGCTTTTATAGCTTCTATATTCTATGGACTATTTTTATTTTCTGTTTCCAATGCAAGAAAGAGAGTCCCGGCAAAAGTAATTATGTTTGTAGCAGGATTAGGAAGTTTAGTAACTCTATTTATAGCAATGGTTTTAACTGAAGGAATACAATATCCAACAAGCGTTGAAGAAGTATTGCCTTTAATAGGATTAGCTATTTTCTCTCAACTTTTAGGACAAGGACTTATGAGTTATTGTGTTGGCAAAATAAGAATTACTCTATCTTCGTTACTTGTTTTGAGCCAGCCAGTTGTTGCGGCCCTATATTCTTTTATCCTTTTTCAAGAAAAAATATCCTTACAAGAGATTGGTGGAATAATTATCGTTTTAGTTGGTATTTATATATCTAAAAAACAGAGTACTTAATAAAAAAAATATAATTGAGGTGATACACATGATTTATGAAAATATTTTAGACTTAATAGGAAATACCCCTATATTTAAATTAAAAAAAATAGCGCATTGTGAGTGTGCTGATGTTTATATAAAATTAGAAAAATATAATTTAACAGGTAGCGTTAAAGATAGAGCTGCTCTAGGAATGATTCAAAAAGCTGAAGAACAGGGATTGTTACATAGAGGAAGCACCATTATTGAGCCTACAAGTGGAAATATGGGAATCTCACTAGCTTTAATAGGAAAAATAAAAGGATATAAAGTTATAATTGTTATGCCTGAAACTATGAGTGAAGAAAGAAGAAAGATCATAAAATCCTATGGAGCAGAATTGATTTTAACAAATGGAGCAGATGGAATGACTGGAGCTATAGCTAAGGTTTTAGAAATTACAAAAGATAGCAATAGATATTTTGTTCCTCAACAGTTTATAAATGAAAATAATCCTATTAAACACTATGAAACTACAGCAGTTGAGATAATAAAAGATATACCTGATTTAGATATTTTTGTTGCAGGAGTAGGAACTGGTGGAACAATTACAGGAGTAGGTAAAAAATTAAAAGAGATAAAAAAGGATATTAAAATCATAGGAGTTGAACCTCTTGAATCACCTGTACTTTCTGGTGGTAAAGCTGGGCCACATAAAATTCAAGGAATTGGAGCTGGATTTATTCCAGAGATTTATGAAATTAAATATATTGATGAAATTATTAAAATAAGTAGTGATGAAGCGATAGATATGACTAGAGAATTGTTAGAAAAAGAGGGACTTTTTGTTGGGATTTCTTCAGGAGCAAGCGTTTGTGCTGCATTAAAAATAGCTCATAAATTAGACTGTGGTAATAAAAAAATACTGGTAGTATCTCCTGATGGAGGAGATAAATATATTTCTATGAATTTAATGGGACAAGGATAATGTTTAAAGATTTAAAAGACAATATTAAAAATATTTTAAAATTAGATCCTGCAGCAAAATCATTCATAGAAGTATTATTTTTATACCCAAGTGTTCATGCTATTTTATTTCATAGGATATCTCATGCTTTTTATAAAAGAAAATATTATGTAATTTCAAGACTATTATCACAAATATCTAGATTTTTTACAGGAATTGAAATTCATCCTGGAGCAAAAATAGGAAAAAGGTTATTTATAGATCATGGTATGGGAGTGGTAATTGGAGAAACATCTGAGATTGGAGATGATGTTGTAATTTATCATCAAGTAACTTTAGGTGGAACAGGGAATGAAAATAGTAAAGAAAAAAGACATCCAACAATAAAAAATGGTGTGGTTATAGGAGCAGGATCAAAAATTTTAGGGGCAATAACACTGGGAGAAAATGTGAAGGTGGGAGCTAACACCACAGTTCTTCAAAATATATTGCCAAATTCAACAGTTGTAGGATTCAAAGGGGTTGTTATTCACTCAAATTATAAATGAAGAATATACTAAGAGGTGATTTTTATGAAAAATTATTTAAGTTATTGTTATAGATCTTTTAAACTTCTAATAAGAAATTTATAACTTTATTAATTATTCAAACAAAAAAGCTATTGTTCAAATGAGTAACTTTTGATTTTGTTGAGAACGTTATAAATTTAGCATTGAAAGACAAAAAATTGACAAAAATTTAAAGATCATATATTTTTGATTTTTAACAAAACTAATATTTTTATTATATTATAGCCATATCTATATTATAATAAAAATAGAATAATTAATATCTTAATTTAGGAGTTGATATTATGAAAAATACAATAAATACAATCGATGCACCTGCAACTATCAATTATTCTCAAGCAATCGAAGTAAATGGAACACTTTATTTATCGGGTCAAATTCCACTTAATCCCAAAACAATGGAATTGGAAGAATCAAATGACGTTGAAAAACAAACATATCAAATATTAGAGAATATTCAAGTCATTTTAGAAAAAAATAATTATTGTTTTGAAAATATTGTTAAAATAACAACGTATACTATAAATTTAGATGATTTTATAAAAATAAATAAAATCTATAATAAAGTTTTTATTAATATTAATTTTGTTAGATCATTAATAGAGGTTTCAAGATTACCAAAGAATTCAAATGTTATGATTGAAATTATAGCATCAAAATAAAATTAATTGATGACATACTCTAGCCATAAAAGTAATATATAATATCTTTGTGATTCCTGTATTATATCTCTTCAGGATATATTCAGTAAAATAGTTGAAGCATTAATCCCATTCTGCTTCAACTATTCCAATAAAAAAAATCTACAAGAGAAATTGTATACTTCTATTATAATAAATAAACTTAATTTATTATAATAGAAGTTTTTAATTTAATGTTTATAAATAATTATTTACATGTTCTAGTTTACAAAATACAATTATAGCAACTAGAAATACTTAATTCTATTGACTGCTCGCCTTATTCCCTGTAGAATCTATTTTATAGATAAAAACGTAAACTAGAAATATTAATAAAATAAGGATGTTATGAAAATCATGAAAAATACTGTTGAAGGATTTAAAAATGAAATAGATTTAAAAATATTCGAAAATAGATTAGCTGAAATTAATCCTACTTGTTTCTTAATATGGAAAGTTGGAGTTAATTTAGCTCTTAGAGTTTCTGATGTTTTAAAAATTACTGTTGAGCAAGCTGAAAATTATCTTTTAACTGGGAACTACATGGCCATTGATAAGAAAACTGGAAAAATTAATCATGTAAAAATAAATGAAAATACATCTATAGCTTTCAAAGAGGCTCTTGAGTTAAGAAAAAAAGCTATTGTTTCTGATGAGAATCCATTTCTATTTGTTGGCGAAGGAAATAGAACTAGTAAAAGTAAAAAACATATAACTAGACAAGCAGTTGATAAGTACTTTAAAATTGCAGTTTTTGATGAAAATTTAAATATTCATATAGGAACTCATACGATGAGAAAAACTTGGGGAAATTTAGCATATTCTAAAGGATACAAGCTAGAACTTATCATGAAAAGATTAAATCATAGTAGTCAATCTACAACACTTTTATATTTAGGTATTACTGACAGCGATATGAATAAAGTTGTTGCAGAACTTAACATTTAAAGTATAAATTTCTATTAATAATTAAATTTAAAAAAGTTGAAAAAAACGACCTCGTAAAATCGATTTTAAGGGCTTTGAAAAGATAAGGGTATACTTTAGTATACCCTATTTTTTATAATAAATAAAAAATTTAAACTTAAAATTAATTTCTTTATTCATATATTTTTATTATAGGTATTTATCTAATTTTTGTTGATTTTTATTCTATAGCATAGTATTATTATAAATAATATGAAATTAATAATACAAAAGGAGTTTTTAGATGATAAAGTATTATGTTAGAATTTCTACTGTAGAACAAAAATTAGAGAAGCAACTTTTAGTTTATGATAAAGCTGACATTATTTATAGTGATAAAGTATCTGGAAAAGATAAAGAAAGACCTCAGTTAAAAGTTATGCTAGAAGGCTTACAAAAGGATGATGTTGTGGTTGTTAAATCTTTAGATAGATTAAGTCGTAGTACAATGGATCTATTAGAAATAGCTAAGAAGATTGAAGATAAAGGAGCCACTCTAAAAGTTTTAGATAAAGATATTGATACTGGAACAGCTGTTGGTAAATTCTTTTTAACTATAATTGGAGCTATTGTAGAATTAGAAAGAGAAAATATCAATCAGAGAGTAAGAGAAGGGGTTGCTATTGCGAAGGCTGAAGGTAAATACAGAGGAAGAAAAAAAGGCAGTATTGAATTAAAAGGTGATAGTTTAAATAGATTTAAGATGTTTTATAATAAAGGATTCAATAAAACTGAACTTTCAAAAGAATTTGGAGTTCCAAGAGCTACTATATATAGATGGGAAAAAGTTCTTAAAGAAAGAGGAGAGCTTTAAAACTTATTATTAATAATAATTCTAGTATTTTATAAACAAGGTTTTTAAAGGGGGAAATTAATGATTTTTAAAGAAATATTTATTAAAAATTATCGTTCATTAATAGAATTTAATATTAAGTTCGATGAGGTTAATGATTTTTATAGAAATATTTATAATAATATAAATTTAAATGTTATTGCAGGAGAAAATGGGTCAGGAAAATCTTCTTTATTAGCATTTATTGCTTCAGTTTTTCACAATTTAAATCGTTATCCAGAAAGAATTGAATCTGATTTTAAATTTGTATATAAATTCAATGATAATGCAGATGAAATTACAATCTGTTTGGAGTTTCCATATTTAGAAATTAGAAGGAAAGAAGAAAGATATCAATTTTTTTTAGAAGATTCTATAAAAGAGTTAGATTTTAAAAAATTTAAAAAATCTAATTATAATTCAGAAATTTTTTTACATCTATTGCCGAAAGAAGTTACAGTTTCGAATTTTTCAATTGATTCTTTTTTTCCAAAAGAAAGACCACATAATTTTATAGGTAAAAGAATAAATATTAATAAAGTTGATAGTTACAAAAGTATTACAGGAAATCAACTAGGATTATCAAGAGGAATTGTATTATTTTTTAAAAAATATAATAATAGAAATTTTAGAGAAAAACTTAAAGAATCATTTAATCTTGAATTCTATGAAAAAACACCATTTTATATTTGGGTTTATAATGATGATCTTATGCAAGATATTTATGAGAAATATTCACATGAATTAATGCAAGAACTAGATCTGAATCTAGAGTATTTTATTAAAAGTATATATAATAAATCGTTTTTCTTAAATTTTATAGAAGAAAATGATAAAGTTTTTATTCATACAAGCGTTTTAAATATTTTGGCTATAGTAAATGACTCAAACCAAATTTATTATAAAATTTTAATAGAATTAATAGAGAATAAGATTATGTATCTTAATGATATTAATATCATTAAGGGGAAAAGAGAAGCTTGTTTTTCAGAAATGAGTTCAGGTGAAAAAAGTTTTATTTATAGAATATTAGGATCTTTATCTAATGCTTATAATAATAGTATTATTATATTTGATGAACTTGAATCACATTTAAATATTTTATGGACTAGAGATATTTTATGGTTTATTAAAGAATTATTTTCTGATTTTCACTTACAAATATTTATAAGTACACATAGTTATTTATTTATTAATTCAATTTTTAATGAAAATTTAATTTTTTTAGAAGATTTTAAGGTAAAAAAAATAAAAGAACCAATATTTTTAGCAAATGAAGTTGATATTTTTAAATTACTATTTCCAAATCAAAGTGTATTTTCATTATTTGAAGAAAGTGTAATAGATATATTTACAAAGAGAAAAATAAAATCTAAAGAGTTAGATCAAATTTCAAATTCCTATATGAAATTTCTTTTATTAACATCAAAGGAGACATTAAATGATTAAAGTTTCAAAAAAATCTAATAAAAATATAATGGAAATTTTTCATAGAAAAATAATTTTACTTCTTTTTAAATGGTTTCAAAAAAGTTCAAAAACTGTAAATTCAATCACTTCTTTTGATAAAGATAAAAATTTCACATTAGAGGAAATTAGAATTTTAAAGTTAATTTTTAGGAAAAAAAAGTTAAAAGATCATTTAAATAAAATTTTAATATTCTTTATCGAAAAAGAGAATTTTAGAAATCAAGAATTAAAACGATTAAAAAAGATTTATTTTTATCAAAGAAAACAATTAAAAAAAGGAAATTATAATTTAAAAGTTATAAAAATAGAACCTATAATAAGTGAATTATTTAGTGAATATTTTTTTAAATACTTATTTGAAAAGAAGGAATTTTGGAATGATTTTATTTCTACAGAATTTTCAAAAGGAATATTTAAAAAAAATTTTAAAATACAAGTATGTCCATATTGTAATACAGAAGGAATGTTTCAAGTAGAGAATTACAAAATTGATCATTTTTTACCTAAAAGTTTATTTCCTCTACTTTCAATGTACTATTTAAATTTAATCCCAATTTGTGAATCATGTAATTCATTTCATAGCGGAAAAGGTAATAATATAATAAAACCTATTCAAAGTCAATTTTATCAAGAGATAGGTACAAATATAGAATTTTATTTAGATTTAAAAAATAATTCTGTACATTTAAAATCAAATATTGAAGAAACAAAAAATTTTATAGATCTTTTAAAGCTAAAAAACAAATATGAAATAGATATAATATTTAAAAATTTAAAAAGCGATTTAAAAAGTTTTGGAATAGAATTATCTAAAGGAGTACCTGAAAGATATGAAGAATTTTATTCACGACAAATTAAAAGTTTTGAAGGAAGAAGTTTATATTATGCAAAAAAATATTTATTTAAAGACTATATAAATAAAAAAAATCTGAAGTAAGTTATCTTATAAAGAATAATTATATAGTTGCATAAGAGTTTTTAGAACATATAAAAATATATTATTGACATATGCTATAATATGGTATATATTAATATATATATAATTTAATTATAAAATTAATAAAAATTATAATAAATGGAAATTCCTTGCCATAGTAGGAACTTTTAATAGCCGGAGATTCCTTGCCATAGTAGGAACTTTTAATAGCTGGAGATTCTCTGCCATAGTGAGATAGAACTATGAATTTTCATAGTTTTTTTTTTAGGAGAAAATATGATAATAGCAAAATTAGATAAAAAATATTTAGAATTCATCCAAAATATTAAACCAAATTTTCACAAATCTGGAATAGGGGTCCCATCAGGAAAACGCGGAATAACAACGCTAAGGATTTTCCTGACCATTGATGCCCCCTTTATTTTCAATGTATTTCGACCATTTTTCATTCAAAAATTTTCTCAAGTAATCTAATTAGAGTTATTTCCA
>NZ_JBOFXD010000027.1:0-4539 GCF_051653945.1 Cetobacterium sp.
GAGGTACAAAATAAATAAAGACCTACTAAATGTTCAAAGTGAACTCAATAGTATTCTAAGTAAAATGGTTGCAGTAGAGCTCAGAGATTATAAAAGAGAGTATATTGGAAGTGTAAAAGTATTTTAAACTATTTAAAAAAACTATTCAAACAAGAGTATTGTGATTGCATGTCTAGAAGAAATAGCATATAATAAAGGTTAGATAGATGATAAACAACTTTTAAAACTAAGTGATTCTCTAAAGAAAACAGGTTGTGGAGAGTATTTACTTAGTCTAGTAAATTAAATTGTTTTGGCAAAATTAGACGATAGATTTTAAGGGGAGGAATATGTTTAAAAGTTTAGAATTAAATAATTTTAAAAAATTCCAAAAACTAAATTTTGAAGAGCTTTCACAAATAAATATAATTGTAGGTGAAAATAGTATAGGAAAAACAAGTATTCTTGAAGCGATAGGAGCTACTTGTGATTTATATAGTGAAAAGAATTTTTTGGAAGTTTTACTAAAAAGATACGGGAATACAAATTATCTTTTTAGAGTTGAAAATATGTTTAACAAAAAAAATTCTAGTGATGAAATATTAATAAAATTTAAAATAGAGAATGAAATTAATTCTATAAAAGTAAGAAAAAGAGTTGTTGAGAAATTAATAGAAACAAATGACACTAAAAATATGGAAGTTATTTTAAAAAGTTTGATAGCAGAGGCATTAAAAGATAATTTAGAAAAGTTAGTCAGTGCTGCAACAACAGATTCAAAAGAAGAAGAGAAAGAGATTTTTGATAAAGTTGAAAGTGGATTAGAAAAAAAATTAGCCAAAGAGTTAGCAAAAAAAACAGAGCTAGAATTAATGGTAAGTTTAAACAGAAAAAAAAGAACAATAAAGATAAACGATTATGAAAATATTGTTACAGATAGCAGTAAAGTAAATAAAGGTGTTACTAAAGATATAAAATACTCTTTTTTAACAACTTTAAGTTATTTAACTGGAGATTATGAAGAAAATACTTTAACATCACTAATAAATAATCAAAAGAAAGAGGTAGTTCTGGAGATTTTAAAATATTTAGAGCCAAATGTTATAGATATAAACTACTCTCCAATTTTGAAAGAGTACGAGTTAACTTTATTGAAAGATATAAAATATAATTTACCAATAAGTTTTTTTGGAGATGGATTAAAGAAAACTTTAGTATTATTTTCTCATATTTATTTTATCAAGGATGGGATTTTATTAATTGATGAAATTGAAACAGGGATGCATAAAAATATGCTTTCAAAAATTTATAGGATATTAATAAAGATAGCTCAAGAAAATAATGTACAAATATTTTTGACAACACATAGTTTAGAAGCTATTAGAGCGTTAATAGAAGCACAAGAGGATAAAAATATAATTACATTACATAAAGTTGAAGAGTATGAAGAGGAAATCTTTGTGGATTCTTTTACAGGAAAAAAGTTAGATAAATTAATTTTTGGAATAGGAGGAGATCCTAGATAATGAAATTAAATCTAATATATGTAGAAGGTATGCACGATTTAGGAGTAATATCAGATATATTAAAGGAGTCAATTGGAGAAAGAATTAAACACATAGATGATTTACCAGAAGAGGGAAAAGTTTTTATACCAACTAATTATCCTTTAGAAGATGGAAAGTTAGATAGAATTTTACCAATTCCTGATTTTTTTAAAAAAGATGATAGTTTGGTTGCCTTAATCAAAGCAAATGGTGAAAATAATATTTTAAATACAATTGATTCTCATCTGTTTAAAATAAAAGCTTTATCATTGAAAGAGTTGAAAAAAATAAATAAAGTTGTGATATTTATAGATGGAGATGATAAAAATAGAGTAGATAAAATTAAAACCTTTATTGCTGATTATAGTAGAGGGGAAGATGGGATAATTGTTGAAGTTAAAGAAAGTTATTTAGGGATAGAAAAAGGCGGTAATATTTCATTGGATATCTATACTTTTCCAAATAATAAAGATGAAGGAGTTCTAGAAGATATTTTATTGGAGTGTATTGAAGATATGTATACAGATGAGGCAGAGAGTTTTGTAAGTAAAGTTGAGATATCTTGTGATAGAACAAAAAAGCTTCTGAGTAAAGGAAACTCTAATAGAAAGAAAGCTATAGTCTCGTGTGTAGGAAATGTAGTAGTAGAACCATCATCAAGTGGAAGTGTATATATTGGTAAAAGTAAGTGGATAAAAAATAATTTAAAAACTAATGAGAGATTACAAAAAATAAAACTATTTTTGGATGAAGTTTTAGAATTATCTAAATGAAATTGTTATAGATTTTTACAGAAAAAAGTTAGATATTGTTTTATCTGACTTTTTTCATTTTGAGTATGATATAATCATAGAAAAAAGGTAGGTGATTTTATGATAAAAGGGTTAGTGGTAATAGAACCAAAAATATATAGTGACGATAGAGGTTTTTTTTATGAGTTTTTTAATAGACAACAACTTTTAAAATATGGAATAGATGAGGAGTTTGTACAAGGGAACCATTCTAAAAGCAGTTTTGGAGTATTGAGAGGGTTACATTTTCAAACTAAACAGGCTCAAGGAAAACTCATAAGAGTGTTAAGGGGAGAGATTTTAGACGTTGTTGTAGATTTAAGAAAAAATAGTGAAACTTTTGGGAAGTATTTTAAGATAGTTTTAAGTGAAAACAATAGAAAAATGCTATTTGTACCAAAAGGTTTTGCACATGGTTTTTTAACATTGCAAGATAATACAGAGATAGAGTATCTGTGTACAGACCTCTATTCTCCAGATTTTGATTCAGGGGTTATGTGGAATGATGAGGATTTGAATATAGATTGGGAACTAGAAAAGTATGGCTTGAATGAAGACAAGCTGATAATATCTCAAAAGGATAAACGTCAGCAAACACTAAAAGAGTTTATAGAGAGGGGTGTGAGATAAGTTGATACTTATAACAGGTGGAGCAGGGCAGTTAGCTACAGAGTTTCAAAGGTTTTTTAAGAAAAACAGTATAGATTTCTTAGCACCAAATAGACAGGAGCTAGATATAACAGATTTTGATAAAGTAAGAGATTATATTATAAAAAATGATGTAGATTTAGTTATAAACTGTGCTGCATATAATTTAGTTGATGGGGCTGAAGAGGAAAAAGATTGTGCATATATGATTAACGCCTATGCAGTTGAAAATTTAGCTAAAATTTGTAGAGAGAAAAAAATAGAGTTTGTAACATATTCTACAGATTTTGTTTTTGATGGGGCTAAGGGTAGTGAATACACTGAAGAGGATGAGATAAACCCACTGTCTGTCTATGGTCGGAGTAAAGCTTTAGGAGAGAGATTAGCTTTAGAAGAGAATAGAAGAACTTTTATTTTTAGAGTGTCTTGGGTTTTTGGCGAAGAGGGAAAAAACTTTATAGAGCAGGTAAAAACTTGGGCTAATACTAGAGAAAGTATAAAAATAGCTACAGATCAAGTGTCATCTCCCACAAGTACAAAGGATATAGTTGATATAACATGGAAGGTATTAAACTTAAAAAGTAGGGAGTATGGAATATATCATATAAGTGGCGATGGAGAAACATCTCGTTATGAACAAGGAAAGTATATTTTAGAAAAATTAGGATATACAGGAAAAGTTTTAGAAGGGAAGTGTTTAGATTTTACCTCTTATGATATTAGACCTAAATATTCAAAGCTAAGTAGTAAGAAAGTAGAGAGTATTTTAGGAGTTAAGATACCTAGTTGGAAAAGTCGTGTCGATGAATACTTAAAAGTTGGGAAAACTTATTTAGTGACAGGTGGAGCAGGATTTATTGGTGCTAACTTTGTTAAATATATGTTAGAAAAATATGAGGATATAAAGTTAGTTATTCTAGATAAACTGACTTATGCAGGAAATCTTGGAACAATAAGAGAGGAGTTAAAGGACTCTAGAGTTTCTTTTGTTAAAGGAGATATCTGTAACCGTGAATTAGTTGAAAATATATTTATGCAGCATGACATAGATTATGTTGTAAACTTTGCAGCGGAGAGTCACGTGGATAGAAGTATTGAAAATCCACAGATTTTCTTAGAAACAAATATACTTGGAACACAAAATCTAATGGAAGTTGCTAAAACTTTTTGGACAGTTGGGAAAGATTCAAATGGATATCCAATCTATAAAGAGGGAAAAAAATTCCACCATGTTTCAACAGATGAGGTTTATGGAAGTTTATGTAAAGACTTTGATATTCCAAGAGAACTTATTTTAGATGAGACTGTGGCAAAAATTGCAACTGGAAGAAAGAATATTCAAACTTATGGAGAGAAGATGTTTACAGAAACTACTCCACTAGATCCAAGAAGTCCATACTCAGCATCTAAAACAGCATCTGATATGATAGTTATCGCTTATGGAGAAACATATAAGTTTCCATTTAATATAACAAGATGTTCAAATAACTATGGGCCATATCACTTCCCAGAGAAGTTAATTCCGCTAATTATTAAAAATATTTTAGCTGGAAAGAAACTTCCTGTTTATGGAA
>NZ_JBOFXD010000028.1:0-23917 GCF_051653945.1 Cetobacterium sp.
TAGAGGCAATTTTACCAAAAGAAGCAAAGTAAAAAAATATTAGGGAGTGACATGTTAGTCACTCCCTAAAAATAATGGAAGGAGAAGAGATGAAAGCGTTAGGTGTAGTTGAATTTAATAGTATTCCAAAGGGAATTGAGGAGTTAGATAAAATTATAAAATTTAATGAATTAAAAATATATAAGGCTGGAGTAACTTGTCCTGGAAAATATTACTTTATAGTTTATGGAGATAACTCTTCAGTTAAAGATGGATTAAAAGATTTAACAGGAGAACGTTGTAAACAAGTTATTTCTGGAGTAAGTGAAAAACTTTTAGAAGCATTAAATAGAAAAAGAGAAGATAAAAAATTTAAAGCGTTAGGTGTAGTTGAATTTTTAAATATAGCTGATGGTGTTAAAGTTTTAGATCATGTGATTAAAAGTGTTGATGTAGATATAGTTAAATTAGTTTTAGGATGGACACTAGCAGGAAAATGTTATTTTGTTGTAGGAGGAGAAACGAGTTCTATAGATGAGGCAATAGTTTTAGTTACAGGATCATCTTATAAATATATGGATATTAGTAAAATAAATAACCCAGTTGAAAACATACTTGATTATATTTAAGTTTTAATAGGGAGGCAAAATGGATAGAGATTTAATGTCAAGACAAGAGGTAAGAGATTTAATAAGAAAATCAAAGGAAGCACAGAAAATATATGCTACATTTTCTCAAGAGAAAATAGATAGTATTATATGTTCTATGGTAGAGGGAATAAAAGGATACAGCGAAAAATTAGCTAAGATGGCTGTTGAAGAAACTGGTTTTGGAAATTGGCAAGATAAAGTTTTAAAAAATAAGTTTGCTTCAGAATATGTATATGAGTATATAAAAAATATGAAAACTGTTGGTGAGTTAAAAAATGAAAATGGAGTTTTAGAGATTGGTGTTCCTTTAGGTGTTATAGCTGGATTAATTCCATCTACAAACCCGACGTCTACAACAATTTATAAAACATTGATATCACTAAAAGCTGGAAATGGAATAGTTGTAAGTCCTCATCCAAATGCTAAAAATTGTATAATTGAAACAGCTAATCTGTTGAAAGAGATTGCAGAAAAAGCTGGAGCACCTGAAGGGTTAATAGGTGTAGTAAAAACAATAACTATGGATGCAACAGAGGAATTGATGAAACATGAGGATACAGCATTGATTTTGGCTACTGGTGGAGAGGCTATGGTAAAAGCTGCATATAGTTCAGGGAATCCAGCAATAGGAGTTGGACCAGGGAATGGACCAGCATTTATAGAGAAAAGTGCAAATATAAAATTAGCTGTAAAGAGAATTATAGATAGTAAGACTTTTGATAATGGTGTTATATGTGCTTCTGAGCAATCTATAATTGTAGAAAAAGTGATAAGAGAACAAGTGAAAGAGGAGCTATTAGCTCAAGGTGGATATTTCTTAAATCCAGAAGAATCTAAAAAACTTTCTAATTTTATTTTAAGAAGTAATGGAACTATGAATCCACAAATTGTAGGTAAAAATGCTTTAAGACTGGCACAGATGGCGGGAATAAATGTTCCATGTGACACTAAAGTTTTAATTTCAGAAGAGTGTGAAGTTTCAAAAAGAAATCCATACTCTAGAGAAAAATTAGCTCCAATTTTAGCATTTTATGTTGAAAACACTTGGGAAGAAGCATGTGAAAGATCTATTGAGATATTAAATGTAGAAGGAAAAGGACATACTATGGTTATTCATTCTGAGAATGAGATGGTTATAAGAGAGTTTGCTCTAAAAAAACCAGTTTCAAGACTTTTAGTTAATACACCAGGAGCTTTAGGTGGAATTGGTGGAACAACTAATCTTGCTCCAGCACTAACTTTAGGATGCGGTGCAGTTGGAGGAAGTTCAACTTCTGATAATATAACTCCATTAAACCTTATAAATATAAGAAGAGTGGCTTGGGGAGTTAGAGAATTAGAGGATATAAAAGGGGAAAAGAAAAGCTGTGAAACATCACAAGATAAATTAGAAGAGATGGTAAAGAAAATAGTAGCAGATATATTAAATAGATAGGAGAGGTACTTATGGTTCTAACAGAGGAAAAATTAAGATCTCTTTATAAAAAAGATGAGAATATGAAAGAGATTTCTTTAGAAAAAGGAACAATTTTAACTCCTTCAGCAAGACAATTTTTAATAGATAAAGATATAAAAGTAGTTGATAAAATAGCTGGGAAAACTGAAGAGGCTAGAGAGTTTAAAGAGATAAGAAGTGAAGAGTCAAAACCTAAGTACAAAGGAGTATTAGGAGAGCTTTATGTTGAAAAACCAGAATATATGACTCAAATATATGGAAATGTTTTAGTAAAAAAAGATGATAAAAGAATAATTTTTAGAGGAGTAATAGATTCTTTTCAAAGTCGTTGGCTAGTTTTAATGAAAGACTTAGAAGAGATTAAAAATGCTAAACTTCAAAAGGACTTAGAGAGTGTTGAAAAATTTATAAAAAATATTTTAGTTTCAGAGGTTATAGGAGAGGCATTGGTTGATATAAAGGTTTTAGAAAAAAGTTTAGATGAGATTAGAGATATCTCTCACAATCCTAAAAAATATTTTAATAGAGAGCATCTCTTTGGTATATGTTCAAAGGATAGTTATCCAGTTATAAAATTAAATGAGATGAGAGCCTTATCTAGAGAGTTAGAGATTAAAGGTGTGGAAGCTTTTGTTAAAGAGAACGGTACAATTGAAAGAAGAGACATCCTATTAGCACTAAATAGATTAAGTAGTGCTATCTATATAATGATGTTAAGAGGGGTGACAGGAGAGTATGGAAATCGATGAGATTGTAAAATTAGTAAAGGATGCTGTAGAAAAAGAGTTAAATCAAAAAGAATATAAAAATATGAAAAGAATTCCAATAGAAGCTTCAGGTAGGCATATTCACCTTTCAGAAGAGGATGCAGAGATTTTGTTTGGAGAGAGATATCAGTTTAATAAAGTGAAAGATCTATCTCAACCAGGTCAATATGCTTGTAAGGAAAGAGTTAGACTAGTTGGTCCAAAAGGGGTAATAGAAGGAGTAATAGTTTTAGGACCTTTTAGAGGAAGTACTCAAGTTGAACTTTCATTAACAGATGCTAGAACTTTAGGTGTAACTCCTGTTTTAAGAGAATCTGGAAGCACAAAAGATACTCCAGGAATTTTAATAACAAATGGCGATAGATACTTAAAGTTAAAAGAGGGAGTAATAGTAGCTAAAAATCATATTCATATGACAGAAGAGGACTCAAGAAGGTTAAACTTAAAAGATAAGGATAAAGTAAAAGTAAAAATTTGTGGTAGTTTAAGGCCAATGATTTTTGAAGATGTTGTTGTGAGAGTGAATAATAGATTTTCTCTAAATATGCATATAGATTATGATGAGGCCAATGCTTGTTTTTTAACTAAAGACTCTTATGGAGAGATTTATGAATGAAAATGATTTACTAGATATTATAAGAAAAGAGATAGAGAAGTATATAAGAGAAAAAAATAATTCACAAGAACAAAACATAAAAGAAAAAATAACTCTTTTGGGAGAGGATTTAATACTTAAAGAGGAGTTAGAAAAAAGATTTGAGATTTCAGATGAAAGCAATAAAATAGTAGTTTTTTCATTGGAAATTGATGAGTTATTTTCCATTTCAAATGCAACATATATAAATCCAAAAACAGAGTTGATAATAAAATCTCTATTAAAAAATAAAAATATATATTTAATAGAGGAGGGAATATCTTGGCGAAGTTATAGTTGTGAAGTTAAAAAAATAGCCGATAAGTATTTGAGTTATGAAAAAGGATTGAAAGACATGGGAATAAAAATTATTAAAAAAATGGAAATTCTTGATTATTTGGATAATACTAAAAGGAAAAAATATTTTGACAAAAAAGTTATGACTCTAAAAGATGTGAAAGAGATAGAAAGAGAAGCAACAGATGAGATAGTTGTTTCAGATAAAATCTTTATAACAGACTCAGCCAAAGAATATTTGAAAAATTCAGCTTTAGAAATAAAAAAAGGGTGATTTTATGGTTATAGGAAAGATTATTGGAAATGTTTGGGCAACAAGGAAAGATGAGTCTTTAAATGGTTTAAAATTTATGATAGCTCAACTTGAAAACGGAGAAAAAATAGTTGTATGTGATTATATTGGGGCTGGAACAGGAGATATGGTTCTTATAACAAAAGGAAGTGGAGCAAGAAAAGTTTTAGAAAATGAAAGTATACCAATTGATGCGGTAACAATTGGTATTATAGATGGATTTGAGGAAGGTGAATAGATGAAAAAGAAACTTATTACCTTGGAAAATGTAGAGGAGTTTATAGTAGGAGATGAATTAAATATGTCAAAAGATATGATTCTTCTTCCTAAAGTAAACGATTATTTAAAAAATAAAGGGGTAAAAATTAGATATGTATCTGATAGTTGTAAAAGTTTAGAAGAAAGAATCAAATTGATTTTGACTAAAGATTTTAATATATCAGATGAAAGAGTAATCGGTGAAGTTTTAAAAAAAGTTAAAGGGGGTATAAATAATGGGTATTAATGAGATTATCATTTATATAATGGTTTTATTTATGGTAATTGGAGCAATTGATAAGTGTTTAGGAAATAAATTCGGTTATGGTGAGAAGTTTGAAGAGGGAATTATGGCAATGGGTGCTCTAGCTCTAGCAATGGTTGGAGTAATATCACTTGCTCCAGTATTAGCCAAGATACTTCGTCCAATAATTTCTCCAGCTTATACAATGCTTGGGGCAGACCCAGCAATGTTTGCTACGACATTATTGGCAAATGATATGGGTGGATATCCACTAGCAATGGAGCTAGCACTTTCACCCGAAGCTGGAAAATTTGCAGGGCTAATACTAGGGGCAATGATGGGACCAACTCTTGTTTTCACAATTCCAGTTGCACTTGGAATAATTGAGAAAGAGGATAGACCATACTTAGCAAAAGGTATATTAGCAGGTATGATTACAATTCCAATTGGTTGTTTGGCTGGAGGGTTAACAGCAGGGTTTTCATTAGAATTAGTACTTTCAAATATACTTCCAATAATAATATTCTCAGCACTAATCTCTTTAGGTCTTTGGAAAATACCTGAAAAGATGACTAGTGGATTCACAATTTTTGGAAAAGGAGTAGTTATAGTTATAACAATTGGATTAGCTGCATCAATAATTGAAACATTAACAGGAATCGTTGTTATTCCAGGAATGGCTCCAATAACAGATGGTATTGAAATTGTAGGAAGTATTGCAATCACACTAGCTGGTGCATTCCCATTAGTATTATTCTTAACAAAAGTTTTAAATAAACCACTTACAAAACTTGGTGAATCATTAGGGATGAATGAAAAAGCGGCCGCAGGATTAGTAGCAACACTTGCTAATAATATCCCAATGTTTGGATTAATGAAAGAGATGGATAAAAAAGGTAAAGTAATAAACGTAGCATTTGCTGTAAGTGCGGCTTTCGTATTTGGAGATCATTTAGGGTTTACTGCAGGAGTAGATTCGCAGATGATATTTCCAATGGTTGTTGGAAAGTTAGTTGGAGGTATAACAGCAGTTATCTTAGCACAATTTATGTTCAAAAATATAGAGGGTGAAGCAAAATGATAAATATAGATGAGCTAGAACTAGAAAAAATAATTAGAAAAGTTATAGAGAAAGAGTTAAGAGGAGAAAAAAGTATAAAGTATGTAGATCCATCTGGTGTAGCTGTTGTAAAAGCTGAAAAGATAGAGAAAGTTAAGTTTGATACGGGAAATCCTCAAGATCAAGTTTACGTAACAGATTTATTCTCTTTAGAAGAAAGTCCTAGAATTGGTGCGGGTATGATGGAGATGACAAAAAGTACTTTCGATTGGACATTAAATTATGATGAGATTGATTATGTAATAGAGGGTAAATTAGAAATTGTAATAGATGGAAGAACAATTACAGGTGAAAAAGGAGATGTTCTTTTAATTCCAAAAGGGTCAAGTATAAAGTTTAAAGCTACAGAATATGCTAAGTTTATCTATGTTGTCTATCCAGCTAACTGGATGGAACAGAAGTAGGTGGGGGTTATGAGAGAATATTTCATAAAACCAAAAATAAAATCAGGTGAAGATTCTTTGGACTGTTTAAAAACATTAAAATATTCAAGTTACCTTATAGTAACAGATAAAGCTATGGTAGATTTAAAAATAGTGGATAAAATTTTAGAGAAGTTACCTAAAGATTCAAAAGTAAAAATATTTAAAGAGGTAACTCCTAATCCAACAGTGGAAATAGTTGAAAGAGGGTTAAAAGAGATTGTTTATTTTTCTCCTCAGTGTGTAATTGGTTTAGGTGGTGGTTCGCCAATAGACGCTTGTAAAGGTATTTTATATTTTAATTTGAAAATAGAGGATGAACTGAAAATAAAAAGAGAGAAGCCATATTTTATTGCAATACCAACAACAAGCGGAACGGGGTCAGAAGTGACATCATATAGTGTTATAACTAAAGGGGATAAAAAAATTGCACTGGCTAATGAGGAGATGTTACCAGATTTAGCAATATTAAATCCAGAGTTTATGAAAACACTTCCATCTAAAATAATTGCAGATACGGGTATGGATGTTTTAACTCATGCACTAGAGGCTTATGTTTCTACAATAGCAACACCATTTACAGATTCATCAGCTAAAGAAGCTATAAAAATTATTAAAGAGAATTTGGTAAATCACTTTAATAATCCACAGTTGCTGCTTCCAAGAGAAAATGTACAGTATGCTTCTTGTATGGCTGGAATAGCTTTTAATAACTCATCTTTAGGAATTAATCATAGTGTAGCACACTCTATTGGAGCAAAGTTTCACATATCTCATGGAAGAGCTAACGCTATAATAATGCCATATATAATTGAAGTTAATACAAAAGCTTGGAAGAGATATAGTGAACTTGCAAAACTTTTAGGTTTTAATCCAACTGATGACGAAAATGGAAAAAATCTATTTAATGGATTTGTAAAAAAACTAAAGGAAAATTTAGGAATAGAAAAATCTTTAAAAGATTTAGGTATAAACTTTGAAGAGTTTAAAATTAAAATTCCAGAGATATTAGAAGATATAAAAGGAGATATATGTACAGAGTATAATCCAAATAGATTAACTGATGAGGACTATATAAAACTTTTATTGAAAATTTATTTTGGAGAATAAAATAAAAATAGCGTGGATATCCACGCTATTTTTATAGATAGTTAATGATTCTATAAAGCCAGTTTGCTAAAGGATCTTTAATTTTAACCATTTCACAATAAAGCTCTTTTAACATTTGTTTTTTAAGATCTTTAAATTGCTCATCATAGAATAGGTTATTGATCTCTTCAGAATCCTTTTCTAAATCATAAAGCTCACAAAGATCAGTGGCATTAAAAACAATTTTATATCTTTCATTTCTCCACATTCTTTGTTCAAAAGATACGAAGTGACCAGAAAGTTGTCCTAAGATTCCATTTCTTTTATCATATACTTCGTTTCTTAGTAATGGAAGAAGAGATTTTCCATCGAAGAAATCAGAATAATTACCATTGACAAGATCACTACATGAAGGAGTTAAATCGTGTAAGTAAACCATAGCATTTTCTCTCTCCCCCTTTCTAGGAGATTTAGGATCTTTTATAATCATTGGAATTCTATAGGTAGTTTCAAACATGAACTCACCTTTTTCAATCATCTTATGAGCTCCCATAGCATCTCCATGATCAGCAGTAACTGTTAAAAATATCTCGTCATAAAGTCCCTCATTTTTTAGGAATTGGAAGAAGTCACCAAGAGCATCATCAATAAGAGTTATATATCCCCAGAATTTAGTTATAACCTCTTTCCATCTCTCTTCGCTAGCATCCCACATTCCCCACATTTGAGAGATGTTTTTATAGTGGTTTGGCTTATTTTTTAAAGGTTCATAGAAACTTTTATCAAGAGTTACATCATCAGGACTATACATAGAGTAATAAGGTTCTGGAACTACACATGGAGTGTGAGGTCCCCAGAAGTTCATCCAAATAAAAAATGGTCTGCCCTCTTCTTTAGCTTGTAAAATCTCTTTTTTAGCTTCGTCAATTACAAAAAATGGAAGGGTAGCTTCTTTAGGACAATGAAGTTTTCCACAAAGTTCTTGTACCCTAAGATGAGGGTTTTCTCCAAAATATTCATCTGTAACTTTAGGAGTTTCAAATCCTTTTTCTTCTAACCATTTTACATATCTATCCTCTTTTTTAGGTCCTTGATCAAAAATCATGTTTTTATAGACATTACTTCCAGGGTATCCATATCCATCAAAGTTATGTCCGATAAAGCCAAAATCTTTAGGTAAAACATTTCCTCCCACATGCCACTTTCCAATATATATTTTTTTATAATCTTTTAAATCTGAAATTATATTTGGATTATTTAAGCTAGGATCTTGTACCTCAGCTTTTTCAACATTTCTAATTATCTTATGATTTGTTGGCATTTGTCCTGTGAAAAGTGATGTTCTTGCGGGACAACAAACAGAGGCAGGAGTATATGCTCTATCAAAAATAACTCCCTCATCAGCTAACTTATCCATATTAGGAGTTTTGACAATATTATGTCCGTAACACCCTAACATATCAGTTCGAATTTGATCTAATAAAATAATTGCTATATTTTCCATCTACTACTCCTCCCAAAACTTATTTTTTATATTCTGTCGTATATATAAATCTATCCCCTCTTATGTATGCTAAAGTATACTCAAAAATTTTATTATTGAACCATAGTTTCTTTTCAATTTCCATTCCTAAATTACAATTTTTAATTTTCATAAGTTTTTGTAAATCATCATTTAATATACAAGGTCTAAATTTTTCAATTCCTTTTTCAAAAACTATTCCATATTTTTTTTCTAAAATATCATAAAGGTTTTTATCTGATAAATCTATTTTTTCTAACCCTTGAAGTTTTTCTGCTAAAAAATGTATTTTTTCATAAAGTATGGGTTCATTGTCAGCATATCTAACCCATTCAATAATAAGAACGTTTTCAGTTGTAATTTCCATTTTTTCTTGCATTTCATCTGTTGGTGAAAAAATACCAATGGATAAAATTTTAGAGTATGGCGTTTTACCAGATTTTTTTATATCATCAAATAGTTTATTTAAACCAGATTTATTTTGAACGATAGGCATTGGCGTAACAAACGTTCCTTTTCCCCGAATCTTTTGTATTAGATTATCTTGCTCAAGTTTTTCAAGAGCTTTACGAACAGTGATTCTACTTACATCATAGATTTCACATAGTTGCATCTCAGTGGGTAGTTTTTCAAACTCTTTTATTTTTTCCTTTTGGATACTTTTTTTAAGCTCTGTATATATTTTTTCATAGCTACTATTGTTTTTTCTTATTTTACTCACCTCAAGTGTTAAAATTTGTATTATTTGTTATGCTCATTTTTTATCATATAAATGATTTTTTTTCAAGAATTATTTGTCTTTTATAAACATAACAAATATAACAACTTGGCATAAACTATATATTTAGTATGAAGTTTAGAGTATTACATTTTTTAGAAAAAAATAATGGTTAAAATTAAGATATTGTTTGTTTTTCAAAAAGAATGTATAAATAAGGTAATAAAAAAACGGGAGGTATATAATATGTTAATGACAATTTTAAGTTTTGTATTTGTCACAGCATTAATCGGTTTCATATCTTATTTAAAAACTAAGGATGAAGAACACTCAGCACAAGGATATTTTTTGGCAGGTAGGGGACTGTCAGGAGTAGTTATTGGTTTTTCAATGGTTTTAACAAGTTTATCAACAGAGCAACTAATTGGAACGAATGCCTCAGCTTACGTTAGTAACTTTTCAATCATGGCATGGACTGTTCAATCAGTTATTCCGTTATGTGTCTTAGCACTCTATCTTTTACCAAGGTATTTAAAAGGTGGATTTACAACAATTCCAGAATTTTTTGAAGCTAGATTTGATAGACAAACAAGATGGATGATGTCATTTCTGTTCATGGTAGGTTATACATTTGTTTTAATTCCAGGAGCTTTATACTCAGGAGCAATAGCTTTTTCACAAATGTTCGATATTCCAGGTCTTTTCAATATAAGTTTTAATATGTCTATTTGGGTTGTTGTGTGGTTAATAGGAATTATTGGAGGAATATATGCTATTTTTGGTGGGTTAAAAGCTGTAGCGGTTTCAGATACATTGAATGGGATGGCTCTAATTATAGGTGGAGCAATGATTCCATTCTTTGCTTTAAAATATTTAGGAAATGGGAGTATATTAGATGGAGTTACTAAAATAACAACAACTCACTATGATAAATTAAATGCTTGGGGAGCAGCAACTGATCCAGTTCCTTGGACAACTATTTTCACAGGAATAATGATTGTAAATTTCTTTTATTGGGCCACAAATCAAGCCATTATTCAAAGAGCTCTTGGAGCAAAAAGTTTAGCTGAAGGACAAAAAGGTATTTTGATAGCGGGAGTATTTTTATTGACACTGCCATTTATGTTGAACTTACCAGGATTAGTATCATTTCATATATTTGGTAACTCTTTAAATAATATTGATTTGGCATATCCAACTCTTGTAAGAGAAGTTTTACCAAAACCATTATTAGGATTTTTTACAGCATGCTTATTTGGAGCGATATTAAGTACTTTTAATTCATTTTTAAATAGTGCGGCAACTTTATTTTGTTATGATTTTTATAAGCCTATATTTAAAAAGAATATTTCAGATGATGATTTAATAAGAGTTGCTAAAATATCAGGAACAGTAATAGCTATTATATCAATGATTATTGCTCCAACATTACAATCAGGATCTGATGGACTATTCTTACTTTTAAAAAGATTTGCAGGATTCTTCAATATTCCTATAATAGCACTTGTAGCAGTAGGCTTTTTGAATAAAACAATAAGTGGCTTAGCAGCAAGAATAACAGTAATAGCTCATGTTACACTATATTTTTCTTTAGTTTGGATATTTAAAATAAATCTTAATTTTGTTCATGTAATGGGTGGATTATTTGTATTCGATATACTACTTATGGTTATATTAGGGAGTTTTATGAAAAGAGATGTTCCTTATGAGCTGCCAAAAGAAAATAAATCTCATGTAGATTTATCAAATTGGAAATATGCATTTCCAGTATCATATATCTTGATGTTAGGACTTGCTTATGTATATACAATTTTATCAAAAGTTGGATTGGCAGGTGGAAATTCTTTAACAGTAATCAATGTTATATATTTTATTTTTGGAGCAGGTGGAATCTTTATAATCATGAAATCAACATCATCAGTTAAAAATAATGTAAATAAGAATAATCAAATATCTGAACTGCATCATATCAAATAGAAAATTTAAATAATATAAAATTTAAGCAGCTTGAGTCCTTTATTTTGAAGGACTTAAGCTGCTTAAATTTTTTTATTTTTATTTTTTTAATAAAGTAGATATATTTTGTAAATTTCGTTCATATAAAACAACAAATATCTTATTTTAGAATTGACTAATTTGATAAAAAAATGTATACTAAATTTATAAAAATAAAGAGCAACTTGCATGATAAAGGGAGGTACTGATGAACAAATGGGGGAGAATAGCTATCATATTTTTTATTTTATTTTCAAAAATAATCTTGGCAAACGAGTTTAGCTTAGAAAGAGTATATCCAAAAGAAGATTATGATAATGGAGATGGTGTAGAGTACAGGTTGATGCTAACTAATACTACTAATATAATATTAGAAGGAAGTTTAAGTTTCCCAATAGGCGATTTAATTTCTACGTTGGATGGAGGAGGCGAGGGACCAGTATTTAATAATATTCAAAATAGTATTACAAAAACAGGTGAAGACACAGATCAAGGTGAAATAGATTTGTCTTCAGGTAATTTAAGTGTTCAGAGATTTGTTTTACCTCCTTCAGGAACAATAACATATACTATTAAAGCTCATATAAATCCAGATGTAAATGGAATTATAAAAGTAGAAGCAAAATTATTTAATACTTCGGGTGAGATTGAAAAAATACTAGAAAGTACAATGTCAAGAGTAGAATATGATGAGATAAATATCCAACATAGTTCTTTGTTGACTTATTATGAAAAAAACGGCAAGGTAACGTATAATATAATTTTAAAAAATTTGAAAGATACAGCAATTAAAGATATAGAAATAATAGATATTCTTGATAATAATGCTTTTATGAGTAGCGTTATCACAGGAAAAGCAACTGGGACTGGAACAAGTTCTGGAATCTTTGATAACTCAGGAGATTTAAATGTTTCTAAAGCAACATTAGGTGCGGGGGGAACAATAATTTACACAATCGAAGGGGATCTAAAAGATGATTTTACAGAAACTTTAAATAATGAAGTTTCTGTTACAATAAGAAAAAATACTAGAAAGTATATGGCAGAACCTCTAAATTTGGCTAAGTATAGTTATAATGTAGAAAAAAAAGCATTAAATAGCAATAGTTTATATTCAGCAGGAGACCTTGCAACATATGAAATAAAAGTAAGAAATACAAGTCCTAATATTCCAATAAATAATATGAGCTTAATAGACTCTTTATCGCTAGTAAACGCTTATGATTCAGAGGGAAATTTAGTTCCGGCATTTAATGTAGATAGAGCTGTAGTAATAGGAAGTTCGGATTCAAATAGTTCAGAGGGAAATTATAATCCTAATGCAGAACCAAATATAACTAATATATCAATAGGTGTTGGTGAAGAAGTAAGATATTTTGTAAGTGTTTATATTAATGATTATATAGTTGGTGAAATAGTTAGTAGTGTTGTAGTTACAGATAGAAATGGGGAGTCTAAAATAGCTTCTGATGGTGGATTAATTTCAGAAAAACCAAATATAATTTTAGAGAAAAGCACTTTAAATAATGAAAGATATATACCAGGGTCATCTATAAAGTATCAAATAAAAGTAAAAAATATAGGGAAAGGTATTGGGTATAATTTTAATGTAGTAGATAAAATAACAGAAATATCATCAAATTTAGCCAATAATGGAAGTTCTAATGCTAAAGATGAAAATAGCAATCCTATAACTTCTTGGAGTATAGAAGCTGTATTGGGGGAAGGTTCAACTAAAAGTAAATCATCTTTACTATTAAATGGAGGACAAATTAATAATGAAAATTTAGATGATACAAATGTAGTGATTTATCCAGGAGAGGAGATTATATATAATATCACCTTAAATACAAAAAATATTGCGATTGGTGATATAACGAATATAGCTATAGTAGATAATAAAACTTCATCAGCTACATACAATCCACAACAGATAATAACAACAGGAGATCCATCAATATCAATAACAAAATTTACCAATCAAAATGGATATGAGCCTGGTGGAGTAATAGTATATGAGATAATAGCAACAAATTCAGATATATTATTTGCGAATAATGTATCTATTACGGATAAATTATCAAAAATTTTAGCTTTAGATATAAATGGAAATTATTCGGAAGTTGTCAAAGATTGGAGATTAAATTTTATTTCTAAAAGTGGAAATGGAACAGCTCAAGGACAATTTGATTATGGATTGATTAACCCAGATAAAGACTTGGATATAGTTGTGGATATTGCACCAGGTGGAGAAATTCGTTATGAATTGATTATAACGGTTAATCCAAATATAGTAGGAAATATATTTGATGAAAATTCTGGTGGAAATATAGTCGAAACAGGAGATGGAATCACAATGTTTCCCTATAAATTAGAATTGCAAAAAGAGATTAATGAGACAGAGTATACTCCTGGTAAAGAAGTTATTTATGAAATAATAATAACAAACTCAGGGGATGGGACAGCTGTAAATATACCTATTAAAGATTTATTTTCAAATATAAAAACACAATTGATAACAGGTACTCGAGGAGATGCATATGAAAAAACTCAAGTTTCAGCAGTTATTTATAATCAAGATGGGAGCGTTAGTACATCTGGACCTGATAATCCAGGTTTCTCAGGGATTTTAGAAAATAAAGATCTGGATGTATTAGCTATAATATCTCCAGGAAAAAGTATTGTTTATACAGTTAATGCTACAATAAACAGTTTATCAGAGGGAAGAATTGTTAATAGTGCTCAAGTTGATGGAGAGTTAATAAGTGATAGAGGTGTTGTTAGTAAAGCAACGGATGTATCAATATCTAAAAGTGTAGATAAGGGTAGCTATCCTAATAATATTGATTCAAATGGAAATCATATTGGAGATGAAGTTATTGTATATAATATAACAGTTTCTAATGGTGCTGAAAGTGGAATAGCTATGAATGTTCCAGTTCAAGATAGTATTTCAACAATAACAGCAGAACTATTAGGTGGAGGTACCAAAAATGTATTTAAACCAAATTGGACTATCGAAACAGAAATTGTTGGAATTGGAACTACAATTTCAGGAAATCCAGTAGTTAATGGGCAAGATTTAGATACAAAGGTAAATATTGCTCCTGGAGGAAGAGTTGTTTTTAAAATAACTGGAGTTATAGATAATACAGATACTGAAGTTTTTTATGGAGCATTCACAAATATTGCCAAAGGAAGCGGTTTGTCAGAAGAGGTAACGATATTTCCTAAGATGCCATTTTTAAAAATTTCTAAGAGTTCAGCCGATACAAATTATGTTGATGGAGGAGAGATAGATTATACAATTGAGATAACAAATGTTGGTGAAGGATTTGCTAATAACGCTGAAATAAAAGACAATTTTGGAAATGTTGTAGATGAAGAAAAAAATAAAGCCTTTAAGAGTTGGCAAATAACGGGAATTGCAAAAGGATACGGAACAACAATTGGAAATATTTCCGATAATTCAAATATAGATACATTGATAGATATAGCTCCAGGTGGTAGTGTAATTTATAGAATAAAAGCCCAATTAAATACAGGATTGAAAGGAGTGATAACTAATACAGCTCAAATTTATGATGCCCAAAATCAGAATACAAGTACAGCATCAGCTAGTGAAGATAGTGCGGATAGCGATGGAACAATATTTATAAGAAAAACATCAATAGCTCCCACAGTAAATCCTTTAAAGGAATTTGAGTATTTAATTGATGTTATTAATAATTCTAAGAATCCTATAGAGGATATAAGAATATATGATGATTTAAATAAAGTAGTTGGCAGATTAGCAAATTTAGATGGAGCATCAATAGATGATATAAATGGAAAAGCTTTTAGTTCATGGGAAATATATAAAAATGAAGTAAAGATGAGTAGTGGTAGTAATGACATTTTAAATGATTTGATAAATACATTAAAACCTCAAGAAAAAGTTCAATATAAAATTAAAGCTATTCCAAATAGAAAATTATTATCACAAAAAATTAAAAACATTGCATATGTATATAATGGAGATAATATAATTAGTGATACTTTTATAGAAAATAATGTATTGGGGTCTACTAGTGGAATAGTAAGAACAGTCGACAAAGATAAATATATACCAGGAGAAATACTTACATATAAAATAAGAATAGCCCCAAATAGTAATGGCTATTTAAATAATTTCAAAGTAAACGAAGATATAAACGATTTACAAGTTTTTTTAATGGATGGAAGTAAAGGAGATGTATTTTATAATCCAGATAAAAATAAAAATGAATTTACTGTTGAATTTTTAGAAAATGAATCAAAAATATCTTCAGGTACGAAGCCTATTCCACCAGAGAGTATAAAATATAATACTAATTTACAGGGTGTTGTTGATATAGCACAAGGCGATTATTTAACATATAAAATAAGTGGAAAAATAAGACCAGATATATTAGGAGATATTAATTATAAAGGTGTAATAACAAAGAGTTATAGACAAAATTTATCACTATCAAAGGAGGTAGTGGGAGAAAGCTATATTCCTGGACAGAAACTTACTTATATTTTAAGAGTTGAAAATAATAGTAAGGGAAATGCAGGACAAGTGCCTTTAATAGATAAAATTCAAGATATAACTGTAAGAGACTCAAAGGGGAACGTAGTTCCAGCATTTGTTCCAAATACAATAAAAGTTTTAGAGATAACTAAGGGTGGGTATGGTGCACAAGCTCCAAATATGGCTAACCCAGGAAACATAAATGTGAAAATAGATGTGCCTGTAGGGGGATACATACAGTATAAAATTTCAGGAGAAGTTATAAAAAATGCAGTTGGAAGATTGATAAATACTTTAAGTGTAGATGGAGATACTGTTTCAGCTGGTGCAGATATGCCACAAAGTAGATTTACAATTTCTAAAACAATGGATAGGTATTTAGATGTTGACGGAGTAACTCAGGTTACAGAGGGATATGTCCCAAATGGATATATAAAATACACAATAAATATTGAAAATAAAAGCCAAAGTATTTTAGACCAGTATTCCATTGAAGATTTAATAGGAAATATAAATACAAATTTAGCTACAGGAGAAATAGGAAAAGCCTTTGTAAGCTGGACTATAACTGCTGAAACAGATGACTCTTCAATAACTGATTATGGAATAATAAAAGATAATACAAATATAGATACAAAAATAGATATAGCCCCAAATGGGTATATAAAATATACAATTTTGGCAAAGGTTAATCCGTTAGCTGTAGGAAATTTCACAAATTCAGTTACGGTAAATCGTATAGTAAAAACTACAGGTGTAGCTAAAATGGCCTCAGGAGTAATTGTACATACGAAAAAAGTTTATGATAGTACAGGAACAAATGAAATTACAAATTATGCTCCAGAAGATACGATTGTATATAAAATTCAAATAAATAATGTAGGAAAAGGAACCACATATAATCAAAATTATTTAGATATACTAACAGATATATTTGCAAGTGAAGCTGGAAATGAAAATACAAAAGTGAATCCATTCAATAATACTTGGGAAATAGAAACATTAACTAGTGGAGATATAACTTTGATTGGAGCAACACTACCTAAAAATAATGAGAATATAAAAATAGACAATATGATAATAGCTCAAGGTGGAAGTGTTACTTTTACAATAAAGGCAACAATAGGTAATAAAATATTTGGAACTATTCAAAATATATCTTCTTACGGTCAAAATACTCAAGTAGCAGTATTAAGACCGTATCCTGGAGAGGTTCGAGCAACAAATATTATAAAAACACTTGCAGGAAAAGAGTTTTCTTCAGGGATGAAATATAAACCTGGAGATAGTGTAAGTTATGAAATAAAGGTTTCAAATGTAGGAAAAGGAATTTTAGATAATATCTTAATATCTGATTTTATTTCTAGAATAACCACTGAGGAATCAGGAACTGACACTACAGTTCACGCACTTGAAGATGTTACAATAAGCTCTCCAGTAATTAATGGAAATGCAACTTTTGTAGAATCATTAGGTGGAGATGGAGAAACTTTAATTAGAAAAAATGTAGATATAGGTCCGGGACAGTCTGTAGCAATAAATATAACTGCTAAAATAAGTCAGAAAGCTTTAAAAGAAATTACACCAAATGTATTAGTAGTAAATAATAATGAAATATATTCAGATTCAATAAATCCTGAACCTGCAATCATTTCTGGAAATAAGGAATTAGTAACTTCTCTAAAGTATAAACCAAAAGATAAAGTGAAATACAAGATAACATTAATAAATAGTGGGTTAGGTTATGGAAATAATATTGTACTAAAAGATTTAATAGGAAATATAACAACAGAAATTGTAGGTGGTGGACAAGGACAAGCTTTTGCAGACTGGACAATATCTTACGAACCCCCAAAGGAAACCGAATATGATTATGCAAAATATACATACTTAAATGGCAAACTTGAGAGTGTGAGTGGATTAGATACAACAATAGATATAGGACCTGGAGTAACAGTGACTTTTGAGATTTTGGCAACTTTAGCTGAAAATATTGTAGGAGATGTTGTCAATAAAGTAACTTTAGGTGACAAAGAGTATGTATCGTCAGCTATTACCTTAGAAGGGGCTTCTTTGAAGGATATATCAGTAGAAAAAAAAGCTTCAAATTCTACATATGTACCAGATGGAGATGTTGGATTTCAAATAATTGTAGAAAATAATTCAGATACAACGATAAATAATTTAATGCTAACAGATTTAATTAGTGAAATTAAAACAGAACAGGCTGGTGGACAAGAAGGACCAGCATTGGCATCAGGGTGGGAAATTACCCAAACAATAATAGGTGATTCCGAGAATTCAGCTGTAAAAATACCAACTAATGGAGATATTTTAAATGCAGAGATAGATTTAGCTAAAAAGACAAAGCTAACAATAAATATACTAGGAAAAGTTGCTACGAGGTCTTTGGGAAATATAATAAATCAAGTAAAGTGGGCATATGATGGGAGTTCAGAAAAAATAATTTCTGCAGAAGTTGCTCCAGAGATGGGGAAATTATCTATAGAAAAAATAGCAAATGTAAGTACGTATGCTCCTAATGAGACAGTTGAGTATACATTAAGTATAAAAAATATAGGACGTGGATACACAAATAACGCCATTATAGAGGATAGCTTAGCAACTATAGATGTTGATTTAGTAAGTGGAACTAAGGGTGTTGCTTTCACAAATATAAATTTATTAGGTCAAGTATCAGGACCTAATACAAAAGTTGGAATGCCAGATCTATCTAAGGGTTATTATCAAAGTGAAGCAGATATCTATCCTGGAGATACATTGATAGTAAAAATAATAGCTAAGGTTAATTCAGAAGCATATGGGACTATCACAAATAGTGCACAAGCTAAATTAGAAAATGGAGATTCTGTAGCTGCAAGTATAGATTTAAATTCTGAATCAGGGATATTGTCTTTTGATAAATCTGTGGATAAAACTATCTATGTTGATTTAGATGAGCTAACATATACCTTAAATATAAAAAATACTGGAAAAGGTTGGCTAAAAGATATAGAAGTGATTGATGAGCTAAGTAAAATTAAAACCACTTTTGTAGGTGGAAATATAGGAGAAGCTTTTGAAAATCCAAAAGATATAAGGGAAAAAATAAATATAGCACCAATGAGTACCGAAATAATAGTAGCAACAGGAAATTTAAAGGCGGGAACAGTTGGAGATATAGAGAATACAGCTCAAGTAAATGGGAATTCAACAAATGAAGTTATTTCAACTAAAAAAATAGACGATTTAGATTTAAGCATTAAATCAGGTGAATTTTATAAAACAGGAGGAGAAGACGATTCAAAGAATACAATTAAATATAAAATAATTTTAAAAAATACTGGATCAGCAGGAGCTGAATTAAAACTGATTGATGAGATTTTAAAGATACAAGCTGCAAGTAGTAGAGATGTGACAATAAATGCATTCAATAGTTATAAAGTTCTAGAGTTTGATTTTCCAAAAAATAATAATTTGAAATTAAATGTAGAAATAGGATCAGAGATAACAGATGTCAATATACCTATCGAAGTAATCGGAACTTTAGAAAAAAATGGAGAAATAATTTTAGAGGTAGAAGCAACATTAAATGAAAGTGATTACCAAGGACCAATTACACCAATAGTAAATAAAGCTACAGTTAGTCAAGGTGATAAAAGTAATACAATTGAGGCAACAACTATGCCATATGAAGCAATTAAAGAAGTTATAAAAATTATTGACAGCGTTGGTGGAAAAAAATACGCATCTGAAATTACGTATGCTCCAAAAGATAGATTAATCTATAAAATTATTATTAGAAATGATGGAGATGGCTATTTAAAAGGTGGGTCTTTAGTTGATAATGTAGATTTACTATCAACAGAACTTGTAGGAGGTAATGGAGGCAATGCTCTTGTAAATTATTCTTGGAAAGTTGAATCATCAAGTCTTAGAACAATTTTAAATATGGATGATTTTCAAGATAATACATCTTTGAATACAACAGTAACATTAGCTCCACGTTCTCGAGTTACAATAACATTAACTGGTGATATATCAAAGGAATCTTTAGGAGTAATTCCAAGTAACGTAGTAAATTTTGCTGGTTTAATATCAAAAACACCGTCATTAAATCCGAGTGCAGGTAAACTTGACTTAACTAAAAAAATAGTATCAGGAAATCCTTATACTCCTGGAAGTAACTTAACTTATGAGGTTAAATTACATAATATAGGGGAAGGATATTTAAATGATATAGTATTAAAAGATATTATTGAAGAGATAGCTGCTGATTCTGTGGGAGGAAGTATTTCAAAAGCTTTTACATCTTGGAATGTTTCCAATAGATTAGATCCAATAGATAGTATTGTGTATGTTGAAAAAAGTTATCCGAATGTTAGTAACTTAGAGGATATTCTAGATATTGGACCTGGAGCAGCAATTATTTTTACAATAGATGGTCAATTAGCACCAAATATTTATGGTGATATATTGAATACAGTTCAAGTCACAGGAAATGGAATAGATGAAAAGAAAAGTGTTGTAGCTAGTAGTAAAAAAGCTCAATTATCCTTAGATAATTCACCTCTCTATGAAAAATACTCTCCTAATGGAGATTTTGGATTTGTTTTAACAATAAAAAATGAAACAGATACTATAGCAGCAGGATTATCTTTAACGGATTTAATAAAAGATATGAAAGTTTTAACAGTAGATGGAAGTGAAAAGTTTCCATTTAAATCTGGATACACAATAACTACATCTATGGTTGGAGATATTACAAATACAGTAATAACACTTTCGGATTTAGAAAAAATGGAAGCGAAAGGAGATTTAGCTCCTAATACAACGTACATAATAACTATTACAGGGATAGCTATTGATGATGCTGTGGGAAATATAAAAAATAGTGCAATCTTAAATTATAACTCACAAGTAATTACAAAAGAGGCAGAGGTTATTCCTACTAAAGGTCAAATTTCAATAACAAAAACCTCTTTAGAATCTGAATTTATACCAAACGATGTATTAAATTATCAAATAAATGTTAGAAATAATGGAAGCGGGTATGCAACAGGTGTAGAAATCATAGATGATTTAAAAGAATCTGAAGCTTTTGAAATTCAAACTATTACAACGGAATCAACTTCAGATAAATTTTCAAAAGTTTATAATTTAAAGGAAAATGGGGGAGTAGTTAGTGCACTTGCTGATATTCATCCAGGAGAAAGTGTAACAATAAATATTAGTGTAAAAGTATTAGAAACAAGAATACAACCAATATTAAATATAGCTAAAGGAATTTATTTAGATGAAACTTTCGAGAGCAATTTAGTTTTAAATTCTACTCCAGGAGTTTTAAGCATAGTTAAAGCTCAAAGTTCAGACAAATATACTCCGACAGGACAACACTATTATATATTAACAATAGCTAATAGTGGAAATGGATGGTTAGAAGGTGTAAAAATATATGATGAAGTAGCGGATATAAAAACTCAAATTTTAGGAGGAAGAACAGGGTCTGCATTCAAATTAGAAACTTTAGGTGCTAAAATTTTAGATAAAGGGATTAGCAATCTTGAAGTTAAATCATCTAAAAATCTTTTAGTTGAAGGAGATATATCACCAAATACAGAAGTAACTATAGTTATAGGAGGAGAAACAACTGAAAATACAGTTGGAATTATTGAAAATACAGCCAGAGTTCTTCAAAATGGAATGATATATAAAAGTAATACTGTTGTTGCTACTCAAGAAATTGCGAAGTTGATACTAGTTAAAGTAGCTGCTAGTGAAGAGTATGAAGTTGGTAAACCTATAGATTATACACTGACTTTAACAAATAATACTATAAACAATACAACAGGAGTAATATTAAAGGATTTAATTGATGAAGTTATGGTTAAAGATTCGGATGGAGATATAGTTCCAGCGTTCAAGCCAAACTGGAAGGTATCCTATATTTCAGACCCATTAACTATTGTAAGTGGAATAGTTGAAAATGGAAAGAATTTAGAAGGGATTATAGATATAAATTCTTTTGATAATGTAATATTTAGTATTTCAGCAGAAGTTATTGATAATGCTGTTGGGACTATATTAAATGAAGCCACAGTCGAAGGTGGTGGAATTAAACATATTTCTGCGTTTGAATCTTTGCCTAAGGCTGCAGAGATAGTAATAACAAAAACACCTCAAATGGAAAAATATACACCAGGAGAACAGCTAATCTATAATATAAAAGTTTCAAATGTAGGCTTTGGATATGCGGACGACATAGTTGTTGAAGATGTAATAAGCAATCTAATGGTTGATACACCAACTGGAAGTAAAAATGCCTTTGATATGAGTACAGCAAAGATAAGTATAAAAGAGATATCACCAGGTGTGGTAACAACAATAAAAGATGAAAAATTATCACAAGATCTTTTAGATACAGTTGATATACCACCAAATGGATTTATAAATTATGAGATAAGTGCAAATATAATAGCTGATGCTACAGGACCTATAATTAATATAGCAAATGCTGGAGGTATAATAGCAAAAAATACAATATTGTCAGAAAATTATAAAATAACAGCTTCAATGACTCAAGAGCAAACTGTTTATATACCAGGAAAAGAGATTCAATTTGATTTAATAGTTGAAAATATCGGTTTAGGTTATGCTTGTGATATAGATATAAAAGAGTTTATAAGTAATAGTTTAACAGAGGCTATTTCTGGAGAGAAACTGATAAGTTTTGATTCATGGAAAATAATAAAATCAGAGTCACAAAATTTAAGAGGAGTTATACAAGAAGTAATAAATGTTGATGTTGAAGAAGTAGTAAATATAGCTCCAAAAGGAGTTGTCAGATATACTGCTATTGCTTTAGTGAATAAGAATCTATCTGGAGATATAGTTATTCATTCTCAAGTTATAGATTCTTTAAATAATGAAGAGTTTAAAAATAGTGTAGTTTTCATTCCACCAGAACCACTTTTATCTTTATCAAAGCATTCTGATAAGGATAGTTATAATGATAAAGATGAATTTATTAGATATACCTTAAACATTGAAAATAAAGGGATAGGGAATATAAGTGGAATAGAAGTTAGTGATTTGATAGGGGAATTAAAAGATAAAACTGGAAATTTACTGTTTACAGATTGGAAAGTATTAGCCGAGGAGAGTGGAGAGAGGGCTAATGAAAATATTACCGTAAAGGACAATACTAATATAGGTAATACTTTAAATTTAAGAGCAGATAGTCAAAATAAAGTTACATATACAGTAACGGGAACTATAAATAAAGGTATAGACGATACAATAACAAACACTTTTATAGCTAAGAATCCATTAACAGGAAAAATAGAGACAGCGAGTGTAAGTAATTACATAAAGAAAATACCTGATAATGAAGGAGAGTTAAAAGTTATAAAGAGAGCTTTGAAAAAAGATGTAAAAGTTGGAGAAGCTATTGAATACGAAGTTATTGTAGAAAATAATAATGAATCTAAATTTAAAGATGTAGTTTTAAAAGATCTCATCCCATCAGGGTTTAAATATATAAAAGGAACTACTGAATTAGTTGAATCAGGACCAGATGGAGTTTTAAATACGAGTGATGACTTAATAAGTATTTCAGAACCAGTTTTAGGAAATGGATTAAATTTTCCATCTGTTACAATGGAACCATTTACAAAATTTAGGGTAAGATATTTATTGAAGCCAAGTATAGGTGTAACTTTTGGAAAATATAAAAACCAAGCATACATGATACTCAATGGAGAAAAGATATCAAATACGGCAACAGCAACAGTTTCAATAGTAGGCGATAGTCTATTGGATACAGCATCAATAATAGGAAAAGTTTTCTATGATGAAAATGGTGATGGATATCAAAATGATGGTGAAAAGGGGATTCCAGGAGTAAGGCTTATTACACCAACTGGAATTGTAGCCATAAC
>NZ_JBOFXD010000029.1:0-52707 GCF_051653945.1 Cetobacterium sp.
ATGGAAATAACTCTAATTAGATTACTTGAGAAAATTTTTGAATGAAAAATGGTCGAAATACATTGAAAATAAAGGGGGCATCAATGGTCAGGAAAATCCTTAGCGTTGTTATTCCGCGTTTTCCTGATGGGACCCCAAAAAGTTGAGTATCAGACTTTTTGGGGAGTTTTATTTAAATTAATATCATTATGTAAAGATGATAATGATGTTAATCTAAAAAAATGATATACTATTGGAAAATATATTTTAAGGAGATGCGATTTATGAATAGAGAATTTTTAAAAAAACACAGCGAAAATATAAAAAATTGGTTAGTAAAGGTGAGAAGAGATTTTCATGAGCACCCAGAACTAGGAACTCAAGAGTTTAGAACTCACGATAAAATTTGTGAATATTTAGATGGGATGAATATTCTTCATAGAACTTCATTTGATACAGGAGTGATAGCTGAGATTGAGGGGAAAAATAAAAATATAACGATAGCTTTAAGAGGGGATATAGATGCACTTCCTATACAGGATATAAAAAGTGTTGATTATGCTTCAAAAAATAGTGGAATTTGTCATGCTTGTGGACATGATGTACATACAACTGTAGTTTTAGGAGTGGCAAAATATTTTTATGAAACAAAGGAGAAGCCACCTGTAAATATAAGGTTATTTTTCCAACCTGCTGAGGAAACTGTTGGAGGGGCAAAACCTATGATTGAAGATGGAGCTCTTGATGGAGTTAATGCTGTTTATGGATTACATGTAGATGAAACTATAGATGTTGGAAAAATTGGAATAAAGTACGGAGCTATGAATGCTTCTTCAGATACCTTAAAAATAAAGATAAAAGGGGAAAGTTGTCATGGTGCTTATCCAAGTAGAGGTGTGGACGCACTTTTAATAGCATCTCATGTGATTATTGCTCTACAGAGTATTGTAAGTAGAAATTTAGATGCTAGAGAATCTGGTGTAATAACAATTGGAACAATAAATGGTGGAACTGCTGGGAATATTATATCAAATGAGATTGAGCTTAGAGGAACTTTGAGAACTTTAGATCCAGATGTTAGAGCTAGAATGAAAAAAAGAATTGAAGAGATTGTAACAACTCTACCCTTAGCTTTTGGTGGAAAGGGTGAGATTGATATAGAGCCTGGCTATACAGCTTTAATAAACCATGACAGATCTGTAGATATTATTAAAAAAAGTGCTACTGAACTTTTTGGAGAGGATAGTATCTATGAAAAAAAGCTAGCCAATATGGGAGTGGAAGACTTTGCATATTTCATTGAAACCACTGAGGGTGCATTTTTTACTTTAGGAGTTAGAAATAGCGAGAAAAATATAAAAACCCAGGCTCATAATGGAAACTTTGATATTGATGAGGAAGCTATTGTCAATGGAGTAATGATGCAAATATTAAATGTATATAACTCAATTTAAGGAGGAAGTTGATGAATTGAAATAAAATTAAAAAAGTAGACGATAGAAATTTATAAGGTTTCTATCGTCTTATATTTTTCATAAAAATTTTCTTATAGATTTTCCAGAGTTAAAATTTACAACTTCGTTATCAATTAAAGAAAGTTTGCCATTAATAATAACATATTTTATTCCTTTTGGAGGTAATGTTGTATTTTCAAAAGTTGCTTGATCTTCAATTTCATCTAAAGAAAAAATTGTAATATCGGCGTCAGCTCCAATTTCTAAAGAGCCTTTATTTATTCCAAGTATTTTAGCTGGAGAAAATGTTATTTTTTCAATAGCTTCTTCTATAGATAGCAATTTTTTCTCTTTTACATACTCTTTTAAAAACTTTGGAAAAGTTCCAGCTGCTCTAGGATGTCCTTCACCTAATTCAGTTAAAATTCCATCACTGACAATAACGGTATTTTTATTTAAAATAGCAGTATCAATATCTTTTTCAATCATCATATGACCAACAACAAGAGTCTTAGGAGCAGTTTTTCTTAATTGTTCAAAAATCTCTTTTGTGCATAGATTACCTTTTAATGGACCGCTAGCAATTTGGAGTTGTTCATAACTAAAATTATGATTTTCAATATAATTATTATCAAAAACAGCCGAACCTATTAGCGTACTAAAAGCTTTATATGGATAACAATCACACATTATTTTAGTGCCCTGTTTTTTTTTATTTTCAATTTCATTTAAAAATTTATTCATTTGTCCGTATCCAGCCATACTTCCTATGTGAGAAATTTGTAAATGGGTGTCCGTGAATTTTCCAATTTCTAAAAGTTCATTTAAAGATTTTAAAACATTCTCTCCATCCTCTCTCAAGTGAGCAGAAACAACTCTATTTTTTCCAAGTCTAGCTAAAGTTATTAATTCATTAAAATCTATTCCTGGAATATATTCAATACCAAAGCTTATTCCTAAAAGACCATTTTCTTTTATAAGATTTTTTCCAAAACGATACATTTTCTCTATATTTTTATTATCTAAATTTGCATATCTATCATGAATATCAATGTGTTTTCTTAAAATTTCATGAGGTAAAAGTGTTCCATAGTTTATAGGAAATCCAAGATCAACTAATTTTAAATATTCACTAATATTTTCAATACCAATTCCACAATTTCCTCCTATAGCAGAAGTGACACCCATTTTTAAAAGTTTTTCAAAAATATTAATCTTAATCTCTTTATCCAATATTTTATCTTCATGCATATGCATATCGATAAATCCAGGAGTTACATATAAATTATTTGCATCAATTATCCTATCTCCAATTAAAATATTTTTAGAAAGCTCAACTATTTTACCATTTTCAATACTGATATTTAATTTTTCAGATATATTATTTTTAGGATCAATTAAGTGTCCATTATTTATTGCTATTTTCATAGTTGCTCTCCTCTTTAATTTATTTTAACAAGTATATATAAAAAAAATATCTTTGTACAATATATAAAATGTGTTATTGGAATATATTATTTGTATAACGGATTTTGTTGACTTCTAAAACTTTAGATGTTATAATCTGACAAAATTATAAAAGGAGGAAGATAATGCTAAGGAATTTAAGGAATACAAAGCAACTCAATAAATTTGTAATCCTTAGAGATAGTAGGCTCAATTACTTTATTTTATAATTAAAATTTAATCGATTTTTTATTGATTAAATAGTTTTTAGTTATATTTTTGTGGTTAATACCTGTCTTTTAAGGCAGGTATTTTTTTATAAAATTTTTTATGGAGGGAAGAAGATGAAAAAGATTATTGTATCAATGATAGCTTTATTATTTGTAGTATTTTTAGGGTGTACAAAAGAGGAGAAAAAAACAGAGGTTAATGAAAAGATTTATGTGATTGGAACAAATGCTGAATATCCACCTTATGAATATTTAGAAAATAATAAAATTGTTGGGTTTGATGCTGACATTATTGAAGAGCTTTCTAAAAGAGTAGGATTTAATTATAAATGGTTTAATATGAATTTTGATGGGCTTATATCAGCTTTACAGACAAGAAAGGTGGATATGATTATAGCTGGAATGACTGTAACTGAAGAGAGAAAAAATTTCATTAATTTTTCAACACCGTATATAGCTCCGAATATTTGTTATATAGTCTTAAAAAACAATAATTTAAAAAGTTCAAATGAACTACAAAATAAAAAATTTGGTGTAGAATTAGGTACAACTGAAGAGGGAATTGCAAGACAAGTCCCAGGTGCACAAGTGATTCCTTTTACTGGACATACATCAGCCTTATTAGCATTAAAAGCTAATAAAATAGATGCTATGTTATTAGATGAAAGTGTTGCTCAAAAATATATAGAGAATAATCCTGAAATAGAAAGCATCGGGATTGCCTCTGGAGAAAGTAAAGCAATGGCCTTTAATAAAAGTGACGAAGAGCTAAAAAATAAAATTGATACAGAGTTAAAAAAGATGTTAGATGATGGAACTATTCAAAGTTTAAAAGAAAAGTATGGTATATAATTATGGAAACAAAGTCATTTTTTATGGAAATTTCAGAAAAAAATCTTGTAAATAATATTAATTATCTTAAAGAAAAATATAAAAAAAGTATACTTCCTGTTATTAAGGCAAATGCTTATGGTCATGGAATAGAGCTTGTTGCTAAAGCTTTATATAAAAATGGTTATAAAGAGTTTAGTGTTGCTCGATTAAATGAAGCTCTGAAAATTTTGAAAAATGAAGAGCTGAAGGAGTGTAAAATTTTAGTTTTTGAAACTATAGATCAAAGTTATTTTTCTTATATAAAAAATTATGATTCTATAATTGTGACTGCTAACAGCTTCAGAGAGCTTAAAAATTTAGTAGCTAATGGCATTTCTTCGAAACAAATTCAGCTAAAAATAGATTTTGGATTTGGAAGAAACGGGATAGAAATATCAGATATTTTAAAATTAAAATCTTATATAGTCGATAAAAATCTAGAGTTTAGTGGAATTTATTCTCATCTTTATGCTACTGATTTCAATGAAGGAAAGGAAATAATAGATAGATTTAGTGAAATTGTATTATTTTTAGGAAAAGAAAACTTTCAAATGATACACATTCAAAATAGCATTGGAATTTTATTTTATGGAACTCAAGATTTTATGACTCATATGAGAAGTGGAATATTTATTTATGGATTACAGGAAGAAGGATTTTTCCATGAAGGACTAAAACAAGTTTTTCAATTAAAGGGAAAAGTAGCTGGAATAAAAGATATTAAAGATTCGAAGTACTTAGCATATACTTTAAAAGATGATTTAAGTAATGAAGATTATAAAAATATTGTAAAAATAAAAATCGGATATGGAGATGGCTTTTTAAAATGTAATGAAAAAAGTATGTGTATAATAAATAAAAAGCCCTATAAAATATTATCTGTGACAATGGATAATACTTTTATAGCTGGTGATAATTCTATTTGTGAAGGAGATGAGGTTATTTTATATCCAGATACGAATTTGATTAGAAATAGTACTGGGATGCATATATGTGAAGTTTTACCTCTAATAAATGACAGAATAGAAAGAATTTTAAAATAAAATTCAATAAGATTGACATAAATCATGTTATGTACTACAATATTGTTGAACAATGTTGTAGTGTAAAATGTTGTATGAAAGGAGAAACTATGCCAAATCAAATGGATTTTGTTTATGAAGAAATCAGAAAAAAAATTATTTCAGGAGAATATAAACCCAATGAAAATTTAACAGAAGTTTTTCTATCAAATAGTTTAAGTGTTAGTAGAAATACAATAAAAAAAGCACTTATAAAACTTGAAAATGAAAATCTAATAGTTTTAGAAAAAAATAAGGGAGCAAGGGTTAAATCATTTACTTTACAGGAAGTCCTTGATTATTTAGAGGTAAGATTAGCTCTTGAAGTTTTAATAATAACAAAAGTTGTTCAGGAGATTACAGAGGAACAACTACTAAAGTTGTCTGAAGTTATGGAAAATATGAAAAAATGTTTTGAAGAAAATAATTTAGTTAAATATTCCGAAAACAACCAGATTTTTCATAAAATAATCTATGATAGTTGTTCAAATAAAGTTGCAGTAAAATCTGTAGAGGTAATTAAAAATCAACTTAATAGATATAAACTTAAAACTATATTGATTCCTGGACGTAAAAATCAATCTATAAATGAGCATATATCAATTGTAGAAGCATTAAAAGAAAGAGATGTAGAAAAATCTCAAGAGATGATAAAAAATCATATTGAAAATATAGCTACAGCATTAAAAGATTATTATCCATTTATATTTAATTAATTTATAATTAAATATAATTCTCTGTTAGTAGGGGGGCAAAATTTTTTTATACATAGGAGGCAGATTTAGAGTTGGAGTACAAAATAAAAAAAAGCATTGAAAGAAAATCAAATGAGGTATATGAGAAGTTTCAAGAACTAGGGGTAGCCACAGTTTATGAAGCTCAAGGACAAAAGGGCCTTTTAAATGATAGGATAAAGCCTATTCAGATGGATAGTTGTGTAAGTGGTCCTGCAATTACTGTAAAATGTGGATCTGGAGACAATCTTATGATTCATGCAGCAGTAGAGTTTTGTAAAGAGGGAGATATATTGGTAGTAACAACTGAAGGAGAATCGAATAAACACGGTATGATAGGGGACCTTTTAGTTCAATCTCTTATGGAGAAGGGTGTAAAAGGATTAATAATTGATGGTGGGATAAGAGATTCTAAAAGAATAAGAGAGTTAGGATTTCCAGTTTGGACTACAGCTGTAGTTTGTAGTGGAACAACTAAAATAAAACCTGGAACGGTAAATGGTTCAGTAGTTTGTGCTGGAATACAGATAAATGCTGGAGATCTTATTTTAGCTGATGATGATGGAGTTGTTGTTGTAAGACAAGAAGAGATAGAAAAAGCTCTTGAATCTGCAAAAAAGAGAGAGCATAAAGAGATGGAAACTTTAAAAAAGATAAAAAATGGAGAATTAGGTATTGATTTTTATGGTTTCAGAGAAAGAATAAAAAAATTAAATATAGAGTATATTGACTAAAAAAGAATAAGGAAGAGAGAATAAATGTGTGATTAAGCATTATCTATTCTCTTTTTTTAAAAAAATTATTAGAACTAATTTTTAATTGATATAATTTGTAATTTGATATTTAAACAAATTAAAATGGATAAGTGTTACGAAATAATGTCAAAATATTTGTAAATTTTATAGAGATAAATTTTTATTTAATTTTTCTAAAACTCGTATTATGTGAAGAATACGAGTTTTATTTTGTTGATTTTACTAGAATTAATTAATATATTCAAATTTCATCTAAATAAAGCGATATTAAAATTATCTAAATACGAGAAATATGTATAATAAAAAATACCACTAAAAATAAAAATTGGGTGGTATTTTTCTAAAACAAATATTTAATTTTATTATTTTTATTATAGATTAATATTAACTTGATATTATTCCCAAAATATTCCACCATGGATAAGCTATTCCTAATAAAATAACTAATCCTAAAAACATACGCACTATAAGAATCTTTATTAAGGTACTTAAAGATACGTATCCTGAAGTATAAACCAATAATAATCCTGCAAATTCATATGGTAATAGATATTGATCTAAAGAAACTTGAAAAATATATGTCATTACATAAGGGTTTATATTATTTTCAAGTCCTAGTTGTATTAAAGGGATTGTGAAAGAAGACATAGCTGCTAATGGTGTAAGTAAAAAATTTAATAAAATACCCGAAATATATGATACTGTTATTATAGAAAAGTTTGATCCTTTGAAAAATGGTTGTAGAAAATCTTTTATTATATTTATAGCCTGAGTCTCTGATGCAACGCTTCCTATGCTCATGGCCCCTACAATAAATAGAAGTGATAGTAAATTTACTTTTTTTAAACTCTCATTATTTAATAATCCCAGTTTAGGTATAAAAAATAATGAAGAAAGAATTACTAAAATCCAAGCTGAGTTGATTTTATGAATACTTTCTGTAGACATAAATAGAAGTGCAACTCCCATAACTATAAAAGCCTTTTTTTCTTTATCTTTTATTTTCCCTAAATCCAAATATTTTTTTTCTAACAGTGTTCTTTTTTCTGCAGTTAAAGGTTTAGCATTCTTTGCAAATAAAACCAATACTCCTAGGGAACCAAAAGTATAGAAGAATATATATGGTAAATTATGAATTAAATATTGCATCCAAGTTAAAGTTTGGCCAGTAATTTGCTGAGCATAATTTAATCCAATTATAATTCCTGAATCTCCTGTTGCAAATCCAAGTCTAAAAGTTGAGATAACGAAAAAACCAGCCATTGTTAATAATGTTGCTTCTAAACTTTTAGGTTTATAACCTAAAGTTTCAATCAATCCCATTGTTATGATATTAAAAATTACTATTTTAGCAATAACCGATGGAATAAATGGAGTTATAATTATCCCTGCTAAAGTTATTCCTAAAAGAATTGTTGCAAATGTTTTTCCAAATTTTGCAATACTCCAGATAGCTATTCTTCTAGCTACACCAGTTTCATTCAGCATTGTTGACATTAGCATAGCTGCTAAAACTAACCAAGGGATTGTCGATGTCCAAGGTTTAAAAGCTGTATTCGGTGAGGCGACTTTAAATACAACATACAAAGTCGGCAATAGTAGACCTGTTATAGCGTCTGGAATTAATGAAAAACACCAGAGTAAAACAGCAAATATAGTAATTACAAAAAACATTGATGTTTTATAGTCTAAACTATAACTTTGAGCTGTCACCCAAATTATAATTAATATTGTAATTGTTCCAATCCATTTATAAAAATCCCTATTTATTGTATAGAAAGAGCCTTCTAAGGCTCTTTCACTCTCCATCTCTCTCATTTTTAATCCTCCTATAGATTTCTTTCTATAAACTCTTCAACTTCATCAATTGGATTAAATCCTGAAAGTCTGTCAACAATCTCGTTATCTTTTACTAACAATAAAACTGGAATTGACTTCAAATTATGTTTACTCATAAACTCTTTATTTTTATCAGCATCTAAATGGAATGCAACCATATTAGCTTCCTCTTTATAAATTGGAACTAACTCTTCTAATATAGGTTGAAGAGCCATACAATTTTTACATCTTTCCGCTCCAATAAATATCATTCCTATATCTTTAACTTTAGAGATTTCATCTTTAAGATTTTTTTCATCTAAATGTGCAAATAACGTAGAGTTAATTTTAAATAATTTAGGTTTTTCTTCTGTTTCATCTCCAGCAGCTACACATGCATTTAAAGCATTTGATTTTTCCCATGGCGAAACTCCGTCAACAGCAACTCTTGTCGCTCCACCTAAAGGTTTTGACCCAGGAACTCTAAATGTAGAAACATCAACTTTTTTAATTGGAGTTTCCTCTGGTTTTTCCAATTGAGGTACCCACTCGTAAGGAACTCTATAAGCTCTGAAAATCATATTCATGTTCATAATCTCTTTATCCCAATATGGATTTATATATTCCCATACAATCTCATAGCTCGAAGTTACTTCAATCAGTCTTCCATTAGATCCCTCTGTTATTAAAGTATTTCCATTTGCTAATCTTTGAGCTCCACTTATAAATGGACTGTAGAATCTTGAAGCATCTAGTGGCATTACAAATCCAGCTTCTTTTGGTGTATATTGCCATACAATTTCTAATGTAACTGGGTCTATTTCTAATATTCTAGAGTAATCTCTTCTTGCATTTTTCTCTCCGTATTTAGACTCAGGATTTGGTGCACCATATCCTGCCCATCCACCATTATCAAATACAAGAACATTTCCTTCTCCAGGTAACCCTCTTGGAATCATATGAGCGTGGTGTTGTCCAATGATACATCCTAAGTGCTTAAACTCTGGAGTATTGTAATATGGACCGATTTTCCATACAACTTTTCCAGTTTCTTTACTGATAATAGCAATTATATTTGTTTCTCTACCATCCCATATAATGTTATCTGGATGGAATCTTTCGTCACCAGCATCATACCACTTGTTAGGACCCAAAGCTGACATTGAGTTTATGTGCATCCAGTCTCCAACTTTTTCTGGTTCTACACTTCTTAAATTTGGATTTCTAAATAAAACATTTTTAGCTTCTTCTGAAAATCCGAACTCATCAAAGTGTTCATTACAAACCCACTCCCAAATTACTTTTCCATCCTCATCAACTTCATAAATAACATCATCTAATAATAATTTATCTGATATTTTTAAATTTCTTACTGTTTTATGTCCAAGGATTAAAGTTTTTCCACCATGTACCTTTGGTTCCATACCAGGTGCATAGTATCCAACTGGATTTCCCTCTCTTTGATAATCATGATGCTGTCTTGCCATCCATCTTGGCTCCATCCCCTCATCTTCGATATATTCATATCTATCAAATCTCCAAACTTCATTTCCATCCCAGTCTAGTTGTACAACATCCTCATAATCTTGCATTCCAAACTTTGAACTTCTCTCTCTTTTGCTACCTAAAACGTATCCTCCTGGAAACATCTTTGCAGGAAAACCTTTTAAATTTTCCCAAAGTCTAATCTCTCCTCCGTTCATGTCTATTAGCATTACTCCTTGCCCTTTTAAAGGAAAAAGTGTATACCCACTCCATGCTTTTTCTGGATTGTAAATCGTTGCTCCTGTTGGATAAATTGTTGGATGACCCATTTTGTAACCTCCCCATTTTATATATTTATTTTTTATTTGTTAATTATTAGCTCAGGACTATCTATATTTTCTTTATCAAAAAATTTTGCTAAATACCTATTTTTTCTAATATCAATATAGATAAAATCTTCTATGTTATTCTCTCTTAACTCTTTTTCTTTTTCAGAAAGATATTTTAATCCATCGCTATCTAATGAGTTCCAAAAACCAATAGCTACATTTTTATCCTTGATTCTATTTATATAAATATTCATCTCTTCTAAATATTTTTCTGCTGCTACTGCTGCTATAGCTCCATCCGCTGCTGCTGTTATAACCTGCTTTAAATATTTTTCCCTTACATCTCCAGCTACAAAAACACCAGAAATTGATGAATTTAATAAAGTATCACACTCAATGTGACCTCTTTTATCAAGTTTTAACTCTGTTTCTTCTAAAAATTCAGTATTAGGAATCATTCCAACAAAGAAAAATACACCTTTGCAAGAGATATCTGTTATTTTACCTGTTTTTAAATTCTTAACTTTAACTCTTTCTACAGATTCATCTCCTATAATCTCATCTAAAGTTGAATTCCAAATAAACTCTATTTTAGGATTTTTAAAAGCTTCCTCTGCACTCAATCTATTACAATCCAATACTCCTTCATCATGAAGAACTATAACTTTTACTTTTGAAGCATATTTAGATATAAACATTCCCTCTTCAATAGCTTGATCTCCGCTTCCAACAACAACAACCTCTTGATTTGAGAAAAATTCAGCATCACAAGTAGCACAATAAGCCACACCACTACCTTTAAAATCTACTTCCCCAGGAATTCCTAGGACTCTAGGTCTAGTTCCTGTTGCAAAAATTACACTTCTAGCTTTATACTCTTTTCTTCTGCTTTTTAAAACTTTTATCTCACCATTTAATTCTACTGTTCTTATGCTATCTCTTACAATCGTAGCACCTAATTTTTCTGCGTGTTTAGACATAACTTCACCTAGTTTTTCTCCAGATGTTTTTGGTATTCCAGGATAATTAACTATCTCAGTAGTTTTTGCAGCCATTCCACCTATAGTTCCTTTTTCTAAAATTAGAGTTTCCATTTTTGCTCTAGCTCCATAAATTCCTGCAGCTAGTCCTGCTGGCCCTGCTCCAACGATTATTAAGTCGTAGATTTTTTCCATGCTCTCCTCCAATATTTAAATATAATGATACTTTTCAAATAAAAATATAAATATATAGTATAAAATATATTTATACTATTATTAATAAATATATTTTTATAAACTTAAAAAAGTTTATACATCATAACTAAACACCGTTCAAGGTAGATCGTAGTCTATATTTATTTTGAAATTTTATTTTATTGTTAAATTGGATTTAAAATGTTTGTTTTTAAAACTTTTAATATGAATTTTATTTGAAAAGATTTGTTTATATTCAGAATTTTAATTAAAAATAGTGTTTTTGTCAATTTTTTATTAGGGTTAATTTCAAAGTTTTTTTTGCTCTATTTCTATCCATTTTTTATTATTCTTAAAAAGAAACCATTAAATCATAAGTTCACTTAAATATATTTATACTAATATACTTGTATTTTTTGTTTATTTTTTAATCCAGATTATATTTTTTTTTCTTCATTCTAAGAACAATTTATCTAAAAATAAAAAAAGAAAAGTCTATTTTTTAGACTTCTCTTAATTTAATCAATATTCCTATTTCAATATTTTTTTAGCTTCTACAAATCTTTGGAAAGCTGTAAACAGTACCATCGCTGTAAATATATTTATTACAACTCCTGCATTCTCCTTTAAAAGTATCATTAAACTCAACATTAAAAACCCTTCAGTTCTTTCTGCTAATCCAGCTTGATAGTAAAATGTTTTTTCTCCTTTATTTTCAGCTAGTGGTCCTGTTGTTAAAAATATTGTCATTGATATAATTATACTTACTGCTAGGATAAGAGAGAGAAAACTAAACTCACTATATTTATATGCAACTCCCAATATAACTGCACCCTCAACCATTCTATCAAAAGTAATATCCATTACAGTTCCAAATGGCGATGAAGAGTTTGTTTTCCTAGCTATTGTTCCGTCTACAGCATCTAAGTATCCAGAAAACCATAAAATTAAAACTGCTGGAATATTAAATCCAAAAGCTGCTAAACACCCACTAAAAATCCCCAATAACATAGCTATTATTGTGACAGCATTTGCACTTAAACCAATCTTCATAGCTGTTTCTGCTCCAACTCCTATCAACGGTTGGATATATTTTCTACAATATGTATCTAACATCTATTTTTGCTCTCCTATTAAAATTTTCTCATTGTCATTGTAAGTAAAAGATACCTCATCTCCCACCTCATATAAAAACTCTTTCTCCTCCACTAAAGTTACTTTTTCGTTTCCTAAAGAGATAACTACTGAATATCCCCCCATTTTAAAGTTTATTTCATGAACTACTCCCTTTAAATTCGAACTCTCTATAACTTTAATACTCTTCCCTCTAAGAGCAACAAACTTACACTTCTTTACTTCACACTTAAAAAGCTTTTCAAATACTTCTCTTGAAAATATATTTTCTATAGCTAATAACTTTGCTGTATAGACATTTTTAGGATTATTATATAAATCTTTTGGAGTTCCATAGTCTAAAAGTTCTCCTCTAAACATAATCCCAATTTTATTAGACAAATAAAAGGCTTCCTCTCTATCATGAGTTACAAATATAATTGTAATTTGTAATTTTTCATGAAGCTTTTTAACCATTTTTTGCATTCTATCTCTCAAATTAAAATCTAAGGCTGAAAAAGGTTCGTCCATCAATAAAAGTTTAGGTCTTGTCACTATGGCTCTGGCTATAGAAACCCTTTGTTTTTCTCCACCACTTAATTCACTGGGAAATCTTTTTTCTTTTCCCACTAAATCCATTTCTAATATGGCATCTTTCACTCTTTTTTCAATCTCATCCTTTGAAACCTTTTTAATTTTTAATCCAAAAGCTATATTTTCCCAAACATTTAGATGTGGAAGAAGTAAATCTTTTTGAAAAACCATGGCTACTTCTCCATCTTTTATTATTCTACTTGGATTTTTTCCATTTATCAATATTTCACCATTAAAATCTTTATCTAAACCCGCTACCAAATTTAAAAGAGTAGATTTCCCTGATCCAGATTGCCCTAATATTCCAATAAACTCACCATCTTCTATAGAGATATCTATATTTTTTAGTGAAAATCCAGAGAAGGATTTAGACACCCCTTTTATTTCTATCATTTAATACTCTCTCTTTCTATAAATATTTTTTACTATTCGGTCTACTAAAAAAACTAAAAAGTATGTAAAAGCAACATATATTATACTATAAACCGTTCCATTAGTAATCCCTCCATCAACTAAATATGGCATCATTAAAATTGGAAGCGTCATAATTTGACCTCCGCCAATTATAAAAGTTACTAGATATTGAGCTAATGAAACAATAATAACTAAAGACATTCCAACTAAAAATGACGGATAGATTATAGGCAAAGTTATTTTTAAAAAACGCTCCACGGAGTTGGCACCTAAAACTTTTCCTAAGTTTATATAATCTTTATTTAAAGTCACATATCCTGCTCTCATACTTTGAATATAGTAAGGCATTGTTGTTACACTATGAACAATGGCAACTCCCAATGCTGTTTCTATTAAATTTAATTTTATAAATGCAAATTGAATTCCCATTGTACTGACCATTGTCGGAATAATTAGTGGAAGAATGATTAAAAACTCTATAAATATCTTTCCGCTAAAATTTTCCCTAGCCATAAAAGAAGCTATGGGAGTTCCAATTATAAAATTTATAAACATTGTTATAATAACAACTAAAAGCGTAGTTATTAAACTATCATAAGTTTTTCCTGATTTTAATACATATTCCCACATCTTAAAATTCATACTATTTAAAAATATTCCAATGAAAGGCAGTAAAAATATTAAGGATAATAAAAAATATGTAGTCCATAAAAATAATTTTTTCATTTTACCACTCTCTTTCCTGGAATTTTGTAAAAAATTTCAAAGCTAAGCACATTATCCCACCAAACAATAAACTTATACTTGAGATTAAAATGTTCATAACCATTATCTTTCCTCTCAAATCTAAATTCCCTTTTGTATATGTATCAAACACTAGTACAGATAGTACTCTAGGATGAGTAACTCCTAAAATATATGGTGTTTCAAATGCTGCAAAAAGATATGTTAAAACTATAAAGAAACTGATACTTAAAGTTGGAAAAACCAATGGAAAAACTATTTTTTTAAAAAAAGTAACATTACTTAAATTATATATTTTCCCCAAAGAATCCCATTTCTTATCAATTCTAAAAACTACAGGAAGACTCATCATAGTCATAAATGGCAAAGCCTTCCAAACATAAGTCAGTATTATTCCAATTCCAAGATGATCATTTGTCAGTACTGGAAACTCATCCATAGAGGATATTACCCCTATTTCTAATAAAAAATTACTTACTACTCCTCTTCTCATAAGCAAAAGTAATATTCCATATGCACTTACTAAATATGGTACAAATACAGGTGCTTCAATAACTTTTTGAAAAAACTTTGTATAAAAATATCCTTTTCTCTTGCTTAAAAAAACTAAAAATATAACAATTACTGTCAACACAAAGGCTAAAAATGCAGCAATACTATTTATTTTTATAGTATATATTAAACTTTCATAAAACTCTTTCGAATGAAGAACATCTCTATAATAATGCAAGGTAAAACAAGAGTTACTCAAAATCCTATTATAGCCTAAAGAAGTCATAAAAACATAGTAAAGACCATAAAGAAAGAAAAATGTCATATATAATAAAAACGGTACTATATATATAAATTTTTTAATTTTTTCCAACGTTCTCTAGCCATCCTTCTTCTATAATTATAAGTTTTTCAGGTTCTAACTCCATAACTCTTTTTTCTTGTAACTCCTCTAGTGATGGAATCTTTCCATTTTTATTCAAATCAAAAAACTTTTTCACAGTTTCAGGAGGTAATTTTTTCATATCTAAAATAGTAAAATCACCCCAATTTTTAGGTTCTTGTTTTAGAAGTTGTAATTCTGGAGATATTAATTCATTAATTACTGCTAAAGCTCCACCCTTATTTTGAGCATTTACAGGTATAGCTAAATAGTGATTATTAAATAGAGTTCCTTTATTTAATAAAAAGCTCTTTGATGTTTCAGGATAATCTCCTGATTCTATTTTTGAATTTACTTTATTTATAGTATATCCCATAGTTATATCAACTTCTCCAGCTGAATAAAGAAGATCTAATTTTCCCTCTGATTCTGGATAAGTTTCACCTTTTCTCCATAAATAAGGTTCTATCTCATTTAAGTAATTCCAAACTATGTTTAGATTTTGCTTAAATTCCTCAGAAGTCATACTTTGAATATTATCATAACCCAACATATCAATTGTCATGTTTCTTACAAATGCACTTCCTGTAAAGTTAGTTGTATTTGGATAAGTAAATCTTCCTGGATTCTTTTTTACATACTCTGTTAAAGTTTCCCAACCAGTAAATGGCACCCCACCATTTTTAGTATTATATATAAAATTGAACTGAGCTTCTCCAAATGGAATCTCCAATCCATTAATGTCCTCTCCAAAATCTTTAACTATTGTACTCTCTTTTAATAAATCTTTATTTTTAATGCTTCCTAAAGCATTCTCTGTTAAAACTCCAGCATCTTTTAAAGCTTTAAAGTTTTCACCATTTACCCATAAAATATCTATGACACCATTTTTTTTTCCAGCTTGTTTCTCAATTATCAATTTATTTACAACATCTTTTATATCTACAATGGGTACTCTTTTTAAATTTATATTTTCCTTTTCCAATACTTTAGGAGCAACTACATCATCCATAAAAGTATTTATTTCTATAGAGCCTCCCCACATATAGATATTAACATCTTTATTTTTTTCTTTATTACAACTTGTTAGTACACTAAGAACTAATAATGAAAGTGTTAGTAATTTAAATTTTTTTCCCATTTTTACTCCTCCTACCAATTAATAAATAAGGGGAGATACCTTTCTCCCCTTTATTTATTATAACTTATTTATTATTTTCTTACGAGTTTTTCTTTGCTTTTTTTGCTATCAGTTTTGTGATTATAGTTAAGCCAAAGAATATAAGTGATGCTACTATTGACATTTTAGCAGCTGTTTTCATATCTCCTGAAGCAACTGCTCCTGCTAATAATACAAATACAGATGTTCCTGGTAATATAAATATTGTTGATAATAAAGAATATTGGATAAAGCTAATTGGTGTTAATCCATAGACATAGTTTTGAATTCCAAAAGGAAATACTGGTAATAACCTTGTTGTTGCAAGAATAAACCATCCATCATTTTTAACACCTTCATTTATTTTTTTAAAAGCTTCTGTTTTTCCAAACTTTTCCTCAATAGGTTTTCTAGCAATATATCTTGCTATTAAAAATGCTAAAGATAATCCTAAACATGCACCTATAGCTGTATATACAATTCCCATTACAGCACCAAATATCAATCCACCTACTAAAGTTAATGGTAAAACCGATATACATGTTGTTGTTACTACAGCATATAATCCTATATATGCTATTGGTCCCCATGCACCTAAACTTTTAATTAATATTTCTAATTTTTCTCTATCTTTTAAATATTCTAAAGCTCCTGATTTTACTAGTCCAAATATCATAATAGCTAAAATACAAACTATTATTATTAATTTTATAGGGTTTTTCTTCGCACTCATCTTACTCTCCTGTTTCTACTTTTACTTTTCCATCTTTTGCTGCATAAGACCATTCAATCCAAGAACCATCATAGTTTTTAACAACTGGATATCCTAAAAGTTCTTTTAACACAAACGTTGTATGTGCTGATCTAACTGCTGATTGACAATATGGTAAAACCTCTTTATCTGGAGTTACTCCTTGTTTATTGTAAAGTGCAACTAACTCATCATAAGATTTCATTGTTTTATCGCTATTTAAAACTTCAGTCCATTCTACCCAAACACTTCCTGGGATTCTTCCTTTTACAACTGCACCTTTTTTAAGCTCTTCACCTGTGAACTCTTTCTTACTTCTTGTATCTACTATAATATCCCTAGGATTATTTATTGCCGATTCCACAGTTTCTATTGTTGCTAATGTATCTTTATCTGGATTGTTAGTGAATTTAAAATCCCCTTGCTTTTCAGTGGCTTCTTTTCCAAATCTTGTTTTTACTCCTACCTCTTTTAGAGCTGAGTATCCTCCGTCAACAACTTTTACATTTTCCATTCCATACATATCAAGTATCCACCAAAGTCTGTACTCATCTAAATTGTCACCAATTAAAATTAAAGTTGAATCTTTAGTTACACCCATTTTATTTAATTCAGTTTCTATCTCTTCTCTAGAAGCCCTCATCCCACCAATTTCACCATATCTGTTATCTTTTGGTTCCATATCTGGTCTCCACATACTATAAGACCCTTCAACATTTCCGATTAAAAACTTTGCCTCTGGTCTAACATCTATAATTACAACATTTTTATCTCTTTCAATCATCTGCTTTGCAACTTCAGCACTAACTAATTTATCACTTTTATACTGAGTATAATCTTTTCCAAAAGCTACCATTGATAATAACAGTGATCCTAATACTAAACTTTTCTTCATTTTATCCCTCCATATTTGATAATTACTTTCTTTTATTAAGTTCCATTTTTGATTTATATCTTGTTAACCATTGTTTTGCAGGTCCCATATTTCTATTAGTTACTTTTGATTTTTCATATCTATCCCCAAATATTAAATCAACTATATGGAGAGCATCTGTGCTTCCTTTTTCCATTGACTCTCTACAAGCTGCACAGTAAGTTACCATATGTCCTGTTGTTGTTTCTGCGGCTCTTCTATCCATAACTTTTTTAGCTATTTCTGGTACAGCTGGAACAATCATTCCTCCAAATCCACAACATCTTGTTTTCTCTCTTGAGTTTTCTAATTCCTCTACATCGTATCCTAACTCAGTCATAATCCATCTAATTCCGTCATGAATTTTTGTTTGTTTTCTGATTGAACAAGAGTCATGAATATTAAATTTAACATCTGAATCTTTTCCTACACCAATTTGAGATTCTGGTAATCCAATTTCTGGCAATAACTCCCAAAGTGATATCACATTTTGCTTTGCATATGTATTGAAAATTCCATAACACGATTGACATGCGACAATAACAGTTTCAGCTTCAACTTTATCCAACTCTTTTTGAACAGCTTTAAATCTTTCTTTAAATAGATCATCTTGTCCTAAAGCTTTAGGTGGTTTTCCACAACATTTTAATAAAGACCCAACCTCTCCATTTAGCTTATCTTGTAAGTGATCCATAATATTTCCAACAGCAACTGAGTTATATGATGGTAATGAACATCCTGGAAAAAACACATATTTTGTTTTCTTTCCATTAGGAGCTGCATTTGTTGTATTAAACATTTTAGAGTATCCTAAATATTGATGAGCCTCTATCGCTTTATGCCCTTTCATCGGTGATTTTCCACCATTTTCTTTAGTATATTCACTTCTCATAGCTCCAAAGTTTGATTTAATATCAAAATCTTTTGGACATTTTAAAGTACACTGGTCACACATATTACAAGAATATGCTATTTTAGCATCCATCTCTTCGCAGCCCTTTTCAAGATATTCTTTAAATAAGTGCTTTGGACAATCTGTATAATCGTTTAACATTATACACTCTTTCATACAAAGTTTACACTCACATTGTAAACATCTATTTGCCTCTTTCATTGCTTCTTCTTTTGTAAATACCCTTTCAACTTCTGAGAAATCTTTAACTCTTTCATTTCCATCAATTGTTCCAGGAACCACTCTTTCAACTTTTTCAGCAGCATCCCATCCTTCTGGTAAATACTCTGTTGGTAGATATAATTTTGCTTTATATCCTCCTTCAGCTTCTATTGATCTTCCCTCTTCTAAATTCTCTCCATTTAAAAATCTATCAATTGACTTAGCAGCTCTTCTTCCCTCTGCCATGGCTTCAATAACAATAAATGCATTTGCACAATCTCCAGCTATAAAAACTTTTTCATTACTTACAGATTGCATAGTTAATTTATCAGACTCGAAAGTTCCATTTCTTCTTGTTGCTAATTTTTTATCTGCATCAAATGAGTTATCCACTCCTTGACCAATTGCAAATACAAGTGTATCTATCTCTATAATCTCTTTTACATTTTCATCAAATTGAGGATTAAAATTTCCTTTTTCATCAAATAGACTTAAACATTTTTTTATTTCTAATCCAGCTACTCTATTCTTTTCATCCTTAATTATTCTGCTAATTCCGTTTCCTAGTTTAAATTCAATATTTTCCTCAATTGCCCCATGAATTTCATGATTTGAAGAAGCCATTTTTTCAAAAGTTGACTCTAGAGGAATTGAATAAACTACTTCTACACCTGGAACTCTCTTTGATGATCTAGCACAGTCCATTGCAACATCTCCACCACCAATTACTGCAACTTTCTTTCCAGCTCCTTTAAAATTCTTTGTTAACGAGATCTCTTTTAAATACTCAGCTGCATGAAAAACTCCCTCTGCATCATGATTTTCTAAAGATCTGTCTATTCTTCCAGATTGCTTTCCAACAGCAACTAAAATTGCATCATAATTTTTCTCTAACTCTTCAAAACTTATATCTTTTCCTATCTCTGTAGATAGCTTAACTTCTACTCCTAATTTCTCTAATAAAGAGTACTCTTTATCAATTATTTCTCTTGGAAGTCTATATTCAGGAATTCCAACTCTCATCATTCCACCAAATACAGGTAATTTATCAAATATTGTAACGTCATATCCTTCTTTTGCTAAATCTATTGCACCTTGAGCTCCTGCTGGTCCTGCACCTATTATTGCAACTTTTTTACCATTTTTATTTTTTACAGTTACATCCCAATTCTCTATACTATCAAAATTATCAGCTGCATATCTTTTCAATGAAGCTATTGCTATTGATAAGTCTTCCTCTCCTCTTCTACAATTTTGTTCACAAGGATGTGCACAAATTCTACCTAAAGTTCCAGGTAAAAAAAGTTTTTCTCTAATAACTTTGATTGCTTCTTGTCCATTTCCTTCACCGATTAATCTCACATAATTTTTTACATCAGTGTTCATTGGACAATTATTTTTACAAGTAGCATCTGAGTCGCCCATACAGTTTTCAACAATATCTTTCATTTTTAAAACGATATTTTCATTTAACATCTGATAAACCCCTCCAAAAAATTTAGTCTACTAGTATTTTAGCTTCAAATATAATTTATGTCAATAACTATATTTTGAATTAAAATCCCTTGTTAAAAAAATAATTTTGTTAGATAAAAAAAGTGAAGGATAACCATTTAAAATAATTATCCTTCACTTTTTATTTTTCTTTATAACCTAACTCTCTTGCTAAAATCTTTGCTGTTATTTCTGTTAACTCACCAGTTATCTCAATACAATGATTAATATGTTCTTTTGTTCCTAAATCCATTCCACGAGTTAAAACCTTACAACAACAAACTTTTCTTTTTTCTGTAAACTTTGTTTGAAGTTCTTTTGTTAGTTCCATACTTTTTTTAACCTCTGAACCTCCAGCCTCTCCTCTTCCAAAAAACATACCAATAGCCATTACTCCACCATTTACAGCTCCACATGTGCATCCATTTCCCATTCCAACAGGAAATCCTGATGCTAATTTTATTACCTCATCTCCATAAGGAGCTTCGAAGGAATCCTTTAAAACCTTTAAAACTGCTTCTGAACAATAAAAATCTCTATTTCTATAATACTCTTCAGCTTTTTTTCTTAAAGCTTGTATATCTACTTCATTATTTTCAATTTTAACAATCTTATCTTTTCTAAATTTTCTAAAAATTTTATGCAACATAATATTTTACTATCTCCTTTTTAAATTATAGTTCAATTTAAATTATAACTCTTTTTTTTAAAAATACAATAGGTATATTCCAAAAATAAAAAAGATTAGGTAACATTTCATAATTACCCAATCTCTCGATTTTATTTTGCTATTTTCTCAATAATCTCCTCTAAAGATTGCTTTCCAAAAGAGATATCTTTATCATTTATAATTAAAGCTGGAACTCCCATAATATTGTATTTACTTTTCAATTCTGGGAATGCAAATATATCTACCATTTCAGCTTGAACGTTTGAATTTTCAATAGCTAACCTTTGTGCTCCTGTAACTACCTCTGGACAAAGTGAACAAGAAAGTGAAACTGCAATTTTAAGTTTTACTTTTTTATCTATACTTTGAATTTTTCCTTTCAGCTCCTCATTTAGCTCTTGACCTGGCCCAGCTATATTATATAAAGCTAGAATAAATGAGTTCAGCTCATGACCACTTGGAAGTCCTGAGAACTTAACTCCTCTAAAGTTATCATTAGAATCTAAAATAGCAATGGTTGGAGAACAATCTAACTCTATTTTTTTCTCTAATTCAAGATTTTCATCTTTTTTATAAAACTCTAAAGTTATTCTATCTGAGATATCACAAATCTCAGTTAAAAACTCTCTGATATTTACTGAAAGATCATTATCATTTAATATAGAAACTATTTTTATGCTACTTTGGAATCTTTCAAAGATACCTTTTAGTTGAGAAACTATTCCTTCATCTAAAAACTTAGATTTAGAATCCTCTTTAGAAATATCTGAAGTTTTTGGATGTTCCTTTTCCTCTTTTTCAATTCCTAAAGCCTCTCTTTTTTCTTCAACAACTTTTTCTAAAACTGTTGCAGCTAAAGCTCCATCAGCAACTGCTGTAACAACCTGTCTTAATCTCTTTGGTCTAATATCTCCAACAGCATATACATCTTTAACATTTGTTTGTAACTCTTCGTCAGTTACTATATATCCTTGAGAATCTAAATTTACATGACTTTTAAATATATCACTTTGTGGTTTGTATCCAATGAAAACAAAAACACCAAAAGACTCATTGTCTGAAGCATTATACTCCCAAGTTGTATTTGTAAGATTATCTTTAAAGATAGCTTTTCTAAGTTTAGTATCTCCAGTTACTTCCACAATTTGAGAATTAAATCTCACTTCAATCTTTGGATGTTTTAAAACTTTTTCAGCTATAGATTTAGCACATGTAAACTCAGGTTCTCTAGCTATAATTGCAACTTTTCTTGCAAATTTAGTTAAAAATATAGCTTCTTCAGCAGCAGCAAACCCAGCTCCAATAACAAAAACATCAAGACCAGTGAAAAACTCTCCATCACAAGTTGCACAATATGCAACTCCTCTACCTGTAAACTCAGCTTCTCCTGGGAATCCTAACTTTCTTGGATTTGCTCCAGTAGCAATAATGACACTTAGAGCTTTATAAATTCCTGAAGTTGTTTCAACTTTTTTAATCTCCTCTTTAAAATCCATATTTGTAACTTCAGATTTTAAAAATTCTACACCAAATCCAAGAGCTTGCTCTCTCATCTGCTCTCCTAAATGATGCCCTGATATCTCTTTAATCCCTGGATAATTTACAACTTCAGAAGTAGTAGTTATCTGTCCACCAACCTCAGATTTTTCTATAATAAGTACATCCATTTGAGCTCTACCAGCATATATTCCAGCTGATAATCCCGCTGGACCTCCACCAATAACAATTAAATCATATATTTTATCCATAGTTCACCTCATAATTTAAAGTATATATATTATTAAAAATTGAAAGGCACCCTATAGTGCCTTTCAAAAGAGTTTAAATTTTCCCAACTAAATCTAAAGATGGTTTTAAAGTTTCTGAACCTGGTTTCCATTTTGCAGGACAAACCTCTCCACCGTGCTCAGCTACAAATTGAGCAGCTTGAACTTTTCTTAAAAGCTCAGCAGCATCTCTTCCAATTCCTAAATCATGAATTTCATACGCTACGATTTTCCCCTCAGGATTTATAACAAAACTTCCTCTTAATGCTAATCCCTCTTCAGGAATTAAAACACCAAACATCTCTGATATTTTTCTTGTAGGGTCTGCCACCATAGGATACTGTATTTTTTTTATAGTATCAGAAGTATCATGCCATGCCTTATGAACAAAATGAGTATCAGTTGAAACTGAATAAATTTCACAATTAATCTCTTTAAACTTAGCGTAATTATCAGCTAAATCTCCTAACTCTGTAGGACAAACAAAAGTAAAATCTGCTGGATAAAAGAAGAAAACTGACCATTTCCCTTTTATAGACTCGTTAGTAACTTCAACAAAGTTGTTGTTGTGATAAGCTTGTGCTTTAAATTCTCCAATATTTTTTCCAATTAATGACATGTAATAACCTCCTATACATTTTATAATTATTTTCATTTTGTAATGATTACAAATTAATGATACTACACTTTTTTAGTATTGTCAATATTTAATTTAAAAATATTTTGACAATAAAAATATAATTTTATTCGATATAGTTTATTACTTTACTTTTTTATTTATTATCACACTGGGGGTTGATGATTTCAAAACGCCCATCCTTATTTTTTTCTCCCCACTCACACATAAGCTCCAATATAGGAAATAAAGTTTTACCTTTTTCAGTTATGGAATACTCTACTCTTGGAGGAATTTCGCTAAAAGCCTTTCTAAGTATCAAGCCATCACTTTCGAGTTCTCTCAATTGATTTGTAAGTGTTTTTTGTGATATCTGATTGACTTTAATCATTAAATCTTTAAATCTTTGCGTACCTTGTTCAATTAAAATATATAAAATATGAGGTTTACATTTACCTCCTATTATTTTTAATGTGATTTCGATTTCAGAGTTAACCTGTATTCTATCCAATTACTAACCTCCATTTCACTAAGTGAAAAAATTGTGCCTTATTGACTTTTAAATTTTTAACAAGTACAATATTTTATTGTTATAGTAATATATCCTATAACAATAAAAATGTCAACATGAATATTTAAACATAAGGAGAGTTTTATGTCACAATTTAAAACCCAAAATACCCAAGCCTTGGCTCAAGAAATTTCTTATCAGTCTACAATAAATGCATGCTATCTAGGAAATTTTATTCAAGCCATTGTTATAAATCTACCAGCTTTACTTTTTGTTATTTTTAGAGAAACTTTTAATTTAAATTATCAACAGTTAGGATTTTTAGTTTTTATAAATTTTACTACCCAAATTGCTGTAGATCTAATTTTTAGTGGAATAGTTGATAAATATGGATTTAGGAGATTTGTTGTAGCTGCTCATATCTCTGTTTTTATAGGACTTACTTTATTTGGATTAGTTCCTATACTACCATATGATACCTACACTCTTTTAGTCATCTCTACAGTCATTTTTTCTTGTGGCGGAGGTATTTTAGAACTTCTTTTAAGTCCAATTGTCAATTCTATTCCCACTGATGAAAAAGCCTCAGCTATGGCAATTCTTCACTCTTTTTATGCTTGGGGACAGTTTACTGTAATAGTTTTAACAGCCTTACTTTTATCACTTTTAGGTAATAGTTTATGGTATTTGATAGTTTTTATGTGGTCTATTCCAGCTTTAATAAATAGCTATCTTTTTTTTGTAGCACCTCTTGCTCCACCTCTTGAAGAAAATCTTAGGCAAAAAAGCAGAGACCTTATAAAAATTCCATTTTTTCTTGTAGCTATAGCTACCATAGCTTTTAGTGGAGCTACAGAGGTTTCAATAGCACAGTGGAGTTCTGCCTTTGCTGAACAGGTCCTTCATCTTCCTAAAATTACAGGTGATTTTGGTGGAATTGCAATGTTCGCCATATTTTTAGGAGTAGGAAGAGTTATCTATGGAAAATATAGTAATAAAATAGATTTAACTAAAATTATGATTTTAGGAGCTATTCTTGCATTTTTATGCTATATAACATTAGCCCTATCTACAATAAAAATTCTATCTTTAATGGCCATTGCTATAGGTGGATTAGCTGTGAGTCTTTTATGGCCTGGAACTTTAGTTCTTACTTCTGAAAGATTTCCCATGGCAGGAGCTTCCATGTTTGCAATTATGGCTGCAGGTGGAGATTTAGGAGCTGCTCTTGGACCTTGGCTTATAGGGAGTGTCGCAGAATTATCAGGTTTTGGACTTCGTGGAGGAGTATTTCTAGGCTCAATTTTTCCTATAGGAACACTTTTATGCATACTATGGATGAAAAGAGAAATTAGAAAAAACAATTAACTACAGATAAAAAAATTACCTATAGAATAGATTCGTATAAAAATAGCGAGTCTATCAAATAGGTAATTTTTATATAGTAATATAACGTGACTTTTTATGAGTACAATAAGATTTATCTTTCTTTTTTATTAAAAGTCCAAGCTAAAACTCTACTTATTTTTTGTCCTTGGCTCATCTCTAAAACTTGACACTTAGCTCCTAATTTTTCAAGAACTTTTATAGTTGGTTTTACATTTTCTTTATTTGAAATTAAAGATGTAAAATAATATACTTGCGAAGCAAAAACAGCACTCTCTTTAGCCATTTTTTTTAAGAACAAACGCTCTCCACCTGGACACCATAACTCAGCTTTTTGTCCTCCAAAATTTAGTCCTTTTTGAATATTTTTATTTCCCTTATTTAAATTATCAACTTTTCTCTGATTAGCTTTTAAAGCATCCTCTAAAGATGAATGAAAAGGTGGATTACACATAGTTAAATCAAATCTATCATTTTTTTCAATAACTCCTACAAATATGTGGTTTCTATCTTTTTGAAGTTTAAGTTTTACTTTATTTTTTAAATTTTCATTTGAATCTATTATTTTTTGAGCGTTCTCAATAGACTTAGGATCTATATCTGAAGCCGTATAGTTCCAGCCAAAAGTTTGACTACCTATAATTGGATAGATACAGTTTGCTCCAGTTCCTATATCTAATACATTTATATTTTTCTTCTTAGTTAATAAATCTGCTATATAATGGATGTAATCTGCTCTTCCAGGTATGGGTGGACATAGAAAACCTGCAGGAATATCCCAATTTTCAATATTATAATATGTTTTTATTAACGCTTTATTTAAACAGATAACAGCTTGGTTATCACTAAAATCTATTGTATCTTCACCAATTGGATTTTTTATAATAAATGATTTTAATTCAGGCAACCTTTCAATTAAAATCTTAAAATCATATCTTCCTTTATGAGGATTGTTTGGATGCAGCTCCCCTTTTTTTATTTCTTTTTTCAATAGAAACACTCCTTGTATCTTAATGTTTATTTTTAATTTTATTTATATATTTTAACATTAAATCTTAGGTTTGTTAATACTTTGAGGTTTTTTGTATTTTTCAATAAAAAAAGTAGAGGGCAACCATCACAAATCCCTCTACTTTACTACTAAATCACCTTTGAATAACTTTAAAACTTTCAATCATTTCATTTAAAAATCTAAAAAACTTCTTAAAAATAAATTAATCTACTAACGTTTAAATCTATTACCTCAACATAATAGTTAGACAAAACAACTTCATAATTTGTTAAAACTTTTTAAAAACCCTCCTTTTAAAATTAAAACATCTTCGAAACTGTGTGATGGCTATTTTTACTACTTTAAATCTTTTTTATCCTCTAACTATTATCATATCTTTTAGACGTTTTTTTCTTAAAAAAAGTTTGAAAAAAGTTTGAAATACAAAAAATAGAAAGAGCCTCTGGCCGTAATAGAGTGCCCAAAAATATTGGAATTCTTGTAATTTCTTCGTTCAGGTGCTAAAATATAAAGTATATCTTACTTGAGAAAAAAGGGGGGTGATAACAATGATATTACTTAATAGTTTCAAAGGTAAAAAAGTAAATATATATTTTACAAAAGATAGCTTACTTGATACGATTCACAATGTAATTTTAAAAAATGTAGACTCTAATTTTTTTGAGGTTGAAAATGATGATAGCACTAGAAATAGAATTTATTCTATTTCTTCAATTGTAAGTGTTGAAGAATGTCGGGAACCAGCCCCGTATTATGAAGCTAGCACTAATAATTTATAACTTTATTGAATTCCTAAATAAAAGTTTTAATCTTTGTAGAGATAAATGAAATTAACTGTATCGGCTAGTGAAAATATTGGATTATAACGAAAAAAGGATTAGGCTATTTAAGCTTAATCCTTTAACTTTTTATCATAATTCCAAACAGTCATAAAAATTAAATTTATTTCAAATAAAATTTATATTCATAGATTACAAATGACATCCTTCTAGAAGTGACCCTATTATTACTAAAAGTTGATAAAACGGCTTTCTTAGCCTTTCCTATTCCTTGAAATAATTCAATATTTTTTAATAAACAAAATTTTTTCAAATACTTAAAGTTAGAAAAAATAGCCATCACACAATTTATTTTTTCTAACTATTTAAAGAACAAAAGTAGGAAGAATCTGTGATGACTGTCCTCTACTTTTTTTATTTTTTTATTTTTTTATTTCTTTTCCCATGTCATAAAAAACTCTTTCTCACCTGTGTTCTCATCAAGATTTTCAGATATTACTTTAAAATTTTCTCTCTTATAAAAATTTATTGCACGTGAGTTTTTTATATATACACTTAGAGAAAGATTTTCTTTCTTTTCTTTTGCATAGTATAATAACTCCCTTCCTATTCCTTTAGATTGACACTCAACTAATATAAAAATACCAGCAATATAGTTATCCACAAGACCTATAAATCCCTTAATTTCATTATCCATTTCATAAACATATACCTCTGCCTGAGGTAAAATATCTTGCACTTCATCAAACTTTTCTAACCAATAACTCTCAGGAATAAAGTCATGAGCTCTTTTATTTGTCTCAAACCAAATTTGAATTACCACATCAATATCTTTTGTTTCTAATTTTCTAATCACTATCATTCTCCTGTAAATTTTTATTTAATTTTATTATAGGTTATTATACTTTTTTTATCAATCAAATTATAATAACTTGAAAACATTGATGGAATATGCTACTATTACAAAACAAATCTTTTATCAGGGGGAAAAAGATGTCACTTAAAACAGAGTATCAAAATCAACAACAATATAGAAAATGGAATTTAATTGTTAATAAACTGCCAATTAAAAGTGATTATGTCGTTGCAGAACTCGGTTGCGGAACAGGCACTTTTGCAGAAATTCTTTCTAAAAAGATAAAAGAAGTTATAGCGATAGACTTAAATCAAAATCTACTTGAAATTTTACAGAATAAAAAAATTGACAATATCACAATTTTACAAAAGGATATCTATAATTTAAACTATATCCCAAAACAAATTGACGGAATATTTTCTAGCTTTGCTATTGCTTATTTTCCAAATAAAATGGAACAAATATTAAAAAACTGGTTTGACAAATTAAAAAATGGGGGATGGGTTGCAATTATTGAAATTGATGATCTTTTACGAGGCCATACTCCACTCTCTAAAGAAACTCTAAATAAATTAGAAGTATTTGAAAATAGAACTAAGAATAATGGAATTTATGACTTTAGAGCTGGTCGAAAAATCTCTCCAATTTTAAAAAATCTAGGAATGAAAATTTTTCTTGATGAAGATTTAGAGGATTCTGAACTAACTAGCTCTGGTATACTCTCTGATGAGATTTATACAATGTGGGAAAATCGTCTTAACCGATTATCATTTGATAAGTTTTTTCAAAAAGAAGAGATTGAATCAATAAAAGCTGATTTTTTATCTCTTCTTAAAAACTCTAAACATATTAATCAAACTAAAGTCAAATTCATTATAGCTAAAAAACCTTAATCTTTTTTCTATAATTATTTTAACTCTTTTCCAACGTTATAAAATCTGTGCATCCCACTTGGATGTGGTTCAAAATTTGATATGTTTTTATTAACTCCAGCAATAACTTTTCTTGTAAATGAGATTGCCATAACCCCTTCCTCTTGAATTATTTGGCAAACCTCTTGATAATAAACCTCTCTTTTTTTATCATCAATCTCCTCTTTAGCTAAAGTTAAAAGTTCATTAACTTTTGGATTTGAATAGAAAAATCTATTTCCAGGAGCTCCTATAAACTTCTCATTGAAAACAGTTAACGCTTCCTCTCCATCACCAGTTGGTGATGTTTTTCCCAAATGAAACATCTGATGCTTTCCATTAGATGTTTCACTTATAAAAGTTCCCCACTCTAAAGGGTTTATAGTTAAATTTATCCCAATATCCTTTAATTGTGCTTGAATTATTTGGGATATCTGCATACTATCACTATTACTATGAATTGTTATAGAGAGATTTAAATCCTCCTTATTTTCAACTTTATCCAAATACTCTTTAGCTTTATCTATATCTTGGCTATACTTAACTCTATTCTCCGTGTACCCAAACATATTCTTAGCTAAAGGTGAATTTATACTTTCAGCATATGTTCCTAAAACTGTTCCCAATATTTCATCTGAATTTAGAGCATAGATTATTGCCTTTCTTAAATTCTCATCTTTTAACTTTAAATCTTTCAAATTGAACCCTATAAACTCTATTGCCAATGGATTAACTGTCATTAACTCCAATTTAGGATTTTTTATAACTTGTTCTGCATCAATAGGAGAAACAGCATAAGCTACGTCAATCTCTTCTGTTTCCAATCCAATAACTCTATTTGTAGCTTCTGGAATACTCTTAAAAACTAACTTATCAATATTTGGATTTTTAAAAGTATGTTCTTTATTACTTTTTAAAACAATCTTGTCCCCTGTTACCCATTCTTCTAAGACGAAAGCCCCTGTTCCAACAGGGTTTTGACCAAATTTATTTCCATACTCATTAACAGCCTTTTCACTCACAATTGAAGCTCCTGGATCAGCTAAAAATTTTAAAAGTGTTTTCGTAAGATATTTTGTATTTATATCAAAAGTTTTATCATCTATCTTTTCAATACTCTCAATGCTTTCACCAATTGCTCCAACTATTTTAGAATTCTTAACTCTATTTAAAGAGAATATAATATCTTCAACTTTTAATAAATCCCCATTATGAAACTTAATACCTTCTTTTAGTTTAAATCTAATTTTAGTAGGAGTGACGTATTCCCAATTTTCAGCTAAACCATCTTTTAACTCCATGTTTTTATCTACTTCTACTAAAGTATCGTAAACTTGGACTATAACTTCAAGTGATCTCTTATCATTAGTTCCCTGAGGATCCAAGCTTTTAGCTGCACCTACCTGAGCTGCAATAACCTCTTTTTTAATCTCACTCTTTTCCTTTTTATTGCAAGAAGCTACCAAAATTATTACTATAACTAAATATAATAATCTCAATTTTCTTTTCATATTTTCTCTCCTTTTTAATGTCTAAAAAGACACGAACTCTTTATCTATTCTTAATATGGTATCATTTTTTCTAAAGTATTTCTAGATAACTTTTTTTAAACTTTTGTTCGTAATACTATTTTTCTTTATATAAAAATACTCAAGATGAGCTTGTTAAATTTTATAATTCAATTTTTTATTAAAAAAAAGTAATAATATAATTTTAATCCCCCAAGAGAGGCTCTCCTCCTTTTTTGAAAAATTTCTAATTTTATATGATATAATACTTTTATAAAAAAGGAGGTTACAAAGTGAAAAAAATATGGTTAACATTAATTTTAATAATGTCCAGTTTATTAGGTTGTAAGAGTCTTGAAGAGAAAAAAGAAAACTCAATTAAAATAAATCTTATTGGAAATATTGTACCTAAAGATAATTTAACAGTTTTACTTTTTGCATATGATAATAGAATAGCTGATAAAAAGGCTGATTTAGTTAGAAAAGAAAGTATTGTACTGAAAGAACATGAAAATATTATTGAGTTTATAGTTCCAAAAGATACTCGAACTTATTACATCTCTTTAGATAATAAAGAGACTTATTCTTTAGATTATAGTAGTGGTAGTATTCAAAATCTTGAATTTACGCAAGTAAACAATATAAAAGTAAATAAAAAATAGTAGCTCACAATAAAGTGAACCCTATATTAAGTAAGTATTTAAAATTTTAATTCTTTTAGATAGACATAAACAGTACTTTTTTGCATATTATATTTACATAGTGATAAATATAATATTTCCCATAGTGTAATTGCATTCTTAATATTTTTTTTATAATCAAATGTTTTTAAGTTAAGATTGTTAATATTTTTTTTAGTAAAGACTCCATAAATATACCTTTCAAAATAAGAATAAATTTCTTCTTCCGTTTTTAATTGCTTTAAAACTTTCAGTATATAAAACTCCAATTTTTCAATTTTAATTTGCTCTATATCAATCACCTCTGAAATTTAGTATAAAAAAAGAGTTCCTCAATGGAACTCTTGATATATTATTATTTTGATATAATATTCTCAGCTTGTAATCCTCTGTCACCTTTAGCAACATCAAATTCTACCTCTTCATTTTCCTTTAAAGTTTTAAATCCATCTTTTTTTATTTGTGAAAAATGTGCAAAAACATCCTTCCCATCTTCACCAGTTATAAATCCAAACCCTTTTTCTTCGTTAAACCATTTTACTGTACCTTTCATCTAAGTACCTCCGTTATTTTTTGTTAGTAACAAACAACTCAACATAATAACATTCTAAAAAAGTACTCATTTAAAATAGTCTTTCAAAATCTTTTATTAACTTGTCTATATCTTTACTACTTCTTAAGTATAACATACATCTAAATTTAAATCAAGTTTTTTTATTTTTAAATGTTTATTTTTTGAAAATAATGTTATTAATTTTATACAAAATATTTTATATGTAATCTATACATACAACAACTTATACTATGTGTCTGATAATGAAACAATCCTGTATTTTAAAAATTTATAGACTAACTGTGATAATTAACATAAAATATTTTATACTTATTTAACAAAATAAATTTAGAAGGAACGTGAAATATGAATCAAGTTTTAAAGTATATGTATATAGTCAATTATCCAACATTTGAAGAAGAGCTTTGTCTATTAGAAATGAGAGCTGTTTTTGGAAAAATACCCGATGAAAAAACTTTATTTTCAAATATAGAATTTAATCCATCTAATAGTCCTTTTATAAAGACTCGTTTAGATATTCTGTATGAGAAAGATACTATAGAGGAGCTTTTAGTTGAAATTAATAAAGATACAACAATTTATAATAATTTTAAACTAGAATATGTAAGATTAAATAATAACAATAATGTTTCTTATGAGGAAAGGTTAGATTTGATAAAAAAACTTTCTATGAATATTATAGGTACTCATAATTTTAAAAATCCTGAATTTAATTTTGGTGTAACTAAAGTTGACGGTAAATGGTTATTTGGTATTGATAATAAAAATAACTATAAATGGCATGCTCATGACAATAAACCGTGTTCTTATTCTAATTCATTAGGTGTTAAAGTCGCTAAAGCTGTTGTTAATATTGCTAACAATGGTTTAAAAGAAAAAACTATTATAGACCCTTGTTGTGGAGTTGGAACTACAATAGTTGAAGCACTAGATGCTGGGTATCAAATAGAGGGTTATGAAATTAATAAACATATTGCTAAAAATGCAAATATTAATTTAGAATTTTATGGATTTGAACCTATCGTTGTAAATGACGATATGCATAACATAAAAAAGAAGTATGATAGTTCTATAATCGATATTCCTTATGGTCTTTTTAGTCATACTTCTGAAGATGAACAACAAGATATAATTAATACAGCTCGAAGAATTTCAAATAAAATAATTTTAATCTCTTTTGAAGAGCACGATTCAATGATAGCTAAAGCTAGATTTAAAATAGTTGATAGATGTGTTGTTACAAAGGGAAGATTTAAAAGATTTATAGTGGTCGCTGAATAATTTTTTATTTATAATTAAAAATATTAAAAAAATAAATTAAATTTAAAACTTTTTTATCAAACCTATTGTCTAAATATTATAAAAAGTGTTATAAAGTAGTAATATAATTTAATCCCCTAAAAAAGAGCCTCCCCCCTAGAGGCTCTTTCCCTTTTTTGAAACTTCTCTTTACTTATTTAATTTCATATGTAAAATTGGATAAGGATTGCCGTGGTCATCAAATTCAGATTTTTTATAGTTTATTTTTTTTAATTCATGTATAATATTTTAACTTTATAATTTAATACCTTTATCTAGAAAAATTAATCTTTAATAAAAAATATCAAATTCTAAAGGAGCCCTTATGAGAGTACAAATTATCAAAACAGGAAAAAAAGTTCCATATAAAAAAATTACAAATTTTGATTTAGAAAAAATTTTAGACACTACTGACGAATGGATTAAAGATAGAACTGGTATAATTAGTAGATTTATTTCTACAAATGAAACAGCAACTTCTCTATCTATTGAAGCTTGTCAAGATTTGCTTAAAGAAAATGATATTAATTTATCTGAAATTGGATTAATTATCTGTGCCACAATGACACCAGACACTATTATTCCAACAGTTTCTGCAAATATAAAAAAAGCTTTAAAAATTGACCATTGTATCACATTTGATATTAATGTTGCTTGCTCTGGATTTTTATATGCTTTATCAGTTGCAGAAAGTATGATGAAAAATTTAGGTATTAAAAAAGGCATTGTTGTGGGAGTAGATTTGAATAGTCAACTTATAGATTGGAAAGATCGAGGAACTGCAATTGTATTCGGTGACGGTGCTGGTTCAGTTTTATTATCCTATGATATAAACGACACTTCTGGAATTATCTCAACATTTTTAGATAATATTGATGACACTGAAAATTCTTTAATCTTAAAAAATATTTCTTATAAAACACCATTTAATAATTTAAAAAATGAGTTTGAATTTTTTAAACTAGAAATGCTTGGTCCAAAGGTTATGAAATTCGCTATAAATGCCATAAATACTTCTATTTCATCTGTTATAAATTCAGCTAAAGTATCTTTAAATGAAATAAAGTATATTGTACCTCATCAAGCTAACCAAAGAATAATTGATGCCGCTGTTAAAAATTTAAAAATACCTAAAGAGAAGTTTTATATAAATATAAAAAATTATGCTAATACTTCAGCAGGTTCAATACCTATTGCTTTGGATGAATTAAACAAAAATAATCTTTTAAAAAAAGGAGACTATATTATTTTAGTTGGATTTGGTGGGGGACTGTCTTTTGGAGCGATTCTATTAAAGTGGTAATAATTTAGATTTTTAGGAAATATAACTTATTTATAAAGAGGCAAACTTTGATGATAAAGATTGCCTCTTTGTTTACACTACACTCAGTGTTTTAATATTATTTTGAAAGACCCTTTCATCAATTACTTCATCCCTTAAAACTACACTTTCTCATTTCACTTAAAAAAGCCTCTAACTCTTTCTTTTCTTCAAGAGTTAATGTTTCTTTATTCAAAAGTTCTTGAAATCTTTTCTCATCCATATAGCTTCTCCTTTCTAAATAGAATCTATTAGCTTTTAAATCTTTTTATAATTTTCAGATAATTTTTTTAAATTTTCACCAGTTACTCTAAATGTTGTCCACTCATCCATAGACTCTGCCCCTAATTTTTTATAAAATTCAATAGACGACTTATTCCAATCAAGACACCACCACTCTAGTCTTCCACAATCTCTTTCCTCACATAAAGTAGCCAAATATCCTAACATCTGTTTTCCAAACTCTCTTCCCCTAAAAGCTGGCTTTACGTATAAATCTTCTAAATATATCCCAGGTTTCCCTAAAAATGTAGAAAAATTATGAAAAAATAAAGCAAACCCTATAGGCTTTCCATTTAATTCTGCTATTATGACTTCAGCCATATTTCTTTTAAAGAGAGACTCTCTCAAAATCTCCTCTGTTGCTACTACTTCGGAAAGTAATTTTTCATAATCAGCTAACTCTTTTATAAATTTTAAAATCAAACTTATATCCTCTTCTTTTGCAATTCTAATTTTAAACTCCTGTTTTTTATCTAACATCCGTCCCTCCAATTAAAATTTTTCTAATTTTATCTCAAACTTAATATACCTTATCTTGACCATCTTTGCAAATATTTAAACTCATTTTTATTAAATTTTGATATTGTACATGTCCTCTCTATGTCTATCATATCAACTACAATAAAATCTATTAAAAATAATAATATTTTTACTTATTAAAGGTTTTTATTAATATTTTTAGTAATGAATATATAAGAAAAAATTTAAATTTTGAGGAGAAATACTTATGAATAAGATAAAATTTTTACTAATATCAATGATGACTTTAAGTACAGTTTCTATGGCTGAGATAAAAGTAGCCTATTTAGCTGGAGGATGCTTTTGGTGTACAGAAGCTGATATGGAAAAAGTTCCTGGAGTTGTAGATGTAATTTCTGGATACTCAGGTGGACACATAAAAAATCCTACGTATGATCAAGTGTCTGGTGGAACTACAGGGCATATTGAATCAATAGAGGTAAAATATGATAGTGACAAAATTAGTTATTCTCAACTGCTACATAGTTTTTTAAAGGGAGTTGATCCCACTGATGGAAATGGGCAGTTTGTAGATCGAGGATATCAGTATTCTCCAGCTATTTTCTATCAAAATATAAATGAGGAGAATCTTGCAAAAAAAGCTTTAAATCAAATACAAAAAGAAGGACATTTTTCTGAGATAAATGTCAGACTTCTTCCATTTGATAAATTTTATGTTGCTGAAGAGTATCACCAAGATTATTATAAAAAAAATCCTATAAGATATAAGTACTATAGATATCGTTCTGGTAGAGATCAATTTTTAGAAAAAGTTTGGGGAAAAAATTAAAAATACCTTATATAAAAAATAAAAGGAAGCTTTTAAAAGGCTTCCGTTTTTATATACAAGATTTTTTATCTATTTTATTTTAAAAATCACTTAAAATAATTGTAGAATCCTTTTGACTAGCCTCTATAAGTTCATCACTAAATCCAGATTTTGAAAATAACATATAGTACTCTTTACGAGAACCATTTTTCCATTTAACAGCTTTAGCTTTCTCTTTAAGTTTATAAAGAACGCTCAAACCCACATGCTTATTTGACCACTTGCATTCACCAAATAAAACTTCATCCTCTCCCAGAGCAACTATATCTATCTCCTCATTTTTGTCCCACCATCTCCCAAGGTTTTTTATAGGGAATGGAATTTTACTATCCCACATTAAAGTTTCCCTTGAAAGATCCTCGTAGACTTTTGAAACCCAAAGGTCGAAAGTAGTTTTAATCTTTTCTAAAGGGTAGGTTAAGTTTTCTATCTCCAAATAACTTTGGTATGGATAAACATAGTTAAACCAAAAGTTCAAATAGTTATCCTTTATCTTATAAAGTGCCTTTTTACTATTTTTTATATCCTCAGTTACAGGGATCTCTTTTTCAAGAATATCTAATTCTATAAGCTTAGAGATATATGGAGTTAACCCATTAGATGGAATCTCAAGCTGTGATGAGATAGAAGACATCTTTGTATTCCCAACAGCTATAGATTGTAAAATAGAGAAATATCTAGACAGATCGTTTATTTCCTCTTGAAGTAAAAATTTAGGCTCAGAGTACAAATAGTTATCTCTATCAAAAATATTATGTTCTATGTTCCAAAGAGGAGTTCTCTCTCTATTAAAACTTAAAATATATTTTGGAATTCCTCCAGTGATTGAGTACATCTCAATTAATGAATGGTGTGATTTCTCTTTAAAAAACTCTGGATAATATTTAAAATCTATTGGCTTTAACTTTATCTGAGCTGTTCTTCTTCCAAATAGTGGACTATCATAAGCTAAAGCCTCTGAGTACATCATAGATATTAGGGACCCACAAAGAATTATCATAATATTTTTATCCTTTAACTTCTCATCAAAAATTCTTTGGAATATAGATGAGAAACTTTTATTTACCATACAAAGGTATTGAAACTCATCAATTACTAAAACAAACTTCTCATCTCCAAGTTTATTTATAAAATAATCAAATAATGTATCCCAATCTTTTATCTCAATCTTTTTTACAAAATCATCATTGAAGTACTCCCCCAATTGATTTTTAAATCTATTTATTTGAATCGTTTCATTCTGTTTATCTGCAAAGAAATAAAAAGCTTTCTTGTCTTTTATAAACTCTTTTATAAGAGTTGTCTTTCCCACTCTTCTTCTACCGTAGATGACAGTGAAACTTAAGTTTTTTTCAAACTCCCTATTTAAAGTTTTCATCTCTTTTTGTCTATTTATAAAATTCATAATATCACCTCATCTATATTATATAATTTTAATTATAATAATTCAAATTATAATAATTAAGATTATTATACAATGTAGCCTTATATTTTCCTAAAAAATTTATAAATAATTTAAGAACTTTTAAGTTATTTGAAGGTGATTTAATATATCTCTTTGTTCAATCTATTTCCATGTAATATCTGGAGATTTTCTAGGTACTGTTCTAAAATATCTTACATTAGGATACCCAACTATCATGCAAGAAACTATATTTTGATTTTCCTTAATTCCTAAAAACTCTTTTATACTAGGATCTCTTTCACAAGCTCTTATAAGAAAGCCACTAAAAACTGATCCTAATCCTAAGGTATCAATCATAAGCTTCATATTAGCTGAAGCTATCCCAGCATTTAAAGGGTTCTCTGATGTAACTACTATTAAAACTGGTGCTTTATAGAATAATCTATCATTTCCTAAAGGATTTGAAATATAATCATTATACATTTCAATCCACATCTTAGCATATCTTATTTGTAACTTATTTATTGAGCTTTCTAAAACTTCTTTTCCAAAATCATTTAATATTTCTAAAGTCATTTTTCTAAGTTCTTGAAGTTTATCTTTTACTACTATATATTTTACATTTTGCGTATTTCCAGAAGTAGGTGCAAATCTTCCAGCTTCTATTATTTTTAAAATCTTTTCATTTTCTATATCTTGATTTTTAAAGTTTCTTATAGTTCTTTTATATTTTATGAAATTTAAAAGATTATCTGATTCAATATCGAAATCATCTTTGTTATATTCAATTACTTCATTCATATCATAATCATCTGTAGAAATAGCTTTTGTTGGGCAAATAGCAATGCAATGTCCACACTTAACACAAGCACTGTTTTTTATTGAAGCTTTTTTTTCAATAAATTCGATATCTCTAACAGGGCAATCTTTTATGCATGCTCCACAACTTATACATTTTTCACTATTCACTTTAAACATTTTAAACTCTCCTTTTTTAAAAAAATATGCTAAATCATATAATATAAAAAATTTTATAAAAAATCAAATTTTTTTAGAAAACCTAAAAATAAATAAAAATCATGGAAAATAATACTAAAATAGGGTATAATATTACAAAGAGATTCATATATTCGGCAAACTATAAGAAATTATAGGACGCAAAACTATAGGGCCTGTAAAATGGTAGCCAGCTACAGTATAATAACTGTAGCTTTTTTATTTGGAGGGAAGTACTTGTTAGAAGATTTGATTTTTAAAAAAATATTAGAACAAAATGAAAACGGATTTATAATTTTAAACTTACAAAGAAAAGTTCTATATACTAACAAAAAAATAGAACAAACTTATGGATTGGGACAAAATAAAATATTAGGAAATTATTTAAAGTGTCTTCACACAATAACTGATGAATTTGAATGTCAAAAAACACCAGATTGTCCAAAATGTTTTATCAATTTAAAAATTGAAGAAGTTATAAAAACTGGAGAAACACAAACTTTATATGATCTTAAATTCCATTCTAAAAAAAATACAATGAAGTCAAATTGTAGAATCTATAAAATGGATAAATATATAATTATTGAATTTTTTAATCTAAGTGAAGATGAAAAAAAGAAAAGATATTTGGCTAAACTTTTAGATAAAGCCAATGATCTTATTTTTTTCAAGGATGCAAACTTTAAATATAAATATGTCAATGAAAGCTGTACAAAGATGTTTGGATTAAAAAAAGAAGAGATTTATGAAAAACTGGATGAAGAGTTATTACCTGAACATCTATATCACCAATGTCTCAAAGGGGATTTAAATACTTTAGAAAAAGGTTCTTATGTTGGTATAGAAACTTACGGTGACCGTAGCTTCCAAGTTTTAAAAGAAGCCGTTGATGGAGGAATCTTAGGAGTAGCAAAAGATATTACAAAAGAACTTGAACAACAGCATTTTGCAGAAATTGACTCTTTAACAGAACTATTCAACAGAAGAAAATTTTTAAAAATGATTGACAGTATTTACAATAAAAAATCTAAGGAGTATTATCTTATTTTAATTGATTTAGATAATTTAAGAGATTTAAACAATAATTATGGTCATGCAAAGGGAGATCAATATTTGAAAAGTTTAGGTGAAATTTTAAATAGTTATCCTGAAAGTACATTTTTTAGACTGGGAGGAGATGAATTTGCTGGATTAATAAATCGAAACTTTAAAGAAGTTGATAATATTTTAAAAGAGATATTAGAAAAACTTTCTGAATTAAATTTAGAGCCCAATCTTACAATAAGTGTGGGTGCTCAAAAAATAGATTTAGATAAAAGTTATCTGGAAAACTATACTGAAATTGATAAGCTACTATACCAAGCTAAATTAAATGGAAAAAATTGTTACATATTAAATTAAAAAAGTAACATTTTTGAAATTTTAACAAAAATTTATAATTTTTAAAACTTTTTTATAAAACCTGCGGTCTAAATATTATAAAAAGTGTTAAAAGTAAAATAATTTTAATCCCCCATTGGAGCCTCTATCCCCCCAGAGGCTCCTTTACTTTTTTGTAATTTCTATTTGATAAAAAGGTATAAATTTAAACCTGTTATAATAAGACCAATACTCAGTATTAAAACGTTTATTAAAATAGTATTTTTAAATCTACCCATAATTTTTTCGTTAGATGTTAAATAAAGCTGTGATGCTATTGTTAATGGTAGTTGAAAACATAAAACTGCTTGAGAATATACTAAAGCATGCAATACATCTTTAACTAAAAATATAACACATAGAGCCCCTAAGGAAGTTATTAATACTCCTAGAACTGTTTCTTTTTGCTTTATATCATAATTTTTTCCAAATATTCCAGAATAGATTGTTCCTCCTGCCATCCCCGCTGTAATTGATGAAGAAAACCCAGAGAAAAACAAGCCTAAAGCAAATATTAATGCAGCCTTATTTCCCAATAATGGAATCAATAATTCATGAGCCTGACTTAAATCTGTTACCTCAATTTTTTTATAGTAAAAACAAGCTATACTCAGTACAAACATACTTAAATTTATTATCCAACCTAAAATCATAGAAAAAAATGTATCGAAGAACTCATATCTAAACTGCCTTTTTATAACTTTTTCATTGGATAAATCCCACTCTCTACTTTGAATTATTTCTGAGTGCAAAAATAAATTATGTGGCATAACAATAGCTCCAAAAACTCCAAGTGCCACTAAAATTGAAGATGGATTTAAATTTGGAACAACTGATGCTACCAAAACTTTCTCCCAATTTACCTCTACCAAGTTTAATTCAAATATAAAAGAAAATCCTATTATAGATACAAATCCTATTATAAATTTTTCAAGTTTTTTATAAGTATTTGTAAAAATCATTATATTTGAAATAGTAACTCCAATACAACTTCCAAGCCAAATTGGAATTTTAAATAACATCTGTAAAGCTATTGCAACTCCTAAAATTTCAGCTAAAGAAACTGATATGTTAGCTAAAATTGCACTCCATAAAATAACTTTAGAAACTACAGGATTAAAATTCTTTTTAATCGATTCTGCCAAACAATCTCCTGTTACAATTCCTAAGTGAGCTACATTATGTTGTAAAATAATTAATGTTATCGTTCCCAAAGTTATTACCCACAAAAGATCATAGCCAAATACACTTCCTCCAGCTATATTAGCAGCCCAGTTTCCAGGATCTATAAATCCTACCGTAACTAATAATCCTGGTCCAATATATCTTAAAATATTAAATTTTCTTTTCATCTGTCACCTCAGGAGTTTTTATTAAACTGACTTTATTTGAATATTTTTTCTTTTTTTAATCTCTCTAACTAATCTATTACGTTCTATCTTTAATTTTCCTTTTGCTTTTGTATTCTTTAATAATTTATAAGAAAGAAACTTTGTATTCTTATCGAATAAAACTTTAAAATATCCATTGAGGAGGTAGCAAATACAATTTTTATTTTAACTAATATGATGGCCAATATTGTGGTCCAGCTTCCCACAAAATAACTTTTATCCCATCTCTATACTCTCCATTTTCTTTTAGAGCTCCATTGGAAAAGTATATCTCATAGGGTCCTTCTAATACTCCTTTAACGTAATTAAAAGATGATATTAAATCTCCTCTAGAAGAATCATAGTTTTTCCAAACTCCATTTTCCAATCCATTTTCAAAATATCCACTTTTTATAACAGTTTCTATATTACATGGTGATCCTGTTATAGAAGCTGCTCCTGGGAAAAATCCTAAATTAAACTCTTCAAAGTACCCATCTTTGACTATATCTTCATAGGATTTTATTTTTTCATTTTTTCTCTTTCCATAAAAAATCTCTTTTATTCCAAAATATTTAAGTGGGTCTTCATACCAACGAATCCCATCTTGAGAAGTTTTTCCAGGAGAGTAGTTTTGAAATACTATAAAAATCTCTTTATTATTAGAGTTCTTTAGAGAATACAGATTAAGCTCCTCAGTTTCCAATTTTGCATCTAAAAGATTTAAATCTTTAAACTGTGTTAAAGACTCACGAGCTTTATAATACTCATATCCAGTTTTGGGATTAACTAATTTATCATATATTGAATACTCTCTTTTATAGTGAGAATAGTTTACAACTTTCTCCAAAATAGAGTCTTTGTAAGTTTTAACTTGTGATACCTCTCCATTTTCTTCAAAATATTTTATCTCCACTACTTCATTTTTAGAGTTATAAGATGTTGAAGAAAATGTATGAAGCTCTTCTGATCTTCTATATAGAACATCTTTTCTACTCAGCACTCCACTGGTAAAATATTTTTTCACAGGAAGGTAACGCTTTAACTCCTCTGAATACTCATAGGAGTTCCAAATTCCAGTTTTACTATTCTTTTCATAATTTCCATTTTCATATTCATTAAAGTATTCTCCATTTCTTAGAATACTTTTCTCTGATATCTCCCCTTGAAAAACTTCTTCTAAAGTTATTAGTCCCAATCTTTGAATCTGAAAAAGAAAATAGTAATTCCCATCACTAAATATCACGCTACTTCCGATATTTTTTATAAAATTCAATTTATCAAGTGAATAGATTTTAAAGTATTTTTGGAGATCAAATTTTTCATAATCTTGAGGAATAAGTTCGTATTGATAGAGATAAGCCTTACTATTATACTCATCTCTTCCCACTCGTTTTGAAACATCCCAAATATTATAATCATTAAAATTTACAACTTTATAGTAAGGTACTAGCTGCTCTAACTCTTTTTTAGCTAAACTAGCATTGAAATTTTGAATATTTTCAATTTTTTTATTTAACTTTTGAGATGTAGCAATATTAAGGGTTTTAAAAAAGTCTATCACTTCCTCGCCTTCATACTCATTCCCTCCCATATATAAATTCCCTAACGAATACCCCTCTAAAGAGTTTTTATTATTTTCATTATAAATAACAAATATCTCTTTAATATTATCTTTGTTAAGGTCATATAAAAAGACACTTTTAATCTCTTTTTTCATATTTAAAGTGTCTAAAACTGTACTCAAATTTTCTTCAGGTATTTCAAAAATAACATCATATCTATTTTTATTTTTTTCAAACTTTAAAACTCCATTAATTCTAATTGTCTTATCTTTATACAACTCCAACTCTAAATCTTTGTGGATTGAATCTCCATATAAATTTAATTGAAACAAAAAAATCATAGGTATTAAAAGTTTATAATAAAATTTATTCATACTACACCCCTATTTTTAAGTAGTCTTCTAAAACATTCACATAGTTTTCTGGAATAAAAATATAATTAGCTTTATATAGAACTTTATTCTTCACAATCTCCTCTTCCCTACTAGTTGTTATTGCCCACTTCCCATTAATAACTCCTATCTCTCCCTTATATTCAGTTGGAACATATGTATCTTCATATGCAACATATAAGTTCCTCATAACTAGACCTGGTTTTAATCTAAAAAGTGGATCTTCTGATTCATATCTATTTATTTCTAAATTTTTACTCTCTTCCAATATTTTCGAAATAGCATCACACAACTCTTTATCAGTAAAAATTTTATATCCCCAAGATAGTTTAGTTATCTTTCCCTCTGTAGGTACCTTAGAATCCTCCCTTACATAAAGTGCATTATCTAAAAAAGATCTGTAAACTATAAAAGTTTCAGTTGGATCTCCTACACTAAATAGGGAAAATCCATCCCCCTTGGCTATTCCTTCTCCCTCTTTATGCCCTCCCTGAGAGATAATGTAGGTACTCCCTTTCCAACGGATAGTATCTCCAAAAATCTCAGGCGGATTTTTTTCATAACCGAGGAAAATTTTAAAAAAAGCAAAGACAATAGTTCCAAATAAAATAATTTTAAATCCACGTTTTTTTTTCATCTATCTCTCCTAAATATCTTCAGTGTTCTCCAATCTATTTTTTATAAACCAATACTTATAGAGATATGTAAAAAATAGATATAGATATAACAGAGTGATTAAAATATAAAGTTTAAACATCACTCTTAAATTTTGAAACTCCTTTTCACTAAAATCTTTTTTAGAGGCATCTAAAGTTATTACTTCAGTCATTTTATTTTTTTTCGTGATAATCCCTGCTGCACTAAACTCCGTTCCATTTATAAACTTTAAAATTTGTTTTGAATTTCTTTTTAATAAATCATAACTGACACCTTCATTTGAAAGACTATAATAACGTCTTATATTTTCAGGCATCAAATCTATTTTAAACATAAAATCATTTTTTCTAATCTCTCTATGCTCTTTTAAAAACTCAATCTCTTTTTCATAAAAATTATAAACATCACTCAGTTGAATAACATTATCCCTTCTCAAAGGGTACAGTGGAAGCTCTTCAAGTAGGGTAACTATTTTCTCATCTTCACTTGGATTTTCTTTTTTTAAAATATAAATTATATCAGCCGAATTATTTGACATAGCTTGAACTTTTTTTAAAATTAACTTGTCCCCTATTTCAAAATCTGAAAAATCATACTCTTTACTTTTTTCAATAACTATCTCTTTTCTAGTATATCTATGTAATCCATCGCCATAGATTCTAAAAGTTTTAAATGAAAAAATTAAACTCACTATTAAAGTTGCAAAAATCAAAATTTCAATACATCTAAGACGACTAACTCTTGTAGTCAATCTCCCATTAGTTATAACATCATCTATTGAAAAAGTTGGAAAGTACTCTATCTTACATAGTTTATTTCCAATTTTATATAGTTTTGAAAAAATTATGCCTCTTAGATTGAAAACAATAGCACATCCCACAACAACCGAAGTGAATATAGTTGTTAGTTTTGAAAAAGGATTAAAAAAAGCAACAAATAAAAGTATAAAAGATAAAATAATGTTGCTAAAAATTGGATCGGTTTTATCTCTTTCACTTGGAAAACTTTTAATCTCTTTAACATAATCTAAAATATTAAATCCATTTATCTCAATAACATAAAAACTACCTAAAGCAACAACTCCTTTTAAAGTTACAACTTCATTTTCTTTTAAAAAGAACTCATTTTTATTTATAAAGTAAGTGTTAAAAATATTTATTTTCCAATCATTAATATAATCAAAAGGATATGTGTACTTAATCCCATATTTCCCACGAAAGCTTCTATCTTTTTTTTTCACCTTCCCCTCTAAAATAGTTACAGTTCTCTTATTTTTTAATAAGAATATATTTTTGTAAATTCCATTTAATAAAAGTAAATCTTTTTTAGATAAAATCTCTCTAGTTTCTTTAATACTTTCTAATTTTTCCTTAGTAACTGGTTCAGAATAAAAGCTATCATAAACATAGCATAGATAACACAAAATAATAAAAAATGTAATTATTAAAAGCTCTCCCATTTCCCCTCATTTCTATAAATTGTTATTTAATTATCAGATTTATAAAATTTTTTATATAATTCGTTTTCTTCCTCTTCACTTAAAATACATTGATAAATAATATCTCCATTTTCTGAATACTCAATCTCTTTAAAGCCAGTTCTTTTATCATCAACATAAGTATCCATAACTTCGTAAACCAATCTATTATTTTTAAAGTTTTGTGTTTTTATCCATATTCCATTTCCAAGTTTATTAACTTCATTAATATCAAATATAATTGGAGAATCATATTTTAAAACTTGAACTATTGTAACATCTTTTAAATACTCATACTCTTCTTTTAAAAATATATTTAAAGGTACTTCATTTGAAATTTTGGCTAATATTTTTCCATTAGAACCATAATAAACTAAAGAGATTAATTGATTATCCTTCCACATCTCATCTGTTTGAATCTCTTTAGATGAATAATATGTCTTTTTCACTCCATCTAACTCTCCATTTTTCCAATTGGAAAACTCTTTGATACTTCCATCTTCAAAATATTCATAATACTCACCTACATGTTTTCCATTTTTTAAAGTATATTCCAATCTTTTTTTGTCAGTATAAAGTGGCTTTATTTTTCCTCTTCCAATCCACTCAACTCTAAACTCCTCCTCATAATATTCAATAAATTTTCCATTACTAGCTTTATAATCTCTGTATACATCTATAGGAAAAAAAATAGTATCATATATAAATGACGATGTTCTATCCACCATGTATATAGGAATTGCTAAAGGTCCCAAAGTCATTCCAATAACAACATATAAAGTCCCCTCTGTGCTATTACTATTCATCTTGAAATTAAGAGAGGGATATATTCCTATATATCCCTCTCTTCTTTTAATTTTAGATGTAAAAGATGTTAAAAATATAAAAATAGCTATACAAATTCCTATTATTAATTTTTTATTTGAAATTTTCATACTAATCCCCTAATAAAAGCATTAAAATAACTCCAGTTGCTCCTGCAATAGCCATTGGCATTAAAACACCTAAAATAAATCCATATAAGATTCCTATTTTTGAAACTCCTATTTTTTCATCACCTTTAGTTATCCTTCTTTTTAAAGATAAAAAATAGATATAGTTACCAAAAAATCCCATCAGTCCCATTAAAGCATAATTTAAACCTCTAATAGTTGAGTTAGAGATAACTGTTAAAGAAAAAAACTCATACATCATTGCTAAAAAACCTAATAGAGTAACACAACAACCAACGATAAAAGTTTCAAAATACATTTGTCTATAACCCATCCATAATGGACCTAGAAATAGGGCACAAAAATTAGTTTTATTTTTTGGTCCTTTAAAAATATTTAGATAGTACTCTCCTTTTTTATCAATATACTTTAATAATTTTTCTTCATTGCTTTCTAAAAAATCTTTATTTTTTTGATTTGATTTTATATAATTACTCATCTATACTCTCCCTTTTCTGAAACTTCCCATATTTACTATCTTATTTTTCATATTCTATTAATTTTCCCTCTTCTGAATAAAAATTATGATTTCCTATCCAAGAGATATCGTTATTATAGTTATCTTCGTAAATATAATATCCCTCTTCCCTTATATTTCCATTGAGATAATAACTTATAAATCTATATACCTTTTCATCTGATAAATAAATTGTAGTACTATCTAAAATCTCATTGAGATAGTTTTGTGTATCTATAAATTTTCCGTCCTCTGAATAGTTTGTCACTATTTTTAGAGATCTATTTTGATTAAATGTCCGTAGCTCTCCTATCCAATAGAAAACATTTTCATCTCTAAAGAAAGTTCCTTTTTGTGTCAGAATTTCGTTTTCATCATAACGCTCTATTGAATATTTATTTTCTCCAACTATTTTCTGTTTTTTTCTTAAATTTCCATTCTCATAATAAGAAATATCTAAGTTTTCATATCCTCTTATAATATTGTATGAATAGTCCTCTTGATTATGTTCACAAAGAGCATCCTCCCACTGAATGTAACTCTCTATAGCTCCCGATTTATAATATGACTTGGAATAGTTTAAATATGAACATCCATCAATTAAATCATATTTACTAATTGATTGTAACTCTCCTGTTTCATAAAACCACTGAGATATTCCAACTCTTAGTCCATCTTCATAAGACAACTTAGCATACAAACCTCCACTTTCATAGTAAAGGTATGAATCACTTATTGGAGCATTATTAGCATAATAAGTCTCATCCTCTAATTTCCCAGACTTATAGTATTTTAAAAACTGTCCACAACGTTTTCCATCTTCCAAATCTATAATACATTCTGCCTGACCATTGTTATAAAAACTTCTAAACTCACAATTTTCTTTTCCTAGAATATAAAAACTATCAGTTTTCAAAACTCCATTTTCATAGTAATCTTTATACTCACCATCAATTAGATTATCCACATATGAACATATTTTTTTAAGTTGACCATTTTCATAAAAAGTCCATCCCATTCCAACATATTCATTATTATTGTTAAGAGTTCCTATACTCATCAAATTTCCATTTAAGTAGTATTCTACAATTTTTGAAAACTTTTTAAATTTATATACTTTACTTTTTAATTCACCTGTTTCGTAAAACTCTATTGTTTGATTTAAATTTGTTAAAAATTTTAAACTTCCATCTTCATAATAATATTTAGAAGTTCCAACAATCTCACCGTTAGAATACTCCTGCTCTTCTAGTAAAATGTCCTTTTCATTATAAAGATAACGATATCCATTTTTTACAAATTCAAAAGTTTCTACACAATACTCCTTTAAAGCTGGATTAATAACAAGAGTATTATATCCGCTAGGTGTTACAATCCTCTGAGACATTAAGTTATTTGTCGCGTTTTCAAAAACTTCTATCTTTATTATGTTTTTATCAGTTATATCAAAAGTTATATCTTCATAAGAGGATTCATTAAAAATACTTCTAATAACTCCCACATTCTCTAAAGAAAATTCCCAATACTCTAAAGCATATTCATTATCTAAATAATACTCTATATATTTATATTCATCTTCATCTCTACTAATAAAACTATTATAAGAAATATTTAAATACTCTATCTCATCATTATTATTTAAATAATATATTGAGTAATAGCCTTCTTCACTACTTAGTTCGATTTTTTTTAAAAACATATTATTTTTCTTCAACTCTTTCCCTCTCTTGAATTCTATACCATAATTCGTCTATAAAAAACGGCGATTTTATTTGTTCCATTATATTTTCTACAATAGTTGTATCAATTTCATCTTTTTGAACCGCTTTTTTAGTATCTCCCATTTTTAAATATAAACTTTCAATCTCATAATTTTTTATCGTTACTGATAGTTCTTCTCCGCCATCTAAAATTAAAATCTCTTGAGGAACTTCGTCTTCATCAAAATTGATTTTAATTTGAAGCCCAAGCTCTTTAGAAATCTCTTTATATATTTTTATTTTATTCTCTTTTATCTGAACTGCTTCAATACTATAAAAATCATTTTTTAATATTATACTTTTATCTTCAAACTCAATTGGTGAAGCATGAATTGTAAATAAAAATAAAATGTATATGGAAATTAGAATCATTTTGTTTATAGTAATCTCCCCCTCTCTTCTAACTAACTTATTCTATAACTTATTTTCCTTTTTAACAATCCCTCGCAGTAAATATATCTGTTTTATATAATATATCTTAATTCTAATGTATTTATACTCCAATTTCAACATTTAAAAATATTATTTTATTGCATTGTTAAAAAACTTATGATATCATTTTCTTAGGAAAAAAAGTTATAAAAATCACAATTAAACTCATATATACTTGGGATTGGCCGAGAGTTTCTACGAACTACCGTAAATAGTTCTCTATGAGGGATAAATATAATCGCTAATAATGAGAGTATGTATTCCCATAGGATTTATATGCTCTTTTTTATTTTCTATAAAATTACTTAATGGGGAGAATTTAATGAAAAAACTTACACTACTTTTAACACTATTGACATCTACTTTAACTTTAGCTGAAAGAATAGCTATAATTGGAGCAATGGACTCTGAAATTAAAATTTTACTTTCTCAAATGAAAGATGTAAAAAAAGAGGAGAAAGCTTCTATTACATTCTATAAAGGAAAATTAGAAAACAAAGATGTTGTAGTTTTTAAATCTGGAATTGGAAAAGTAAATGCTGCTATGTCAACAACTATTGCCATGGAAGAGTATGATGTAAATAAAATCATATTTACTGGAGTGGCTGGAGCTATTAATAATAATCTTAATATAACAGATGTAGTTATCTCTGATTATTTAGTTCAACACGACTATGATACTACAGTTTTTGGAACTAAAAAAGGTGCTGTTCCTGGTTCAATAGATACAAAATTTTCAGCTGACGAAACTTTAATTAAAATTGCAAAGAACTCCGCAGAAAAAGTTTTAGGAAAAAATAAAGTGTATATTGGTACAATTGCTACTGGGGACCAATTTATTGCTGATAAAGCTACTGTTCAATCACTAGAAACAACTTTTGGCGCATGGGCTGTTGAAATGGAAGGTGCCTCTGTAGCTCATGTTGCAAATTTATACAAAGTTCCTGTTGTAGTTATTAGATCAATGTCTGACAAAGCTGATGGTAGTGCTCACATGAATTATAATGACTTTGTTACAATTGCAGCTGATAACTCTGCTAAAATTGTAATGAATATGCTTACACAAATGTAATTAAAATTCGGAGGGACAATAAAATGAAAAATAAAATCTTACTTACTCTTATACTTTTAAATCTAACAGCTTTTTCTGCTACTGAACCTAGTTCAGCTATTGAAAAATTAAAACTTCAAGAGTTAGCAAAAACTTATCCAAAAGAAAAAATTGAAAAAAGTTTAAAAGGTTATAAAAATATTAAAACTGAATCTTCTGAAGATCTTTCACACAAAGCAGTTCTAGTTGATTTAAATATAACTTCAGTGGAAATGCTTAACCAAAAAAATTACTCAACTATTACAGAATATGTTTTTGATTTTTTAGATAATAATGAAAACTCTTTAGGAAATATTTTTGATAAAAATATTTTTGAAAAAGTTTTAGTAAAATGGAATAATGTTGTTCCTGCAAAAGATGATCTTTTACTTGAAAAATTAAATGTAGCTTTAGCTAATGGACTTATGACTGGCTATAATCTAAAAAATATCAATAACTATGCTAATTTTGATAAAAACCTTTCAGTAAGCTATGGCCATAATGATGTCACACACGCTATACAGTTAATAGCTCTTTTAAAGGGTGAAGGTATTGATGCTAAAGTTCAACTAGAACCTAAAACCTCTGCTTTCTTACACAATCCAAATTGGGGAGCTCCAAACTATACTCACATTATTTTAGAAGATGGAAAAATTGTTGTTACTCCTACAGAGTACGATTTAAAATTTCAATTCTCAAATAATAATGATAAAATTAAATTTACAAAACTTATTGACCTTTACGCAAAAAAAGATTCTAAAGATCAAGAGGGATTGATTTATAAATCATGGTGGCAACCATTTATACAAACAGATAAAATTGAGGGATATCAAATGTTAATATCTCATTTAGTTAAAAATGGAGATTTTGAAGCTAATGTTCTAACTCTTCCTAAAAATTCAAAAGCTTTCATTGATTTTATGAAAAAAGGATCAGACTTAAAAATTATAACTCAAGAAATTTGGGTAAATCCTGCTTTCTACAGATTCATGGATGGAGATTATAAGTAAATTATAGTACTAATTTTGAAAAACAATGTTTTTAACTACAGTTGATACTTCTTCTGAAATTTATATCGAAATTTTAGCTGAATGTTTTTTTCTTAAATAGTTAATTTAGACTGATGTAAATCATGCCTTAATACCTGTTAAAAAGCAATTTGACAGGTGTATCTTCTTTGTAGTCAAAGTCAGTAAGGGTCTTCTGGCAACGAGTCTAGAATGACATATGATTGGTTTTCAGATAGTTATCTTTAAATCTAATATAATAATATTTTGATGTGAAATTTTAAAGCTTTAGTTAATTCAAAAAAAACTGTTAACAATTTTTAATTACTGTTAACAGTTTTTTTTATTTATATTGATATAATAATTTATTATTTGAGCTATTCTCTTTTAGATTATACTCATATATTAATTTATTATTTAAATCATTAGTTTTCACATTATATTCATATGCCAATTGATTCCTAGTATTTTTTAACTTTTGATTTTTTTTATTTTGAACTGAATAATACCCAATTATAATTAAGCATAAAATGAAACCAGATACTTTTTTCATAAAATACCTCCCTTTATCTGCTACATTATAAGTATAGCTCTCACTTTTCTCAAAGTCAAATTTAATTAAGCTAGTTTTTATAATTTTCATGTAACACATGTGTTACATGAAAAAAAATTTTATTGATTTCTCCTCTTCTTTTTATACTATAATTTTCATGAATATTTTAAGTGATAATTTTTTATTTTACTTTTTTAGGAAAATTAGGATTATATATTCCCATAAATTCATATTTAGTTGATAATTTTCTTTCTATTAATCTAGATATTTCTTCTAGTGTAAATTCTAAAACTTCGTTTCTCAGATCTTTTTTTTTAAAAAATTCAATTAATGTATTGGAGATTAAAAATTTATTTGAATCTATTTTTAAAATATATACGGAAGATTTTGTTATTTTTTCTCTTTTTCTTATTTCAAATATATTTTGTTCATCCATATTTTTTAATTTAGTTAATATTAAATTCATAGACCCCACCTTTTTTAATTTTACTATTTTGAATTATTTTATAAAAAATAATAACTTTACATTTGAATCATAAGTCAAAAGGCATAAAATTTCAAGTTTTTTTTGACTTTATATTTGAAATTTTGAATTTGATTTAGATATTCTTATTTATTTTCTATTTTAAACCACTTAAATTTAATACGCTCTAATTTAGAAAAAAATGAAAAAATGTTTTCTAAATAAAAACACTATTGACATAATAGTGCGAATATGGTATTATTAATCGAAACCGATGATTAAGTAAATTTAATACCCCCCAAATTTATTTAAATCTTTTTATTTTAACACTCCCCCGTGTTATAAAAACCTTCCTTTTCCCCAAAAGGAAGGTTTTTTATTATATAAGGAAATTATAATAAAATTAGTTTTAGGAAACATTCATTATAGATTTTAACCAAGAAGTTTTATTTTTGAAAAGTATAATTTTCTTGGTTTTTTTATTTTTTGTTAAATATTTTTAATTAATAATAAATCATATAATTTTAAATATTTTTAAAGTTACCCTCACTAATAAGTGTTTATTTTTTATTAAATAGTATAAAGTATAAAAAATTACATTGTTTATAGTTGTTTATATTGTTATATATTGTTTATATTGTTAT